>JAAYUD010000068.1 GCA_012517855.1 Bacteroidales bacterium
TATTGTGGCGGGCGCGGTCCTTTTGCATATTGGCGCACATTTTTTCATAGAGTTTCTGCCTATTGACAGCTTCACCCATATCAATAAAATCCACTACTATAATACCTCCCATATCTCTCAATCGAAGTTGGCGAGCCAATTCGTCGGCAGCACCAAGATTCACTTCAATAGCATTGGCTTCTTGTCCGTTGGCATTTTTTGTCCGATTGCCGCTATTTACATCGACCACATGGAGAGCCTCCGTACTTTCAATAATCAGATAGGCACCGTTCTTATATGATACCGTCTTACCAAACGAAGATTTGAGCTGCTTGGTAATATTAAAATTATCAAAAATAGGTAGTTGCCCTTTATACAGTTTAACAATATCCACCTTTTCGGGTGCTATCAATGCGACATAATTTTTAATCTCATGATATTCAGCTTCTTGATTGACATAAATATTTTCAAACGAAGCATTGAATAAATCGCGAAGCATAGCAACGGCCCTACTGTTCTCCTCATAAATCAGAGAAGGAAATTTAGTGGCTTTCTGAATCTTTACAACTGTATCTTCCCAATGTTTTAACAGAACTTTAAGTTCACTATCCAATTCCGCAACCCGTTTACCTTCGGCAACCGTTCTGACAATCACTCCGAAATGTTTCGGTTTGATGCTCATCAATAATTGCTTGAGACGTACACGTTCTTGCGATGATTTAATTTTTTGCGATACCGACACCTTGTCATTAAAAGGAATAAGAACAAGATAACGTCCAGCGAATGATATTTCGGAAGTCAAGCGAGGTCCCTTTGTAGAGATAGGCTCCTTGACTATTTGCACCATTACTTCTTGTCCCACCTTGAGCGTTCCGGCTATGGTGCCTTCCTTTTCAAGTTCGGGAAGTATGGTTGCTTTCGAAATAGAATTCAATTTTTTCTTATCGCTTAAAGTCTGTTTGACGAACTTCTCGAGAGAATTAAACTGAGCTCCTAGGTCCAAATAATGAAGAAAAGCATCTTTCTCATAGCCGACGTCCACGAAACATGCGTTCAAGCCCGGCATCAATTTTTTGACGCGTCCTAAATACATGTTACCTACCAAAAAAGAAGCGTTTTGTTTTTCGTTTTGATATTCTACCAAGCTCTTGTCTTCGAGAAGAGCAAGTGACACTTCTTTGGGCTGTACATCTACTACTAATTCACTTGTCACAATGTTTTTCTTTGTTATTTACATTACAAATATAAAAAACAAACTCAAAAGACAGAGCTTTCAAGTTTGTTATAAGGCTTTGACAACACACCTTGTCTATTTACGAGACTTATGTCTGTTCAATCTTAGTCTTTTTTTACGCTTATGCGTAGACATCTTGTGTCTCTTTTTCTTCTTACCACTTGGCATAATTAAAAAAAATTTATAATTTGATAAAACAATTACAATAATTTACTCTTTAACCGAAATAGTGAAAGTTTTAGCCGGTTTAAATACCGGAATATTATGCTCCGGAATAATGATCGTGGTATTTTTAGAAATGTTACGAGCAGTCTTCTGAGCTCTTTTCTTTACGATAAAGCTACCGAAACCACGCAAGTAAACATTTTCGTTTTTTGCCAAGGATTCCTTAACGACTTCCATATACGATTCAACAACTTCCAACACGGATGTTTTCTCAATTCCTGTCTTTTTCGCGATCTCGCTGACGATATCTGCTTTTGTCATAGTTCTTTTAATATATAAATTATTTATTCCCTATTTTTATTCACTGTTATTTCGGACTGCAAATATATGAACTTTCGGGCTTTATTAAAAATTTATTTCGCTTTAATTTCAAAAAAAATAACATCAACCAAGGGATTGAGTAATATTTTCTATCTTTGTCGTCTATATTCAGTTTAAAAAGCAATAATCAATGTCTGTCTTTTCCGAAATATTACACAATTGGTATACCACAAACGCTCGTGATTTACCATGGCGCAGAACGTCCGACCCTTATTTTATATGGCTCTCCGAAATTATTCTTCAACAGACTCGTGTCGATCAAGGTTTGGACTACTATTTACGCTTCGTGAATCGCTTTCCCGATATACGTTCGCTTGCCCAGGCCAATGAAGACGAAGTGCTACACTACTGGCAGGGATTGGGATATTATTCAAGAGCGCGAAATCTGCACGAAGCGGCAAAAAGCATGAATGGCTGCTTTCCTACTATATATAATAAGGTGTTAGAGCTGAAAGGTGTCGGTCCATACACAGCAGCGGCTATCTGTTCCATTGCCTACGGAATGCCATACGCGGTAGTCGATGGAAATGTATATAGAGTTCTCTCCCGATATTTCGACATAAAAACGCCTATCGACTCTACTGAAGGTAAAAGGGAGTTTGCCGAATGGGCGCAGTCATTGCTCGACAAAGATCATCCCGGCGAATACAACCAAGCCATCATGGATTTCGGTGCCATTCAATGTACTCCAGCTATGCCCAGGTGTCACGATTGCCCGCTATCAAACTCCTGTTTGGCACTTGCTAAAAACAAAGTGAATCAATTGCCGGTCAAAAATCACAAGACAAAGACTTCCGCCCGTTATTTCAATTACCTGTTGATACGTACCTCGAAGACGCTTTGGCTACACAAACGCACCGACAAAGATATATGGCACAATCTTTACGAACTCCCACTAATAGAAACGCCCCAGCAGTTGGACGCTTTACAACTTTTGGAGGATGAAAGCTTTCACTTATTGACAACAGCTATTGGCAGTCAGGTGCAATTATCCCATATCGAAAAGGTAAAACATGTATTGAGCCATCGAATTATTTATGCAGACTTTTACTTATTAGAAATTAAGGAAACAACGATCCAACTTCCTGTCCATTATTTTCCTATCCCGATTGCAGAATGGAGAAACTATGCGATGCCTCAATTAGTCTATCGGTTTTTAGAGAAAAATGCAGTACCCAAATAGCATTCTCCCTTTTCATGTTTCGTATAGTTCGCCCTATTCTTTATAATGAGCATCGATATCGGTCAATTTACTTAAAATGGCCTATCGAAAAGCCGCTCAGTTACACTCTGACACAATAGCCATTTAATTGAAAAACAACAATGTAGTAAACGGAATATAAAACAATAAAAATAAATGTAATAAGTTTTGTTACATTTAAATATAGATTGTATATTTGCCCCTGTTATGAGTAATACAAGATTTGCAACAGCGATACACATACTCACCTTACTGACAGTAAGTCCGGGAGAGTATCTTAGCTCCGAATGGATAGCAAGTAGCATCGGAATCAATCCCGTTATAGTGAGAAAAGAACTGAGTATGCTACACGAGGCAAAGCTTGTTTTTACCCGCAAAGGGAAAGATGGCGGATCGACGTTGAACAAGCCCGCAACGGAGATCTTTCTGGCAGATATTTACATCGCCGTAAAGAATTCCGAAGTATTGGGTAAAAAGAACCAATGTCCCAATCCATTATGTCCGATAGGAAAAAGGATCAATGAGAAACTGGAAAACTTATTTTCAGAGACAGACAGAGTTGTTATCAATTTTCTAAAAGACAAGACATTGGCTGAATTTGCGAGTCAATTCCATTAACACCCTTTTCGGAGAATATTAAAGACAGAGATGAAGACAAGAGCTCATCCGAATTCAGGAAACTCGAATGAGAAATATTAAACAGTTACAATTAAAATTAAAACATGATGAAAATTGGAATTACAGGCGCTACCGGACAACTAGGTCGTTTAGTAGTACAAAAACTAAAAGAAAAAACAAATGCAAATAATCTAACCGCATTGGTAAGAACACCAGAAAAAGCTGTCGACATGAATATTGCAAGTCGAGTATTTGATTACAACAAACCCGAGACATTAGCCGAATCGTTAAAAGGCATAGACTACCTTTTACTCATTTCGAGCAACGAAGTAGGTCAACGCAAGCGCCAGCACGAAAGTGTCATCAAAGCAGCTCAACAAGCCGGCGTAAAATGGATAATCTATACCAGTCTTCTCCATGCAGATACATCAAGCCTGAACCTCGCCGCAGAGCATGTAGCTACAGAGCAAGCTCTCGCCAAATCGGGCATTACATTCACATTGTTACGCAACGGATGGTATACCGAAAACTATACGGCATCCGTTCCAAGTGCAGTTAAGGCAGGTGCTTTAGTAGGTAGCGCAGGCAACGGAAAAATTTCATCTGCTGCAAGAGCCGACTATGCAGAAGCGGCAGCCATTGTGTTGACCACTCCGAATAATGAAGGGAAAACATACGAATTGTCCGGCGACGAATCATTTACGCTAACCGATCTGGCTGCCGAAATATCACGGCAAACAGGAAAAACGATTCCTTACAACGATCTTTCGGAAGATAAATATGCAGCAGTTCTCATGGGCGCAGGCCTTCCCACACCTTTGGCAAAAGCCCTTGCTAGCTGGGATGTCAGTGCTTCTAAAGGCGATCT
Source organism: Bacteroidales bacterium (assembly GCA_012517855.1). GTDB lineage: Bacteria > Bacteroidota > Bacteroidia > Bacteroidales > Bacteroidaceae > JAAYUD01. The sequence continues at coordinate 4,447 of JAAYUD010000068.1, forward strand.
TTACGACGATAGTCACGTACTCTCAAAATTGATAGGACATGCCACTACTCCTCTATCGGTAGTAGTAAAGAAAGCATTGAACGCTTAACTCCTCATTTTATCATTAACCATCTATTCGGGTGGTTAATGATAATAGATCCTACAGACGATCTCAATCAAGACAGACAATCTTGTACAGCAAGCCCCGTTTTATTCTTATCAAATAGATATGGATCAAAATCTTCACCGAGCCAATCTTTAAGCTCTTTGTATCTTTCCGAGCGTTTGTGTTTTGTAGCTTCCACCACACCCTGATAGCCAAATATTCCACCACAATCTTCGGGTGGGCAAGCATTTTCTCCAGCTATCAATTTTGGTTGATGGCTTTCATCTTCTGTATATGATCGATGCTCCAACAAGGTTATTGTATGAAACCACGAATCACCAAAATCATATTCATACTTTAGCTGTTCACCCTTTTTAGCCAACAATTCCGATAAGTGAATTTTTTCATAAGCCAACATATCCACGTTGCACATACCAAAATTCATATTTTCTTTCACGCTGTCTTTCGACATATAATAAACTTTGCCCTTCATAAATTGGTGCAAGTGTTCATTCCACCAACCCATTGCCGTTTGAATCACTTGATGCAATTCCGGCAACAAAATATCCGAAGGGACCTCTACGGTTCTCCATACATCTACACAGCAATTATCCAGCCTTATTTCAAGTAGATAACATTCATTACATATTATTGTCTTAGCCATATAAAAAAATATAAGTTTCCGATTCCTAGCCTCAAAGATAAAAAGAATATAGCTAAAAAAGTATATATTCATTCTCTTTTTTATTTGCATTTTTGCTTAAGCACAAAAATCGGTTTTCAAAAGTCTTTTTAAGCCTGTATACAGACTAGCATTTGCAACAGACCAAGCTTAAACAAAATATAAACGGAAGAAATAAAAAAATAATTTGCATAGCGTCCGATTTCTATTTAAATTTGCAGGAACAAACTTATTAATGTTATTAAAATGTCTGTCAACAAAGTCATCTTATTAGGAAACGTAGGGAAAGACCCCGAAGTGAAATATTTCGATAGCGGTCAGGCTGTCGCCACTTTTTCTATAGCCACCACCGAGCGTGGATATACTCTTCCCAATGGGACACAAGTTCCTGAGCGAACCGATTGGCACAACATTGTTGCTTCCAACCGAATAGCTCAAGTTATAGATAAATATGTCCACAAGGGAGACAAACTTTATATCGAAGGCAAACTTCGTACTCGGTCATATAACGACAAATCGGGAGCCCAACGATACATCACGGAAGTTTATGTAGAAAACCTCGAGATGTTGACTCCGAAAAATTCATCAACGCCGGAAAGTAGCTCTGCTTCTCTCTGACCATTGTTTAACTAATTCTTTTATTTTTGGATTCAGACGTATATTTATACTTTATAGGGGCAAATATTTTCAGTTCAACAACGATTACGCCCCCTACCACATCCGCTTTAGTAGCAATTGTGTTAGTAGGTATCCTATTGTTTGTTTCGGCTTTTGCTTCGGCATCCGAAATTGCTTTTTTTTCACTGTCGCCCACCGACTTGAACAAAATAGAATCGAGCGAATCGCTCTCAGATAAACGCATCACCTCACTTCTGGCAGACAAAGAGCAATTACTCACCACGGTGCTTATCACCAACAATCTAGTCAACGTCACGATCATCATGCTCTGCAACTACTTTTTCGGCACCTGTATTCATTTCACATCGCCTATTGTAGAATTCATCATGCTGACGATCATCCTTACTTTTGTACTCCTACTTTTCGGCGAAATCATGCCCAAAATATTTTCTGCACAAAAGTCGCTCGCTTTCTGCCGCTTTGCGGCTCCTACCATCACGCTCTTACGCTCTTTCTTTCGTCCGGTATCATATGCCATGATACACTCCACCACTTTCATCAACAAATATTTCGCACAGAAAAGTCAAAAATACAACATTTCCGTCAACGAGTTGTCACATGCATTGGAGCTGACCGACAAAGAGGAAATATCAGTCGAGAACAATCTCCTTGAAGGCATTATACGTTTCGGCGGAGAAGCTGCCAAAGACATTATGATACCACGCATGGATGTCGTGACTCTCAACGTTCATGCAACATTCTCAGAAGTGCTCACCTGCATCAAAGAGAACATCTATTCCAGAATTCCAGTCTATATCGATTCGCTAGACAATATAAAAGGCATACTCTATATCAAAGATTTGCTTCCTCATCTGACAAAAAATGACAACTTCCGTTGGCAATCGCTCATCCGCCCCGCCTATTTTGTTCCAGAGACCAAAATGATTGACGAACTGCTGCGCGAATTCCAAGCCAACCGCGTTCATATTGCCATTGTAGTCGATGAGTTTGGTGGCACTTCGGGCATCGTTACCATGGAAGATGTCATCGAAGAAATTGTCGGAGAGATACACGACGAATACGACGACGATGAAAATAACTTTATCGAAATAAACGACCATACGTGGATATTCGAAGCCAAAACGTTGCTTACCGATTTCTATAAGGAAACTAACCTTGAAGAAGACTTTTTCCAAGAGGTAGAAGGCGATGCCGATACCATTGCCGGCCTGTTGCTCGAACTGAAAGGAGAATTTCCTGCGCTTCACGAGAAAGTAATCTATCGAAACTACGAATTCGAAGTGCTTGCTGTTGATAGCCGACGCATCAAAAAGGTCAAGTTCACCATCAAAGAGACAAACTCCGAAGCAAATAAGCGAAAAGAGACATCTGAAGAAGAGAAATAACAATCATGCCCATACTTCAACAACACCAAATAGATACAGTCCAATGGGCCGTATGGCAAATCAGTGAAAGCGAGGCGCAACTTCGGCTGTTATTCCCCTTTTCGCAAACCGAAGAAGACCAACTCCAACAATTCACAGCTCCTCATCGCCGGCTGGAATGGCTTGCCGTACGAGCACTTCTATATACCCTGTCAGGCAAACACTTGAAAATAGATTACAACGTGAATGGCAAGCCCTACATAGCCGACGGTTCCTACCACATCAGCATTTCACACACCAAGGGTTATGCGGCCGTTATTCTGAGCCCGGATGCCGAAGTAGGCATCGATATCGAACAATACGGCAAGCGAGTAGAAAAAGTCACAAGTCATTATCTGCGACCGGACGAAAAACCTGCCATATATCAAGGAGACCAAATATGGTCGCTTCTTTTGCATTGGTCTGCCAAAGAAACCATATACAAATGCCTTAATCTACTCGAAGTAGATCTCATCAAACACCTGCGTATCTTTCCTTTTCAAGTCCAAACGGAAGGCGTTTTTCGCGCTGTCGAATACCGCACTCCGCAACAGCACGAATACAATATTCATTATCGCCTACACTCGGACTTTGTTCTTACCTATACATGGATTGAAAAATAAAGAATGCACCCCCATTGACGCAATAAGTCAGTGAACAATAATATTTTATTTCCAACTCGTTTTTCAGAACGTATTTCGAAATGAATATTCGCCGACATTCTGATACTATTTTAGCCATCCCGAGAAGACACCCATAAACGCACTATGAATCAACTATATACGTATCATTAACAACAAGACGATTCATCATTCACCTTCCTTAATATATTATAAAAAGACAGGCAGTTACTTTGAATATGTCCGATAAATCGTGACATTTGTATTCAATTGCACATTAAAACTATAAATAAACTACAAAGATGTCACTAAAATACGGAATTATAGGAACAGGTGCCATAGGCGGATACTATGGAGCCAAATTAAGTAAATTCGGTCACGAAGTCCACTTTCTATTTCACAAAGACTACGAGTTCGTAAAGGCCAACGGACTTCAGATCGATTCCGTTGACGGTAGTTTTCACTTGTCCAATGTAGCGGCATACCACCATACCACAGATATGCCTCAATGCGATGTCGTATTGGTTTGCCTCAAATCCATCAACAACGGTCTGTTGAAAGAAATACTGCCCCCGTTATTGCACCCAAACACATTAGTCATTCTGATAGAAAACGGTATAGGACTCGAAGCCGACTTACAAGAGCAGTTCCCTACCCTCCGTATCGCTGCGGGACTCGCTTTTATCTGCTCCGGAAAATTCAATCCGGGCGTCATTACGCACCAATCTCTAGGCAGACTGGTAATAGCACCCTATTCTTGTCAAGACTCTGCCCTGCTGAAACAGATCGTAGACGACTTCAATACAGCGGGCATAGAAGCTACATGCAGCGACTATGCAATAGCCCGGTGGAAAAAGGCAGTATGGAATATCCCGTTCAACGGACTGACAGTAGTGCTCAATACCACGACAGACTTGCTGCTGAGCAACAAAGCCACCGAGTCGCTTATCAAAAGCATGATGATAGAAGTCATCAGAACGGCCAACAGCATCGGGCTAGAACAACCCCTCAGAGAGTCGTTTGCCGACACCATGATAGCCGTCACTAAAACCATGCCGCCCTATTCGCCCAGCATGAAACTCGATTTCGATTATCATCGCCCGATGGAGGTATACTACCTCTATTCACGCCCTGTCATCGAAGCCGAGAAACACAATTTGGACATGCCTCTGACACGCATGCTCGAAAAACAATTAACCTTTATCGACTCTTTACGATCCGAATGACAGCAGGTGGGTCTATTTCAACTTCCATTCCGCATCTTTTGCCAACACATACACCGAAGAAGTGGTGCCGCCCATACGGCGGAAGATGGGAAACGGGCCTTTACAAAACTTTTGTAACCGCCTGTAGGCTGTAGCTCTGGTTAATTTCATCAACAGCCGAAATTCCTTTGCCGTAATGCAATCGTTATCTTCAAAGTGCTGACGCAATTTCAATTTCATTTCCGCATCCGACAGATCGGATGAGATATTATAGGCTTGCGAACGTTCGAAAGTCGTGTTCTCCAGCACCTTATTCATCAGTTCCACATCCGGTTCAAAATGAATGGTCTTCACCTTTACCTGTTTACTGTTCAATTCACCAGGCTCGTCCACTCCCGGTGCAGCAATACCGATACTGAAATAACCGATTCCGGCAATATGTACACTGGTACCCTCCGAAAGCTTAGCGGTGAGCACATACGACAATCCCTCTGCCACACCCTTCACATCACCTTCTGTGGGAGACGAAGCATGATTTATCATTTCGCACACCTCTTCAAACGACATGCGTTGTGGGTTAGATACTCGTACATGATAGCGTTTCTGTCCGTTTTTGCGACTTGGATTGTCGTAAAGGCCATACCTGACTGTTCCCATAGCATTGATTGTTAAGTTGTTAATAAAAAGTTTCCAAAAGATGTCTCACACGTGTGCGACACTTGTCTCACAGCTGTGATACAGGTGTCGCACAACCGTGATATAAGTGTCTCACAGCTGTGAGACGCTAACTACATACTACAAAGATAACTCTTTTTCAGTTAATATACAAACGTTACTTCGGTCCCATTATACCGCTATTAATTTGCATTAAATAATAAAAATAACAACTGGCGAACAGCATACGAACCGCCTATTAAACAATCCATCAAGATGAATAAATTGAAAACAGAAGAAAGTGCAAAAAACGAGCACAAGTTAAAAAGAATCATGCAACAATAGGACAACTTTTTCAAAGATAGTTATGAAGTCCATTTCAATATATTGTCCAGTCGGACTGGAAGGAAACAACGACCATCTACAGCTCTCCATATCACAACTGTATGAAACACTGCGTAGAAAAAGTCCTTCAACCATGCGCGATATCAAAGTAGCAGCCTTCGTCGAACACCTCGCGATGCTGGATGTGCCCAAATTCCGTACCACTGCAGGTTTCGTATATATGGTTAAAAAAGTATCAGAATATCGATGAATGTTCACCTCGAAATACGTTCCGAAAAACGAGTTGGATATAAGCGCTTATTGTTCAGCGATTTGTTGCGTCAATGGGGTGTGCACACATAAAAAAAAGATTCATAATAGAAGCAGCATTGTTTATTGCTATTCGTTATAAGAACGAAATTATATTTAAATATTCAGTCAAACGAAGAAATTATCCAAGTTATTGTAATAACTTGCACCCGAAACAATTAAGTTTGTATTGAAATTTTTATTTAGCAATATTTTCCCCTCATCTTTTTTTTCGGGGTTTTTCTTCGCCATAATTAATAGAATTCAGCTTTTTTTGTTGGCATTATTAAGGTTCGCACGTCATTACAGATACATCATGCGAATCCAATTTATGTGTTTGTACGTAATAATTATCACATGGGCAAAAAGCCCGACTTCTTCATGTGCTTTTTATTGCAGCTATTTAAGTAGAAAAAAAGATTGCGATAGAACGCAATCATACAACTTTATGACATTATAGTATAAAATGAAAAATTTATCTATCGGAGATTTAAAAATACGAATCCCCATCATTCAAGGTGGAATGGGCGTAGGTATCTCCTTATCCGGCTTAGCCTCGGCCGTTGCAAACGAAGGAGGTGTTGGTGTGATTTCATGTGCCGGCCTAGGGCTTTTGTATAATAATTTATCAACAAATTTTAGAGAAGCATGCATTTTAGGACTCAAAGAAGAACTGAAAACGGCTCGTGAAAAGATAAAAGAAACACAACAAAAAGCTAAAGGCATCATAGGAGTTAATATTATGGTCGCTATGTCAAACTTTGCCGATATGGTGAAAACGTCCATATCAGAAAAAGTTGATATCATTTTCAGTGGAGCCGGACTTCCGCTCAATCTGCCGGAATTTCTGGAGAAAGGAAGTAAAACGAAACTTGTACCTATTGTTTCATCAGCTCGTGCACTAGGAATTATTTGCGAAAGATGGCATAGCCTGTACAATTACCTTCCGGATGCTGTAGTAGTCGAAGGGCCAAAGGCAGGAGGACATCTGGGCTACAAAGAAAATCAAATCTTCGACGAACACTATTCGTTGGAAGAAATTTTGCCCCAAGTTGTAAGCGAAACCGCTATCTACGAAGAGAAGTACCATAAAAAGATTCCTGTCATTGCAGCGGGCGGCATCTATACCGGATCTGACATATGCAAGATGATGGAATTGGGCGCTTCTGGAGTGCAATTGGGCACCCGGTTCGTCACGACAGACGAATGTGATGCTTCTATGGAATTCAAACAACAATACCTGGATGCAAAAGAAGAAGATATTGAGATAATCAAAAGCCCCGTTGGTATGCCCGGCCGTGCAATCAGTGGTTTCTTTTTAAGCCAAGTGAAAGAAGGCATCAAACAACCCAAATATTGCCCTTTCCATTGCATAAAAACCTGTGACATATCCAAGAGTCCGTATTGTATTATGCTGGCTCTTTATAATGCCTTTAAAGGAAACTTTAAAAACGGATTTGCTTTTGCCGGTGCGAATGCTTATCGTAGCAGCCGAATAATGAGTGTAAAAAATACGATTTCCGAATTGATGAATGAATGGAAAGAGAAAGAACTTTCTCTTAAGAAGAAATAATGTGATATAAATTGCAATGTAATATCACAAAAAGACAGAGGGTTGCACTTATCGCATGACGATAGGTGCAACCCTATATCGTTTTAGAACAATTGCATAATAAAATATTGTACAACAAAAGAAGACTCGGATTAGTTGACTTCTTTTATTAAATAAATGATAGTAGGTAAATGGTCGCTATAACCATTGAGCCATACTCCACCCGCATAAGTACGCTTGGGATATCCTTTATAATTGCCCTCAGTCTGTATCATATAGTCACTGCGAAAGACTTCGTTCTTTAAAAATTTAAGGGTAGAACGATCGTCACCTAATAAACTACCATTAACAACTATCTGATCGAAAAGATTCCAATGACCTTTGTATTCCAACGTTCCAATGCCTTTAGAACGGAGCGTGTTCCACCATGGATTGTATAAATCGAATGGAGACTTCACCTCCTTCTGCTCACGACGAGCTCCCAGCTCTGTTTTCATACTGGCATCATCAGGGTCATCGTTCATATCGCCCATAATAATAATCTTCATCATCGGATTGATTGTCATTAATGAGTCTTTAACACTCTTAACCTGGAGTCCAGCCGATTCACGAAAGGGAGAACCGGAAAAACGAGATGGCCAATGATTGACTATTACAGCAAGATCCTCGCCGGCAAGTTTGCCTCTGACCACCAGAAAACCACGAGTTTTGAAAGCAGTATCACTAGTAGCATAAGGCACCAGACGCTTTGTGTCAACTTGAAAGAAACGAGAATTGTAGATCACGGCACAATCCACACCACGACGATCGGGGCCTTCAATATGTACAAACTGGAAATTGCGCGAAGCCAATGCCTTCTGATGTACTAAATCGTCGAGTACATGGTCGTTCTCTACTTCAGAAACTCCGAGGATAGACAATCCCAAAGGCAACATATCTGTAGACATCTCTGATATAACTTGGCTCATATTGCTTAACTTGGCATGATATTTCTCTTCAGTCCACTTCATTGCACCGTCGGGCAAATATTCGTAATCGTTCTTGCCCTCATCATGATGAGTATCAAAAAGATTTTCCAAATTATAAAACCCTACACTATAAACAGCATATTTTTTAGTCTGCGCCAAAGCGACAGATAAGAACAGCACAAACAAACAAAATGATAAAAATAATCTTTTCATATCTCTTATTGTTATAATAGGTAACACCTGAAACCAACTTCCAGACATCAAAAATATATTTTATTTTCGCCATATTTAAATTAAGAGTAACAAATTTTGATTATTTTTGCATTACAATACATAAATACGAAGAACTATAGCAGACCTTTCCTTTTTGAAGAACTTAAATACCGACAATAAAAAGTAGTTATTAAAGGAATCGGGTGAAAGATGAATAGAATGGAACAATATAGCACTAAACCATATATTACAGCCCAATCTTTATTTGAAGATATATTGACATGCCATGAGAATGAGAGTATGTCCATCAAAGAAAAGTATGAAGCAATGTACATCGACTTTCTAATGATGTTGAAAGAAAAGACAAAAGAAAGTAATATAGTATTCTCAGGTCCGTTCCCACGTATGACCTATTTATTTAAAAAGCATCAGATTCCCGAGCAAATTTATACCCATATCAATGGATTCAGAATTCGTGGCAGAGAAAACAGGTCAAAAGATCAAACTGAACTAAAAGAAGCCTACAAATATGATCTAAAAGCATTGACGGAATTTATCTCAACCGTATATGGGGAAGAACCTAAAAATAAACTTAAACAAATACTGCGGTTCCCGTATAAAACGTTTGAACGAAAAAAAACATTAGTAAGAAATATACGAATCGCTGTGGAAAATTGGAGCGAACAATATATATATGGTAGAAATGCTGTCAACGGAGGACCAGACATTATTAAAATAGATTATACCACAAAAGACATAAATGGAAACAATTTTGAATATTTCAAAGATATACTTTCTATAAACTGCCAAATAAATGTAGTAGACCCACGTTTTGAAAACGGAATATACTATCCTGAACTGATGATTTATGAACCGGACTATCTGATAGACATTAGTTCGATAGCCGCTTGTTTCACGGAATACGGTAATTCGGCAACTAATTATCTAATCAATAAAATAAAACCGGCAGTAATATCTACCCCTATTCTACTCGGTAATTTTGCGGGACAGCTTCTAGACGAATTGATCAATAATAAAGCACCGCATTCTATCAAATATTCAGAGAGTGTAAAAAAATTCTTTAAAAATCATGCTTTAGATCTGGCTACGTGCGACAATATAAACGGTGATTTTCATATAAAGGCCAAACAACAATTAGAAAACCTGACAAACCTTATTTCAAAAACATTTAAAGAAGTTGATCATTTGCAATCCAATGAACTCGTCCTAGAGCCGTCTTTCTTATGCGAGAGACTTGGCATACAAGGGCGTATGGATTTGTTACAAACGGACTATCGAATATTAATGGAGCAGAAGTCCGGACAACGGAACTTCAAAACCGGCAAACACAAAGAGGCACACTATGTACAAATGCTACTATACCAAGCCATACTACATTATAATTATGGACTGAAGAATGAACAAATAACCAGTTTTTTACTCTATTCGAAATATCCTGACGGACTAATAGAAGAAGGTCCTGCCCCTAGACTACTCTTTGAAGCTTTGAAAATACGAAACGAAATAGTTAAGAACGAATTATCATATGTAAATGAAAAGCAGGTTAAAAAGATTTTTGAACTATTGACTCCTGAATATTTAAATATCCAGCATAGAGATGATAAATTATGGAAAGAATATCAACAACCACAGCTAAAAGAACTACTTGATTCTTATCATCAGGCTACTAAACTAGAAAAAGCATACTTTGAACGTCTTTTTTCTTTCGTGGAAAGAGAAAATATTTTGTCGAAAGTAGGCAGTTCGAATAACGAACGCGATGGTTTTTCTAGAATATGGAATGCAACTCTGGAAGAAAAGAAACAAACAGGTGACATTTACTACAATTTATTTATTCTAGAAAAAAAATGTACCCAACAAGATAGCGGATACGATGAAATAACATTTCAGATACCAAAAGCGGAAGAGTGTTTTATATCAAACTTTCGAATAGGAGATGTCGTCATAATCTACCCTTACATTGAACGACAAGAGCCTAATGCATTGCAAACAATGGTATTAAGAGGAAGTGTAAAAGAAATTCGAGACGAACGGATTGTCATCAAATTAAGAGCGCCCCAACGAAACGAGCAACTATTCAATAAAGATGAGAGATGGAAATGGAGTATTGAACATGATTTTATAGAATCATCGTATGGATCACTTTATAAATCTCTTTATTCTTTTTTTAGCGCTCGAAAAGAACGAAGAGAGCTACTACTCAATCAAAGACAAGCAAAATACGACAAATGCAAAACGTTGAACGGCGAGTATGGTACTTTTAATGAATTAGTACTTCGGGCAAAACAAGCACATGATTACTTTCTACTCATAGGACCACCGGGAACCGGTAAAACGTCTTTTGGACTAGTCAATATATTGGTCGAAGCCCTTACAGATGCTGACACATCGATTTTATTAGCGTCATTTACTAATAGAGCAGTTGATGAGATTTGCGGTAAATTGGTTTGTCACAAAATACCTTTTATCCGTATAGGTTCCGAACTTTCGTGCGACCCAGCATACAGACAATATCTGTTATATAACAAAACAAAAGAATGCTCCGATGTGAATACTATCAAACAACTATTACATCGTACACGCGTTTTCGTAGGGACGACCTCCGCATTGACTGCAAAACTAAACATATTTAATGTAAAACATTTCGATTTAGCGATTATTGACGAGGCCTCTCAGATATTGGAACCGCAACTACTTGGACTAATTTGTGCACAGTATAAAGAACGTAGTGCTATAGAAAAATTTATATTTATAGGTGATCATAAACAACTGCCTGCTATAGTACAACAATCGGCAACAGAATCAGAAGTTGAAGAAGAGATATTAAGAAATATAGGGCTGACTAATTGCCGTGAATCTCTATTTGAAAGACTCATCAAGTTACAAAAAGGCAACCCCAGCATGAGTTATATGTTAACCAAACAAGGAAGAATGCATCCGGATGTAGCACAATTCTCAAATGAATCGTTCTATGAAAGTAAGCTGTGCCCAATACCACTCGAACATCAACGAAGAGAGCTGGATTATCCGATATATGACAAAAATAATAAAATAGAACGTATGATAGCTACCCAAAGAGTGTGTTTCATCGCTTCTAAAGCATGCACTACCCCATCCGTAAAAATCAACATACCTGAAGCTGAAAAAGTTGCTGAAATCATATACACCATTTGGCAACTCTATGTTAAATGTGGCAAAATCTTCGATGCAAATAGAACAATAGGTGTTATCGTGCCCTACCGTAATCAGATATCAACAATTCATAAAGAACTGAATAAGTATAGTATCGACGAACTACAAAACATTACAATAGATACAGTGGAGCGTTATCAAGGCAGCGAACGGGATATTATTATTTACGATTTCACCATCCACAAATATTATCAGCTAGACTTTCTAACGAATAATTCCATTTTTGAAAGCGGCAATCTGGTAGATCGAAAACTAAATGTAGCCCTAACTAGAGCCCGTGAACAACTTTTTTTGATAGGCAATCCAGATATTCTAAAAGGAAACGGAATATTTCGACATCTAATAGAGTATACTCAAAAAATAAAAGGATATATGCTATTTTAATCGGTTTTTAACACAACAATTATTTCATACAAAAAAACATTTTTTTTCTAACCTTCATGAATGGATGAAATATTTTCATTCATGAAAAGAAAAAGCCATTATTGAAGATTGAACACTATAACATGCACTTTAGATACTTTTTTTGCATCATAAACATAACTAGCAAAAAATATATTTATATACATTAAAAGAATAATATATTTTTATCATCCTGAATAAATGCAAAAAGCCTTTTGATTAAGCTCTGTACGAATCTAGATATAAAGATAAAGAATCTTGAAAGCATAGTTGTTATGCTACTTTTTTTTATTAATTTTGCCCTGAGTTTACAATAATAATTATATATAAAAGAAAAAGACTTATGAAAATAAAGTTGAATATCTTGCTCATTACATTAGCATGCATCGCTTTTACCTCGTGTCAATCTTATAAGACTATACCCTATTTACAAGGACTAGACAGCCTTAATTTGACCCAAGCCCAGGCTTTGCCTCGCGAAGCACGAGTAATGCCACAAGATTTGGTAAGTATCATCGTATCATGTTCCAATCCAGAACTAGCTGTTCCATTCAATTTGAGTGTACAAACGGCTGTCAATGTTGCACAACAAAACCAGTACACTACATCGCAACCAGTAATACAACAATATTTAGTTGATAGTGAGGGCAACATTGATTTTCCTATATTAGGTCATTTACATATAGGTGGAATGACCAGAACAGAAGTACAAGATTTGGTAAAATCAAAACTTAAACCATATATTAAAGAAGAACCAATTGTAACTGTCAGATTAGCAAATTTCCGAATATCTGTCATTGGTGAAGTAACAGATCCAGGTACATATAATATTACGAATGAAAAAGTGAATATATTTGAGGCATTGGCTCTAGCAAAAGATATGACTGTTTATGGACGCCGTGAAAATGTACATGTGATTCGAGAAAACGCTAAAGGACATAAAGAAGTGGCAACACTGGATCTAAGTAAAGCAAACATATTACAATCTCCTTACTACTATCTACAACAAAACGATATCGTATATGTAACACCCAATAAAGCTAAGGCAACAACAGCCGATATTACTTCAAGTACCACAATATGGTTTTCTATCGTCGGTTCTTTAATGTCTTTAGCCAGTATAATGATCGCATTATTTAGATAAAACACAAAGATGATGAACGAAGAAATTAAAAATAACAATTCGAACGATACGAATCCGGAATATAACGAAGAGAACTTTGATTGGAAAGCATTGCTATTTAAATGTTTTTTACACTGGCCATGGTTTTTAGGATCAATTGTAATATGTATTATTTGTGCATGGATGTATTTACATTTCGCCACTCCAATTTACAAAACAACAGCTTCGGTATTAATCAAAGAAGAAGATAAAAAAAATAGTAAAAGCATGAACGGCCTATCAGATCTTACTCAATTAGGCATTTTTTCTTCTACTCAAAGTTTTGATAACGAGGTCGAAATTTTACGTTCAAAAAACCTAGTCAGAAATGTCATAGAAGAATTAAATTTAAATACGACTTACTTTCAAAAAAGAGGATTAAAATCGGTAGAATTATATAATGACAGTCTTTTCGAGGTCATACTGCCAGCGATTAAATCCGAGAGATTAGGAGAAGAGGTAAAATTCAAAACAATATATTATCCAAACGGCTCTATGGACGTAGAAGGATTAATAGGTAAAAAGAAATATAACAAACATTTTACCCGTCTACCAGGTTTAATGCCTACTGAAGTCGGAACTTTCTGTTTTCAACGAGCGAAAGCAACCAAATTTTTTACAGAAAATCAAGAAATTGAAATAAATGTTCAAAACCCTATACAAATAGCAGAAGTTTATAGTAATAAATTAGATGTAGCTCCTAGTTCAAAAACAACAACTATTGCATTACTAACATTTAATGACAGCCAAAAAGAAAGAGCTGCAAACTTTATCAACAAATTAGTCGAAGTTTATAATAACAACGCTAATTTAGATAAAAATGAAATAGCTGAAAAAACTCGTCAATTTATTGATGAACGAATCAAAATTATTAATGATGATTTATTCAATACCGAAAAAGATTTAGAAAACTTTAAGCGCCAGGCAGGATTAACGGATTTAAAAAGTGATGCAGAGTTAGTTATCAAAGAAAATTCGGAATACAATAAAATGCAAGCTGAAAATGCAACACAACTGAATATCATACGATATCTGAGAAAAGCTATCTCAGGGAAAAGCTATACGGTCCTTCCTACTCAAATAGGTATTACTGATCAAGCTCTGGCAATACAGATTGATGCATATAATAAATTAGTTATTGATCGTAATCGCCTATTAAAAAATTCAACAATAAATAACCCTGTTATTGCTAACCAAGATTTAACCATCAAAGCGACACAAGAAGCAATACGTGCGACATTACATAGCATTGAACAAGGACTGACAATTACCCAAAGAGGCATTAATGCCCAAGCGGGAAAATACAATGAGAAAATTAGCAAAGCCCCTACTCAGGAACGGCAATTTCTAAGCATTTCGCGCCAACAGGAAATTAAATCGCAACTATATCTAATGTTATTGCAAAAACGTGAACAGAACTCTATAGAACTAGCATCTACAGCAAATAACGCTAAAATTATTGATGCAGCTCTTGCGGACGATTTGCCCATTTCCCCTAAACGCAGTATCATCTATTTGGTAGCATTGGTTATCGGTGTAGCATTACCCATTGGATGTCTCTACATAAACGACCTAATAAGATTTAGAATTGAAGGCCATGAAGATGTAGAAAAACTTACTAAATGTCCTATTATTGGCGATATTGCATTGACTGACGAATCTGAGCGACAAGGAAGTATAGCGGTAAGAGAGAATGTAAATAATTTGATGGCAGAAACATTTAGAAGTATTCGTACCAACTTAAAATTCATGTTGGGTGACAATAAAAAAGTAATCATGGTTACGTCTACGACCAGTGGTGAAGGAAAGACATTCACTTCAACCAACTTAGCTATCAGTTTTTCTCTCTTAGGTAAAAGTGTTGTACTTGTAGGATTAGATATACGCAAACCCGGTCTTAACAAAGTATTCAAAATACATCATTTTGA
This sequence comes from Bacteroidales bacterium, assembly GCA_012517855.1. GTDB lineage: Bacteria > Bacteroidota > Bacteroidia > Bacteroidales > Bacteroidaceae > JAAYUD01. The sequence goes on from JAAYUD010000068.1 coordinate 19,806, forward strand.
AATAGGCTTAACTCAATTTTTAGCACACCCGAATTCAACCGACTTAATGTCATTAGTAAAGCCGTCAAATGTTGCTGAACGACTAGATATACTGCCAAGTGGAACCATTCCCCCAAATCCGACAGAGTTGATAGATAGCCCCGCGCTCCAGAAAGCAATCACCATTTTAAAAGAAAAATATGATTATGTCATTCTAGACACAGCACCTATCGGACTAGTTTCTGATACACAACTCATTGGAAAAGTAGCAGACTTGGCGATCTATGTATGTCGTGCAGATTATACCCCCAGAGCAGATTTCATGCTTATAGAAGAGTTGAGAAAACAAAAAAGATTGCCTAACTTATGTTGCATTATTAACGGCGTGGACTTTACACAAAGAAAATATGGTTATTATTACGGCTATGGCAAAAAGTATGGATACGGAGGATATGGTAAACACTATGGTTATGGATATGGGTATGATAAAACTAGTAAGAATGAAAAATTGACTGAAAGACACACCAATGGCAATAAAGATCATACTAAAATAACTGAATAATTTTTTTCTTTTCGAAAATTAGTAATGTGCTAAAAGTCGAAGTTTATAAAGCCATATACGACTATTGGCACATTATTAATTATAAAAAATGAGATATAGATGTAACAAAATAAACGAATAAAGACAAACACGTTGAAAACACTGTTATCACTACCACCAAATTTAGTGGAAAGTTTTCATCAATTAGAGAAAGTAAACATAGATCAATATTTTTGTACATCTGATCCGATAGGTTCCAAACTAGGCTCTGGTGGAGGAACAACATGGCTACTTGCCGCTTGCAAAAAACAGGAAAACGATACAAGATCTCTTAGTGAATGGCTTAGCAAAGAAAAGAGAATTTTACTCCATGCAGGTGGACAAAGCCGAAGATTACCTGCTTATGCCCCCTCAGGGAAGATACTAACACCAATCCCTGTTTTTGATTGGGAAAGAGGACAACGATTAAAACAAAATTTACTATCGTTACAGTTACCTCTTTATGAAGAAATACTAGAGAAAGCACCTACCAAAATTCATACCCTAATAGCTAGTGGCGATGTATACATAAGGACGGAGAAATCGCTACAAGAGATTCCTGAAGCTGATATCATTTGTTATGGTTTATGGACCAATCCGTCATTGGCTACCAACCATGGCGTATTTGTGATGAAACGCTCCAACTCTGAAGAGCTGGATTATATGCTACAGAAGCCGAATCTCGAAACACTGGAAACGCTCTCGAAAACGCACCTTTATTTGATGGATATAGGCATATGGCTACTCAGTGACAGAGCTATGGAAGTTTTAATAAGCCATTCATATTTAAATGATTCTAAAGAGATTAGCTATTATGACATGTACTCTGAATATGGATTATCATTAGGCAAACATCCCCAAATAACCGATAAAGAATTGAACAAACTATCAGTGGCCATTCTCCCACTACAAGGAGGAGAATTTTACCATTATGGTACTAGCAAAGAACTATTATCTTCGACACTAACTATCCAAAATAAAGAATTCGATCAACGAAAAATAATGCATCACAAAGTAAAGCCTAACCCAGCGATCTTTGTACAAAATGCTGTTACAGATTTCTCTTTCTCCAATAAGAATGAAAATATTTGGATAGAAAACAGCTATATAGGTAAAAACTGGAAACTCGGTTCTTCTCAAATCATCACCTGTGTTCCTCCCAATAACTGGAATTTATCATTACCGGATAATATCTGTATAGATGTTGTTCCTATTAATGAAAAATATTTTGCCGCTCGCCCATATGGATTCTTCGATATATTTAAAGGTTCTGTATCAAGCGAAAAGACGATCTACCTAAACAAATCTATAACTACTTGGTTAAAAGAACGTGACCTAAAGATAGAAGAACTTAAAGGAGACATTTCGGATATTCAATCGACAAGATTATTTCCCATTACCGAATCAATTGAAGAACTAGGACTATTATTCAAATGGATGATCTCTGAGCCACAATTAGAAAAAGGCAAAGAGCTATGGATAAAGTCTAAAAAGCTTTCTGCAGACGAACTATCCAATCATGCGAACCTTACAAGACTATATGCTCAGCGAGAATCATATAGAAAAGAGAACTGGACCGGATTGGCAAGAAATTACGAGAAAAGCGTGTTTTATCAACTTGATTTGGTTGATGCAGCACAGGAATATAACGGTTTAAAACTTCCTATCCCAGAAATCTTAGATGAAAGTGCATCTCTTATGACAAAGATACACAATCGAATGCTTCGGTCGTATATTTATCAATTGAGAGGGGACAAAACGGCAATAAAAGAGCAAGAAACAGCTTTCAGTTTGCTACGCGACGGACTTATGGGTGAATTATCGGGCAAAGACAGTACTCCGCATCTGAATGTATATTCGGACCAGATTGTTTGGGGCAGATGTCCCGTGAGGATTGATGTAGCTGGCGGTTGGACAGATACACCACCCTATTCGCTCTACGTAGGAGGAAATGTAGTCAATTTTGCCATCGAACTCAATGGACAACCTCCATTGCAAGTTTATATAAAACCAACATCTTCAAAGCATATTTTATTGCGCTCCATAGACATGGGAGCAACAGAGATTGTTTCGACTTATGAAGAGTTAATGGATTATAAGAAAGTAGGATCACCGTTTTCGATTCCGAAAGCCGCTTTAGTATTAACTGGCTTTTCTCCATTAGTCTCTTTCAAAAAATATAAAACGCTCGAAGAGCAACTTAAAGAATTCGGAGCAGGTCTCGAAGTGACATTGCTAGCTGCAATACCTACCGGTTCAGGACTTGGAACAAGTTCTATATTGGCATCTACAGTACTTGGCGCACTTAATGACTTTTGCGGCTTAGAATGGGATAAAAATGAAATATGTAAACGCACGTTAGCATTGGAACAATTGCTTACTACTGGCGGAGGCTGGCAGGATCAATATGGAGGAGTACTTCAAGGCGTTAAGTTCTTGCAATCGGATTCGGGATTCAATCAAAGCCCATTGGCACGTTGGTTGCCAACAGATTTATTCACATCCCCCGAATATAGAGATTGTCATTTACTATATTATACAGGTATAACTCGGACAGCAAAAAACATTTTAGCAGAGATAGTCCGTTCTATGTTTCTAAATTCCAATTTTCACTTAAGGCTGCTCAGTGAGATGAAACGTCATGCAATCTCCATGAATGAGGCTATCCTTAAAAATGATTTTGCAGAGTACGGTAAATTGGTATACCAAACATGGCAACAAAACAAACTGCTTGATCGCGGAACAAATCCCCCTGCTATAGAAGCTCTCATCAATCAAATAAAAGATTATTGCTTGGGATACAAATTACCTGGAGCAGGTGGAGGAGGCTATTTATACATGGTCGCTAAAGATCCACAAGCGGCCCAATACATCAAGAAAATATTATCAGAACATGCTCCAAACAAACGTGCCCGATTTGTAAATATGACACTATCCAACAAAGGATTCCAAGTGTCGAGAAGTTGATACAACCATGAAAATAGTAAAAACAAAAAACGGACGTTCTTACCTATATCCTTTCATATTAGTGACGTCACTATTTTTTTTGTGGGGATTCGCCCATAGTATTTTGGATGTACTGAATAAAGACTTTCAGATAGTCTTTCAAATGACTAAGGCTAAATCGGCTCTAGTCCAAATGATGGTATATGGTGGATACTTCCTTATGGCTTTGCCTGCAGGATATATAACAAAAAAAATGGGCTACCGCAAAGGCGTCATTATAGGACTACAGCTTTATGCTTTCGGAGCCTTTCTATTTATACCCGGTTGCAAATTGGAATCTTTTCCTTTTTTCCTCCTATGCTTGTTCATTATAGGGTGCGGGCTTACATGCTTGGAAACGGCAGCAAATCCATATATTACAGTTTTAGGAGACCCTAAATACGGTTCAAGCCGATTAAACTTTGCTCAAGCATTCAATGGATTCGGCTGGATATGTGGCCCACTGGCAGGTAGCCTTATCATTCTATCCGATTCCAAGAACATAGACAATCTAGCAATTCCATATATGGGAATCGGTATTGCGGTATTGGTAGTAGCCATTCTCTTTGTGTGCGTAAAGCTCCCTGAAATAAAAGAGGATGAAAAAGATGAAGAAGAAGGGATCTCAATGGACCACATGAATAACTGTTTATGGCAACATCCACACTTCTTATTTGGTTTATTGGCCTTATTTTTATATGTAGCAGCCCAAACAGGTATTAACAGTTTCTTCATCAACTACGCTACTGAATCGACCATTTCTTTCAGCCCGAAAGAAGCTGGATTGTTACTCTCATTTGGCGGTATGGGACTGTTCATGATGGGGCGTTTCCTTGGCAGTTGGCTGTTGAGTTTAATCAAAGCCTCTACTTTACTTTTTATTTTTTCCATTGGAGCATTAATCTGCATGGCACTGGTAATCATAAATGTCGGATGGGTTTCACTCATTGCACTTTTCATCTGTTATCTTTTCGAATCGATCATGTTCCCTACCATTTTCTCTATGTCCATCAGAGACTTGGGTACACATACTAAACAAGCATCGTCTTTCCTCATCATGTCTATTGTCGGAGGAGCCATAGCCCCATGGTTAATGGGACTGCTAGGAGAACATTCTATTAACATCGGATTTATTATCCCGCTTCTTTGCTTTATTATTATTTCTATTTATGCCTACAAATATCCCAAATTAATAGAAAAAATACAATAAATAGCCTGCTATATGTGCAAAGTTTTTACTACATTTGCATCAACTTATTAAAGAATAAACATGAAAAAGAAAATTGCATTAATCACAGGTATTACCGGACAAGACGGTTCATTCCTTGCAGAATTTCTATTAAATAAAGATTACGAAGTACACGGCACACTTCGCCGTTCATCGTCTTTCAATACGGGAAGAATAGAGCATCTTTATCTCGATGAATGGGTACGCGACATGAAAAGAAACCGTCAGGTAAACCTACATTATGCAGATATGACGGATTCAAGTTCTCTTATCCGTTTGATTCAAGAAATACAACCCGATGAAATCTATAATCTTGCTGCTCAAAGTCACGTTAAAGTAAGCTTTGATGTCCCCGAATACACTGCTGAGACGGATGCTACCGGTACGCTTCGCCTGCTTGAAGCTGTTAAGATGTTAGGTCTTGCCGAAAAGACACGTATCTATCAAGCTTCCACTTCCGAACTCTTCGGCCTGGTACAAGAAATACCTCAAAAAGAGACAACGCCATTTTATCCACGTTCACCATACGGTGTGGCCAAACTATACGGCTATTGGATCGTAAAAAACTACCGCGAAAGTTACCGTATGTTCGCCGTTAACGGCATCCTTTTCAACCATGAAAGTGAACGTCGGGGCGAGACTTTTGTTACCCGCAAGATAACATTAGCCGTAGCTCGTATCGCACTTGGCTATCAAGATAAACTGTACTTAGGAAATTTAGATTCCCTAAGAGATTGGGGTTATGCCAAAGATTATGTAGAGTGTATGTGGCTGATGCTACAACACAATAAACCGGAAGACTTCGTTATTGCGACAGGCGAAAATCATTCTGTTCGCGAATTCACAACTCTTGCTTTCAAAGAAGCAGGTATTGAACTTCGTTGGGAAGGGCAAGGCGTTGATGAAAGAGGTATTGATACAAAAACAGATAAAATACTGGTCGAAGTAGACAAAAAATATTTCCGCCCCTCTGAAGTAGAGCAATTGCTTGGCGACCCTAGCAAAGCAAAAGAAGTATTGGGCTGGAATCCGCAAACGACTTCTTTTCCCGAATTAGTGAAAATAATGGTTGAACACGACTTAAAATTTGCAAAGAAGCTCCATTTGAAAGCAGAATTGGACAAACAAGACGGAACATTTATGTAAAAGAAAGAATGGAAAAGAATTCAAAGGTTTATGTCGCCGGGCATCACGGATTGGTGGGGAGTGCTATCTGGAAAATACTCGAAAGCAAAGGGTATACCAACTTAGTGGGTCGTACCCACCAAGAATTGGATTTGCTTGACAGCATAGCAGTCAAACATTTTTTTGATGAAGAACAACCCGAATACGTTATTCTAGCTGCCGCTTTTGTGGGAGGTATCATGGCAAATAGTATTTATCGTGCAGATTTTATCTACCGTAACCTACAAATCCAACAGAATGTTATCGGAGAGAGCTTTCGTCACGATGTAAAAAAGTTACTATTTTTGGGAAGTACGTGCATTTATCCAAAAAATGCTCCACAACCGATGAAAGAAGATGCATTACTCACTTCTCCACTCGAATATACAAATGAACCGTACGCTATTGCCAAAATAGCAGGACTCAAAATGTGCGAGAGTTTTAATATGGAATACGGCACCAATTACATTGCTGTGATGCCTACCAATCTCTATGGACAGAATGACAATTTCGATTTGGTAACCAGCCATGTTATGCCGGCCATGATTCGAAAGATGATTCTTGCCGATGCTCTACACCGTGACGATTGGAAACTTATTCGCAAGGATCTCAATAAACTTCCGGTAAAAGAGATTAATGGAAGCTCTTCTAAAGAGGCAATAACAGATATGTTGAAACATTATGGCATATTCTGCGACAAGTTGGTGCTATGGGGAACGGGCAAACCGCTTCGCGAATTTTTGTGGAGCGAAGAGATGGCAGATGCTTCCGTATATGTGCTCGAACATGTAGACTACGAGGATCTGAATGGATTGCCGAACGACATGCAAGGTAAGACAACGTTGCAGCTCCATGAAGAAAAATACCCGATACCAGAAGTTCGCAATTGCCACATCAATGTGGGCACAGGAAAAGAACTGACCATTGCCGAACTGGCAGAACTTATCAAAAAGACGATCGGGTATGAAGGCTCGGTCGAATGGGATAATACCAAACCGGATGGAACAATGCGCAAATTGATTGACGTATCCAAACTTCATCATTTAGGTTGGCATCACAAAATAGAAATAAATGAAGGTGTACAAAAGTTGGTAGACTGGTATCGAAAGAACTAAAATATTTTCAAACGATGATAAAAGTGTGTTTAGCAACACACTTTTATTGTTTTATATCTGCCCTAAATATTGTATTTTTGTAACGAAATCCATTAAATAATCAAATAATGATGAAACGAACTCTTTTACTTAGCTTGGTTTTGATAACTCTTGGATCCCCCTTAGCATTTGGACAAAAAACTATTGACGAGGCAATCCTTAACCAAATTAAGAAGTCATACAAGAACGATGTAACAGACAAAGCTATTCGCAATGCGATAGGCAACTGTGACCTGAAATCTTTGGCAACAAACGAAGATAATCAGAATACTATTGACACGCATTTCTCTATCGAACTGGACTCTAAAGGAATAACAGACCAAAAACAATCCGGAAGATGCTGGTTGTTCAGCGGACTGAATACAATGCGAGCCAAAGTCATTGCCAAATATCATCCGGATAGTTTCGAATTCTCTCAAATCTATCTTTCTTTCTATGATTTATTAGAGAAATCGAATATATTCTTAGAGCGAATTATCGAAACGAGCAAAAAGCCGATGGACGATAAAACAGTAGATTGGCTTTTTCACAATGTGATTAACGATGGCGGGAACTTCACCGGTGTAGCCGATTTGATAGCAAAATACGGCGCGGTGCCCCGCGAAGCAATGCACGAAACAAAGAGTAGCAACAATACTTCCCAAATGAGTCGGATATTGGAACTTAAGCTCCGCGAATTTGCACTCCAACTACGTGAAGCCTCAACAAAAGGAACCGGCATTTCACAACTGGAAAAACAAAAAGTCGAAATGCTCGAAACGATCTATCGAATACTTGTTCTGAACTTGGGAGTACCTCCCACAGACTTTGCCTATACAATGAGAGATAGCAAAGGCAATATAATAGACAGCGGAATTTATACACCAAAATCTTTTCGCGATAAATACATCGATAAAGATACTTATAACGACTATCTGATGATAATGAACGACCCAACCCGCCCCTATTATAAGAATTATCAAATAGACTATGACCGACAAGTTTTTGAAGGGAAAGATTGGACATACGTAAACCTTCCTATGGAAGATATTAAAGAAATGGCAATAGCTTCATTGAAAGATAGTACAATGATGTATTTTTCTTGCGATGTAGGCAAAGATCTCGATTCCAAACGTGGCCTTCTCGATACGAACAATTACGACTATGCATCATTGCTAGGCACAACATTCAATATGGACAAGGCACAACGTATTCAAAGTCTTGCCAGCGGTTCCACACATGCCATGTGCCTTATGGCCGTAGACCTTAACAAAGAGGGGAAACCGACAAAATGGATGGTAGAGAACAGTTGGGGAGCCGACAGTGGATACAAAGGACATCTCATAATGACCGATCGTTGGTTGGATGAATACATGTTTCGTTTAGTCGTTAAACGCAAATATGCAACAGCAAAGGCTCTCGAGATAAACAAGCAGAAACCGATTAAACTGCCTAGTTGGGATCCAATGTTCAAACAAGAAGAATAATAAAAGTTGGATTATCATATTCTTAAAATCGGAATATAAGAAAAAAAGTATTCATCCTTATATCGCTTGCGACTCACGCCCGTGAGTCGGAAAAAACATAAGTACGAAATTTGCGACTCACGGGCGTGAGTCGCAAGTTTCGTACTTATCTAATATTTATGAGCTCTACAACAAAAGTCTATTTCATAAATGCAAAATACACAGCCATGATCAAACAAAAACAAGCAGCTAAATGATTCCAATGAAAAGATTGATTGCCAAACACAAAAGAAGTGATACCGGCAAACACAATCAATGTAATACACTCTTGCAATACTTTTAATTGAACTAAAGAATAAGGGCCACCATTACCTATATAGCCCATCCTATTGGCAGGTATAGAAAAACAATATTCAATAAAAGCAATGCCCCATGACATCAAAATAATCAAAATAAGCGGCCAATGTGTCGTTATTTTCATTTCTTGTAACTTAAGATGACCATACCATGCAAAAGTCATAAACGCATTCGAAACCACCAATAATAAAATAGTATATAAAGACTTCATATCATCATTCTTTAAAAAAGCCCGGCAAAGATAGTAAATTCAAACGCTATAAAACAAATAAAGAGGCACCATAAAAACACGCTAATAAAAAGAGAATCATGCTAAGCACGATTCTCTCCAATCTTAAAATATACATTCTATAAATAATAGAATTCGTTTTATTCAATAATAAAAGGACTCTTACACTACAATGGCATATACTGAACGAATGCTTCCATTGCCTCATAAGAAGCCAAACCTAACTGATCATAGATGGCTGCGGTATTGCGATTGCGATCTTCACTACGCTGCCAGAACAAACGCTCGTCATTGCCCAAGAATGGAGCACTTTCCATCTGAGACTGATGCTTAAGAATACTATTACGCTTAGCACGAAGCTCCTCAGGACTCAATGGAACAGCCATTTCGATATTCTCAATTTCCCATTCGGCCCATGCACCACGATACATCCAAATACGACAATCTTTCAGCCACTCGGCTTTAGCTTCTTTTTCCAAATCGATAGCAGCAAGTACGGCATTGGTACAAACTTTGTGCGTTCCATGTGGATCGGCCAAATCGCCGGCAATAAAAATCTCTTGTGGTTTAAGGGCCTGCAACAATTCGAGTACAATTTTCACATCAGCTTCCCCTATCGGATTCTTTTCAATACGTCCTGTCTCATAAAAAGGCAAATCAAGGAAATGAACACGAGAAAGCGGAATCTTGTTATATGTACATGCAGTACGAGCCTCGCCACGGCGAATAAGACCTTTAAAAGTCAAAATGTCTCGTGTATCGATATCACCATCTTTCTTTTTGTCCAAGAATTTACGAATTTCAGCATATTTATCTGTGATAACTTTATCTGCACTATTATTAAACAACTGATTGAAGCCATTAATGAAATGCAGAAAACGAATAACTTCTTCATCACCGACAGCAATATTACCCGAAGTTTCATAAGCCAAATGTACTTCATGCTTTTGTTCTACCAAACGGCGGATAGTGCCACCCATAGAAATAACATCATCATCCGGATGTGGAGAAAATACGATAATACGTTTGGGATATGGTTTAGCGCGTTCTGGACGATATGTATCATCAGCATTGGGTTTACCACCAGGCCAACCGGTAATGGTATGTTGCAGATCGTTGAATATTTTAATATTTACGTTATAGGCCGAACCGAATTTAGCCAACAGTTCACTTAGTCCATTTTCATTGTAATCGCGATTCGTAAGTTTAAGAATGGGTTTGCCAGTAAGTTGACACAGCCAAACAATGGCACTACGAATCAGCTTGTCATCCCAATCACATGAAGTAACCAACCAAGGACGGCGTATACGCGTCAAATCATTAGCGGCAGAAAGATCAAGTACGACATGAGCATTATTGTGAGACTGCAAGTAAGAAGCCGGTATAGAATCATTCATTTCTCCTTCGACACAGCGTTGTACCATTGCGGATTTTTCTTCTCCCCATGCCAAAAGATAAATCTTTTTAGCTGCAAGGATGGTAGAAACCCCCATTGTAATGGAACTGATAGGAGTATTCTCTATTTTACCAAATATTTTAGTTGCTTCATTACGAGAATCATTATCAAGCAAAATAAGCCGAGTGGTTGAATTGATACGAGAACCCGGCTCATTGAATGCAATATTTCCCACACGACCGATACCTAAAAGAGCTATATCAATACCGCCGAAACTTTCAATGCGTTGTTCGTAAAGGCGGCAAGATTCATATATATCAGTCTGTGCAATCGTTCCTTTCGGCGAGAATATATTCTGTTTGTCTATGTCCACGCGATCGAGAAACATTTCTTTTAAAGAGTTCAAGTTGCTATTAACAGCATCGGCATTCAAAGGGTAATATTCGTACATATTAAATACGATCACATTACTGAAGCTCAAGCCCTCTTTCTGGTGCATCCGCACCAATTCGGCATACAAATTGCGCGGTGAGTTTCCACCGGGTAAAGCCATAACACAAAAGCGTCCTTCTTTCTGTTTGTTACGAATGGTCTGTGCTATTTCGAGCGCTACGTGTTGTGTTCCTTCCTCTATAGATGCATAAATATCTGTAGGGATCTTTTCCAATCGGGTCAATACCGATTTCTCAAAAGCATTCTCCGGTCTGTAATACTTGGGCGAGACATTTCTAAGAGTGATTTGAGAAGTAAGGTTTGTTTTCATTACAGTAGATATATTTATATTTATAAAATAAATTCTTTTCAATAAAAAAATTTGTTATTTCTCCTATTTTGTCATGCAAAGTTAGTTATTACGAAATTAAAAAACTATTTTTGCAACTAAAATAGTGTTATATATGAGTAGAAAATTATTTATTATATGTATTATTTCCTTAATTTATACTTCAATCTGGGCACAGCAACAAGATTCTGTTATAAGCTCAAGACTTCAGACCTATTTTTCTCAATACAAAAAGACTTTTGTCACACCCAAACTATCTTCTTTCAACATAGATTATGACAATCGTACCATCAATATCTATGCATCAGAAGCTTTTGGATACCAGCCATTCCGGCCAAATAGTGTAGATAGCATCTATTCAGATATTAAAGCCTTATTACCAGGACCGGTCAGATACTTTAAAATAACGCTCTATACAGACAAAAGAACAATAGAAGAATTAATACCCAATTATTACCGTAAAAAGCAAAAGAAAGATAATGAACGCCTAGAAGCGGATCTAACATCAAACATCAATCCTTGGGTAAGTAATTTATCGCTGCCCTATAAAGTAACCAGAGGACTACAAGATCGGCATATTGGCTTATGGCAAAGTCACGGTAAATATTATGCCGGAACAGCGGGATGGGTTTGGCAACGTCCACGTTTATTTTGCACTACAGAAGATTTGTTTTCACAATCTTTTATCACCCCCTATTTAATACCGATGCTCGAACATGCTGGCGCCATCGTTTTCACTCCCAGAGAAAGGGATACTCAGACAAACGAAGTCATAGTCGACAACGACTCTCCACAAAACAGTTCACCTTATATCGAGAACAACACCTCACGACATCAATGGCAACGCGCTGAAGGAACAGGTTTCGCTGATCGTAAAAAGACATACGAAAATGGTGAAAATCCTTTTGCTATGGGTTCTTCAAGATATATTGAAACAACTCACAAAGCTAATCGAGCATCTGCAGAGTGGACACCTAACATACCCGAATCAGGGAAATATGCCGTATATGTATCCTACAAAACCCTCACAAATAGCATAAGCGATGCCCGATATACCGTATATCACAAAGGTGAAGCCACCACATTCAGGGTAAATCAGCAAATAGGGGGCGGAACATGGGTATACCTCGGAACATTCGATTTTGATAAAGGGACTTCAGAATACGACAAAGTAGTTCTGACCAACGAAAGCGATGAAAATGGTGTAGTGACTGCCGATGCAGTGCGCTTCGGTGGAGGTATGGGTAACATTTCGCGTGGAGGTAGCACAAGTGGACTACCTCGATACTTGGAAGGAGCCCGCTACTATGCACAATGGGCGGGAATGCCCGAAAAGGTATACAACGGAAATAAAGGGACAAACGATTATAAAGACGACATCAACACTCGCGGCCTTATGATCAATTACCTATCCGGCGGATCGATCTTTAATCCACAAGATAATGGACTGAAGGTTCCTATTGAACTATCGATGGCCTTTCATACTGATGCAGGATACGATGCAAACAATTTTATAGGTACACTCGGCATCTATACCACCGATACTAATAACGAAAAGCTCAATGCCGGTACAAGCCGCTATGCATCACGAGATCTTTGCGATATTGTCATTAGCGAAATACAGCAAGCACTAAACAGTGATTTCGGGATCAATTGGCAACGTAGAGCAATGTGGAATAGAAATTATAGTGAATCCAGAGTTCCCGTTGTTCCATCAACTATCATCGAGATGCTCTCGCACCAGAACTTTAAAGATATGCAATTAGCACAAGATCCCAATTTCAAGTTCTCAATGGCAAGAGCTATATATAAAGGTATATTACGGTTTATCACTTCACAACACAAAGAAAGTTATGAAGTGCAACCACTACCCATCAGTCATTTTTCGATCCGTTATGGAACTAAAAAAAATACGTTGACTCTCTCTTGGAGAGGAGTAGAAGACCCGCTTGAATCTACAGCGTCCCCTCGCAGCTATATCATATACCAACGAGAAGATTCTGCCAGTTTTGATAATGGCACTCCAGTAGTTCAAACATCTTATACACTAAAAGTAAAACCGGGAAAGATTTATTCTTTCTATGTCACAGCCGTAAATCGAGGTGGAGAAAGTTTTCCTTCACAAACATTATCGGCCATGAGGCTGAAGAGAGAAAAGGGACGGGTACTAATCGTTAATGGCTTCGACAGACTGAGCGCACCTTATGTTGTAGAGAATCCGGATTCTTTAGGATTCGATATTAATAGAGATCCAGGCGTAGCCTATGGCAGTAATATATCTTTATGCGGAAAACAAATCGTATTCAATCGCTGGGCTGGAGGACGTGAAGGTTCCGGAAGTTTAGGCTATAGTACCGAAGAACTAGAAGGAAAAATCATTGCAGGCAATACTTTCGACTATCCATACATTCACGGTACAGCCATCCAAGCCGCCGGTCGATGGGGATTCGTTTCTTGCAGTCGAGAGGCATTCGATGAATATATTGGAGAAGATGAACCGCTTATCAAACCGAGTCACATCAAACAACTATCAGCATACCGCTGTATTGATATACTGATGGGATTACAAAAGTACGATAAATACGGACTCAAAAAATATAAAACTTTTGATGATCGCATGCAACGCATTTTACGTAGTTACTGTATGGCAGGAGGCAACCTTTTTGTCAGTGGATCGTATATTGGAAGCGATATGACAAACGATTCGTCTGATAAAGCTTTTTGCCGCAACATCCTAAAGTACACATACGATTCATCTCTAACAGATGGCAAAGACCGCTCGTCCGCATCTGGAAATAAAATGTGCTGCCATTTCTCACGCAAGCCAAACAAAGGGCAATATGCCGTAACGAGTCCAGAAATACTAATACCCCAAGACATTGCAATCCCCATCTTAAAATACGATAGAAACAACGGAACAGCCGCCATCTTTTATGAAGGCAACCGCTATCGTTCTTGCATCATGGGCTTTCCTTTCGAAAGCATATTAGAAAAGTCGACACGTAACTCATTGATGAATATGCTACTTAGAACATTTGAGAATAAACATTAAAAATAAAGGCAATAGTATAGAAGCAGAAAATTTCCAAAAAAAATATATTTTTTCGACAAAAGCAGAACAATATTCGAATTTAATTCTATCTTTGCTTTAAAATAAAATAAACGATGTACAATATAATATCAAATTTAAGCGGCACTCGCTCCATTGAAATATCGGACGAGAACCTAAAGACTATCGAAAAGTATGCCCTCTTCCGGTATCTGATAGATAGTAACGGTATCGTGGACGAATCCGTTCTCGATAAATTGAAACTCAATATCCGTTCTATCATCGCTGCGGATACAGAAAATTGTAAAGACTTGTTGGACCTTTGCATCGACGTGATATACAACAAAAACATGAAAGCGTTCGGATTAAATGAATTAATAAAATTGTATTTAGCATGGGTGGAACAAAAATCCGATGCTATCGACGTATACGACTGCTGTTCCAATCCATCCTAAAATGAGCGATAAACTACTGACAGATTGGCTTCCCACAACAAAAAAAGAAATAGAATTAAGAGGATGGAGCCAACCGGATGTTATACTTTTTAGCGGCGACGCTTATGTAGATCACCCATCATTCGGTGGAGCAGTCATTGGACGCATACTTGAAGCAGAAGGCTTAAAAGTTGCTATCGTACCCCAGCCTAATTGGCGCGATGATTTACGCGATTTTAAAAAGCTTGGCAAACCTCGTTTATTTTTCGGGATCAGTGCCGGATGTATGGACTCAATGGTCAATAAGTATACTGCCAACAAAAGATTGCGCAGTGAGGATGCTTATACTCCTGATGGCCGACCGGACATGCGACCGGAATATCCGTCAGTAGTATATACCACTATTCTAAAAAAACTTTTCCCTGACGTTCCTGTTATATTGGGAGGCATAGAAGCTAGCATGCGCCGCCTTACTCATTACGATTATTGGCAAGATGCAGTACGCAAATCTGTACTCTGCGAAAGCGGTGCTGATTTACTCATCTACGGTATGGGAGAAAAGCCTATTGTTGAACTGGCACAACAGATGAATAAACATCCGGAGGATGGAATACCTCACGATATACCACAAACAGCCTATTTGATAAATGCCGAAGAGTTTCACCGAAACGAAGACGATATTATCCTCTTTTCTCACGAAGAGTGTTTAAAGGATAAGAAGAAAGAGGCAGCCAATTTTCGTCACATAGAAGAAGAAAGCAACCGCTATGCAGCAGACCGTATTACGCAGCAAGTCGGTAAAGATATTGTCGTTGTCAATCCACCATATCCACCTATGACGACTCAAGAGCTGGATCATTCATTTGATCTGCCTTATACTTTTCTTCCACACCCCAAGTACAAAGGAAAGAGAATACCTGCTTATGACATGATAAAATTCTCTGTAAACATTCACCGTGGATGTTTTGGAGGATGTGCCTTTTGCACGATTTCTGCCCATCAAGGTAAATTCATTGTAAACAGAAGCAAAGAAAGTATTCTGCGCGAAATAAAACATATTTCACAACTACCCGACTTCAAAGGTAATCTAAGCGATTTGGGCGGACCATCAGCCAATATGTATAAGATGGGAGGAAAAAACAAAGACATTTGCAAAAAGTGCAAACGTCCATCGTGCATCAACCCGCAAATATGCCCCAATTTAAATACGGACCACCGCCCGCTGATTGACATATACCATACAGTGGATGCGTTGCCTTATATTCGTCATTTCTATATTGGGAGTGGCATCAGGTATGACCTATTACTTCGTCGCACTGGCGATTTAGAGACGGATAAAGCGACTCAACAATATACCAGAGAGCTGATAGAGAAACATGTAAGTGGTAGACTTAAAGTAGCTCCCGAGCATACAAGCGATCGAGTATTATCATTAATGAGAAAACCATCTTTCGAACAATTCAAACAATTCAAAGATATTTTCGATCGCGAAAACAAACGACTGAATATGCACCAACAACTCATTCCATATTTCATATCCAGTCATCCGGGATGCGAAGAAGAAGATATGGCCGAACTTGCAATTATTACCAAACGCCTCTTCTTCCATCTGGAACAAGTGCAGGACTTCACTCCTACTCCCATGACAGTAGCTACTGAAATGTGGTACACGGGATTTAATCCCTATACACTCGAACCCGTATTCAGTGCCCGAAGCTCGCAACAAAAATTGGCACAACGTATGTTTTTCTTTTGGTATAAACCGGAAGAGCGCCAAAAAATCATACGTGAACTTCGAAGAATAGGAAGAAGCGATCTTATTTCAAAGCTCTATTCAAAACAATAACTTACTAACACTCTACTAAAAAATAATAGAGTACGATACAAATATCGAAAATTATTTGCTAATACCCGATATATAAATTATATTTGAAACCAGAAAAAGTAATCCCGCTTTTATGTCAATATCATAGGCCAAAGACAAGCAGATATTATGATCTTGACATAAAATAAAAAGGCAGCCAACAGCTACCAAGTATTATTAACCAATTAAAAAGTAAGCTTATGATGAAATTTTTATTCCCCGGTATTCAAGATAATAAAAAATTATCGGCAGTACTACTCGTACTCCGCATGCTCTTTGGTCTATTTTTAGCATATCATGGACTTACCAAAATGCTACATTTCGGCACCTTGTCTACTCAATTTCCAGATCCACTGGGCATCGGAACAAGTTTGTCATTGTCCATGGCTATTTTCGGAGAGCTTTTCTGTTCATTAGCATTTATCTTCGGCTTTCTATTCCGTCTATCTACTATCCCCATCATATTTACGATGATTGTAGCTTATTATGTAAGTAGAGACGAATTAGCTCTGGTTTATCTCATCTCCTTTATAATTGTTTATATAGCAGGACCGGGAAAATATGCATTGGACACACTCATAGCCAACTATTTTTCAAAGAGATAAGAAACATATTAAAACAATAATCGGCTGCTTAATAAAACTAAGCAGCCGATTATTCTTTATTTGAGTATCTATTAATATCAGACTAATACTTTCTTCATTTCTCCCATCATATTCGAAAGTCTCTTCATTTGCGTAGGTATCTGTATATGTTGCGGACAATGAGATAAACAATTACCACACTCGGCACAATTTAAGGCTTGTTTTTTTTCAGGTACACTACGATTATACCCGTCTAGGAAAATACGTACTTGCTGTTTGTAATTCGGCGATAGCGGATCAGTAGGTAAAGTTCCATCATTGACACATTTATTGTAATATGCAAAATTAGCAGGAATATCCAAACCGAAAGGACATGGCATACAATAATGACAACCGGTGCACGGTATCATAGGATAACTACTATAAATTTTTGCTACGTTTTCAAGCAACGACAGTTCGGACGATGTGCATGGATCGAGGGGAGAATAAATATGTAGGTTATCTTGCAAATGTTCCATATAAGTCATACCACTCAAGACTGTCAATACATTAGGTAATGAGCCCGCATAACGAAATGCCCAAGAAGCAATGCTATCATTTGGACGTTGTGCTTTCAATCTACTGCCTAAATGTTCATTGATCTTAGCTAATCTTCCTCCGAGTAACGGTTCCATAATAATTGCTTGAATACCTCTTTTCTCAAGTTCGTTATAAAGATATTCGGCATCAGTATTGCGGGGATTCATCTGTTTGGCATACTTCCAATCCACATAATTGAGTTCTATTTGAACAAAATCCCATTTAATATCCTGCTTCAACAGATAATCGAAAACTTCCACATCTCCATGATAAGAAAACCCAAGATTGCGGATATGCCCTTCTTTTCGTTCATTCAACAGAAAATCCAGAAGACCATTATTAATGAAACGCGCTTTAAAGCTATCCATACCTCCCATACCAATAGCGTGTAACAGATAATAGTCAATGTAATCTACCTGCAATCTTCTCTTTGATGCATTGTACATAGCCAGCGATGCCTCCTTACTTTGGTCTTGTGGCGCAAAGTTGGACATCTTCGTAGCAATACAATATTTGTTTCGCGGATACTTATGAATAGCAATGCCAAGTGCTGTTTCAGATGCACCATCACCATAGGCAGGAGCCGTATCATAGTAGTTCACTCCATGAGCCATCGCATAATCAACAAGCTGATTTACCTTTTCCTGATCTATTTGATCAGTGCCCTTTTTAGTAGGCCAACGCATACAACCATATCCCAAAAGAGATACTTTATCACCGGTATGGCGGTTGATACGATAAGTTAAGCTTCCGGTCCAATCATCGACAGACCGTGGGCTTTTGCCATTCAACTTATCATCTTCATCCATTGTTGTGAAGCTGAGCAATGAACCGGCAGCCGAAAGAGTTGCAGCTGTAGTCAAAGCTCCTAAGCCAAGCTTTTTTAAAAAGATCCTACGATCAATCATCTTCCTTTTAGACATATTTATACGAATTTATCTATTATTGCTTACAAAAATAGAATTTTTATATTAATAATCAGTATATATACCAATAAAATATTTGTAATGATTGACCTAAATGATATTCATTTAGACTACACAAACATGATGTGAATATGCACTAATACTTGTGTTCGGGATAAGAGCTCAACACTCCAAACAATGTCACTTTTATCATCAACATTTGCTCTCGTCAGACAAAAGTATTCCGACTAGTGTTTCGCAAAAAAAAGTTTCAAAACTCTATCCGTCATATTATCTTATTGGTTATGAACGACATATACAGATACGGTTTGTTTATGGGACCTAAGGAAGGTATTATCTTGCTTATTGTTAGAGTCTTATGAAACGTGGCTCGCCCACGTCGTATATCAACCGATTAAATTACTACTCGGTATCTGTGTTGTGTGCACCGTGCAGAAACTCCCTTGCTTACTGCTCATACGTGGAAATAGTACGGTTCTTCTTCTCTGCAAGAAGATGCTTTGTACACATCTTATTGAAACATGGATCTCCTATTTAAAGTCTTTTTGTTGACTCATTCAGGTTTTGTCGTTCCACATATGTGATTCGATCAACTCACATATGTGAGTCGATCGTTCCATATATGTGAGTTGATCGAATCACATATGTGGAACGACATTCTTCTCAGAACAAAACATAAAATCGTTCTGATATGAACCAATTTTCATCAGTATGCTTCACAAACTTCGCCTTTCTAAAAACGATCACGGGATTCATTGATTCTAAGCAAAAAGATATTTATCGACTGTTCATACCGATAAACATAGAAGCCTCAAAGCCCTTACAGACCAATGGATAGCACCAAAAGCGCTATAAGCAAGTGAGATTATTTAATTATTTTTCTCTATTTATTATAAATAAAAGAATTATATTTGTGGCAGAATAACAATTTCATATAATAAAGGGGTTGTGTAACTGATTAAAATATACCATGAAATCTATTTATCTATAATATATATGACAACGAATCATGCAATTACTTCTCGTATTCAACAGGCGACTGAAGTCGATGTCGATTTGTGTTATCAATGTGGCAAATGCACCGCAGGTTGTGTACTTGCCGACGATATGGAATTCCCTTCATCGTATCTCATCCGACTGTTACAAACGAATAAAGAAGAAAATTATAGCAAAGTACTAAAGTCCAACACAATATGGTTGTGCTTGAACTGCGAAAATTGTATCGGCAGATGTCCTAAAGAAGTGGATATTCCACGACTAATGGATTATCTAAGAACCGAATCCATTAAAAGGAAATGTGTCTCACCTAAAGCAAAACCAATTTTGTCTTTTCATAAGTCTTTTTTGAATAGCATACGTTATACGGGTAAGTTGAATGAAATCAATCTTATCGCCGAGTTCAAACTTCGTACCATGCGTCTATGGCAAGATGTGAAGTTGGTGCCCTCAATGCTTATCAAAGGAAAGCTCAAATTTCTACCCGAAACGGTAAAAAATAGAAAAAACATTATTCGCATTTTTAATAGAACTATCAAAAACACCAAATAATAGTACTGTATGAAATTAGGTTTTTATCCGGGATGCTCATTGCAAGGAACATCTCGAGAATATAACGAATCGGTAAAAGCATTGGCTCCATTTTTTGATATAGAACTGATAGATATTGAAGATTGGAATTGTTGCGGTGCCACTGCTGCCCATTCCGTTAATAAAGATTTGTCATTGGCTCTTCCGACCCGAATACTGGCTCTAGCAGAAAAACAGGGAATGAAAGAAATAGTTGTGCCTTGTGCATCATGCTTTAATCGTTTGTCGGTGACACAATATGAACTGGCAGAAGACAAAGAACTCAAGAAAAAAATAACAGATACGATTGATATGCCATACGAGGGAACTGTTAAGATACTCAACGTGGTACAATTTATCGATCAATATATAAAAGATAAGCTTACTGAAAAAATAGTAAAGCCTTTCAATTATAAAGTAGCCTGCTACTATGGATGTCTGTTAGTACGGCCTCACAAAATATTAAAATTCGACAGAGTAGAAGACCCTACTTCTATGGACGAATTGATGAAGATGATTGGTTCAACTCCCATTGAATGGGGATTCAAAACAGAATGTTGCGGAGCCGGATTGTCGGTATCTCGTACTGATTTGGTAGCAAAGCTATCTGGCAATATTGTCAAAGATGCTGCTGATCGTGGAGCCGAAAGTATTATTGTAGCTTGCCCCATGTGTCATTCCAATTTGGATATGCGTCGTCCCGAGATTAATAAATATTTAAAAGAAGATGTGACGGTTCCAGTAATCTACCTTACCCAAGCTATTGGATTAGCTGTTGGAGCTGACCCCTCCAAACTAGGTTTGCAACGTCACTTCGTTAAAGTAACTACCCTCTAAAAAAGCATAACGAACATGTCAAGAATAGGAGTTTTTATTTGTCATTGCGGTGAAAATATCAGTGCAACGGTAGACTGTGAACGTGTGGCACAAGAGGCCGGTAGATTGGAAGGCGTAGAATTTGCGACCGATTATAAATACATGTGTTCCGACCCAGGACAAACGCTGATAAAGAACGCTATCAAAGAACACCATCTCGATGGAGTTGTAGTAGGCTCATGCTCTCCACGTATGCACGAAGCCACTTTCCGCAAGACTTGTGCTGAGGCAGGACTTAATCCGTATATGTGCGAAATAGCCAACCTCAGAGAGCATGTATCTTGGGTACATGAAAAGGGAGAAGCGACAACCCGCAAAGCAATCCAAATTGTAACGGGATTAATCTCGAAAGTACAACGCAACAAACCACTTAATACAATTAAAGTACCTGTTACAAAGTGTGCGTTGGTCATCGGAGGAGGTATTGCAGGCATTCAAACAGCACTCGATATAGCCAATTGTGGACAGAAAGTCATCATGATAGAAAAAAGTCCTTCTATTGGCGGACACATGTCACAGTTATCAGAAACATTTCCCACTCTCGACTGTTCGCAGTGTATCCTTACACCCCGAATGGTAGAAGTGGCGCAACATCCCAATATTACCTTATACACTTATGCCGAACTCGATAAGTTGGAAGGCTTCGTAGGCAATTTCAAAGCGACTATCAGGCTGAAGGCAAAAAGTATAGACTATTCCAAATGTACAGGTTGCGGACTTTGTACAACAAAATGTCCCAACAAAAAGATACCGAGCGAATTCAATGAAGGATTGGGCATGCGCACTGCCATATATGTACCTTTCCCTCAAGCTGTACCCAATAAGCCGGTGATAGATAAGGAACATTGTTTGTACTATCAAAAAGGTAAATGCAAGATTTGTTCTAAATCTTGCCCTACCGGAGCAATAGAGTACGACAAGCCGGATGAATTTATGACGATAGAAGTTGGTGCTGTAGTTGTAACTACAGGATTCAATGTATTGAAAACAGACTTTTTCCCTGAGTATGGCTATGGCAAATACAAAGATGTTATCACAGGATTACAATTTGAACGCCTTGCTTCGGCTTCCTGGCCTACTCTTGGCGAAATACGCCGCCCTTCGGATGGGAAGATTCCTCAAAAGGTCGTATTTATAGCATGCTGTGGCTCACGCGACCCGGCCAAAGGTATTCCCTATTGCTCAAAGATCTGTTGTATGTACACAGCCAAGCATGCCATGCTCTATCAGCATAAAGTGCATGGTGGAGATTCAACCGTATTCTATATGGATATCCGTGCCGGTGGCAAAAACTACGAAGAGTTTGTTCGACGTGCCATTGAAGAAGACCACGTAAACTATGTACGTGGACGTGTGGCTCGAGTGTATGAAAAAGATGGAAAGCTTATTGTAAAAGGTGTAGACACATTGCTTGGAGCCGAACCTGTAGAAATAGAAGCAGATATGGTAGTCCTTGCCACAGCAGGCGTTGCCAGCAAGGGAGCCGAAGAACTAGCTCAGAAAATGCATATTTCATACGACCCGTATCATTTCTTTGCCGAAGCACATCCCAAACTGAAACCGGTAGAAACAAACACAGCCGGTATATTCCTTGCCGGCGCTTGTCAAGCTCCTAAGGACATTCCGGAAACGGTAGCTGCCGCTTCGGGTGCCGCGGTAAAAGTAGTATCACTGCTCTCGCAAGAAAACTTAGTGAGAGAGCCGATCGTAGCGGTTGTCAACCGTTGTGCCCCTCCCCTATTCAGTACATGCGTAGGATGTTTCATGTGCGAAACGATATGCCCATACCATGCCATTGAGCATGAAGAAATAAAAGACAGAAAGACAGGGGCAGTTATCAAAACCATTGCCAAAATCAATCCGGGACTTTGTCAAGGTTGCGGCACTTGTGTATCATTCTGCCGCTCCAAGTCCATAGACCTCGAAGGATACACCAACGAAGAAATGTATACCGAAGTAATGGCACTGTTGAATCATTAATCAGAAAGTATGATGGAAGAATCTAATAATAATTTTGAACCGCGTATCATTGCTTTTGTATGCAACTGGTGTACTTATGCGGGAGCCGATTTAACGGGAACGAGCCGCATAAAGTATGCGACGAACGTAGAAATAGTACGTTTCCCATGTACCGGCCGAATAGACTTCATGTTGCTCCTGAAAGCTTTTGCCGGTGGAGCCGACGGTATTATCGTATCCGGCTGTCACCCTAACGACTGCCATTACACAAGTGGTAATTTTCATGCCCGACGCCGTTGGATTGTATTTCGCAATATACTCAATTTCTTAGGCATTGATGTACAACGTATTCGCTTCTCTTGGGTATCTGCAGCAGAGGGTGCCAAATGGGCGGACATAGTGAATGATACGGTAAAAGAGATTAGAGAATTAGGTCCGTATACGGAATACAAAAAAGTAGCGAACTATTTAGATGAGGAGGCCGATAGTCATGAATAAATTACAAGAAAGAGCAACCGATCTTCTTAAAGGAGGCACCGTTAAACTCATCATCGGATTCGAGCAAGGCAATAATAAGATACGTCCTTTTTTCTGCGAAAAACCCGAAGATGCAGAGAAACTGATATATAGTGACGACTGTAGTACCAATAATGCTGTCTATCTGACCAAAAAAGAGTTGATCGGTGACAACAAAATTGCCATTATTGCAACATATAAAGAGATAGCAAGTATCATACAACTAAACAAAGAAAATCAAATAAAGAAAGAGAACCTCATGGTGCTAACCGTCGACAAAGACGGAGACGTAACAGAACTTACTTCTTTTGAAGAGATGGAAAAGTTTTGCGAAGAGAACACCCCTGCACCAGATCCCGTTGTGGCGGCTCTGATAGAGAAAATTGACAAAATGAACCGTGAAGAACGATGGGCCTATTGGAAATCCGAATTAGACAAATGCATTCGTTGCTATGCTTGTAGAGCAGCGTGCCCATTGTGTTATTGCAACCGCTGCATCAGCGAGGTGAATTGTCCTCAATGGCTAGATCCTTGGAAATCGACGTTGAGCAATATCGAATGGCAAATCAATAGGGTGATGCATATGTCGGGACGTTGCACAGGTTGTGGCGCTTGCGCCAAAGCCTGCCCGCTAGACTTACCGATAGGGATTCTTACAAAAAAGATGTCGACAGATATCAAAGAAATGTTGGGAGAAGGAGAAGGCGGCAATGTACTGTCTACTTTCAATCCGAACGATAAAGAGAACTTTATTCATTGATAGAGGTTATGGAAAAATATATTATCAAAACAGAACAGATAGATGCATGGCTAAAACGAATCATTGAATCTGTACCCCGTGTCTTAGCACCTGTATCATCGGGAACAAAAACGGAATTCAGAAGAATAAAATCTCCCGAAGAAGTGAACAATAAGAGTCTCACAACTACCGTTTCAGCCAAAGCAGCCGCTTTCCCTCCTGTAGAGACTTTGTTTAAATATCAAAAAGACGGAAAAGATACAACATTAACAGAAGATTCTTTTGACAAATACCCAGAAACCGTTCTGTGGCATGCCCGTTCATGCGATGCAATGGGCTTCTCACCTCTTTCAGCCATTTTTGATTGGGACTACAAAGACAACATCTACGATGAACGACGCAACAAACTAACAATCGTTACTTTTGCCTGTAACCAAAGCGATGAATGTTGTTTCTGCACTTCGGTTGGTGGCGGTCCGGGCAATGTAGAAGGTAGTGATATACAATTGACCATGTTGAACGCTACCGATACTTTGGTAGAAGTAATGACAGAAAAAGGTCAAAAACTAGTGGCGCTATTACCCGATATTTTCCAACCGCTATCAGAAGAGGTTGATAAAGAAGCTGTATTAGCTAAAATACCTGTTCAATTTACCAAAGAAGAAATCAAAGAACATGTATCGAATGCTTTCGATAGTCCCGTATGGAAACGCCAGTCGGCACGCTGCCTTGGTTGCGGTGCGTGTGCATTCGTATGTCCAACATGTGCTTGTTTTGATATTCAGGAAGATGCCCATGGTAATCACGGCAGACGTTTACGCTGTTGGGATGCTTGCGGATTTTCGCTGTTCACCCAGCATACATCGGGCTATAATCCTCGCCCTACCCAAGCCACCCGCTGGAGGCAACGAATTCTACACAAATTTTCTTATATGCCCGAACGGCTGGGCGTATATGGCTGTACCGGCTGTGGCCGTTGTTCAAGAGCTTGTCCTGTCGATATGAATTTACAAGAACATTTAATCTCTATAGCCAACTCAAATCATGAATGAGAATATTTATTTACCACATATTATGGTAATTGATAAAATTACCGTTGAAGCCCCTGGCGTAAAGACTTTCCGCCTTAAATTTCAAAATGAAGAAGAAGGTAAAGCCTTTCAATTCCGAGCAGGAAACTTCGCCGAATATTCAGCTTTCGGCGAAGGAGAGTCTACCTTTTGCATCGCTTCTGCTCCGACAAGAAAAGAGTACGTAGAATGTACTTTTCGCCATGCCGGACGTGTGACTTCCGGCCTTAACCGCCTTGAAGAAGGTCAGACAATGGGATTTCGTGGTCCATTCGGCAATTCATTTCCGATTGAAGAATGGAAAGGTAAAAATATACTTTTCGTAGCCGGAGGTATTGCACTTCCCCCTATGCGTTGCGTCATTGACAATGTACTCGACTTGCGAGATCAGTTCGGCGATGTGACTATTGTTTATGGAGCCAAATCTGTGGCAGACCTTGTATACAAAGAAGAACTAGCTGAATGGAACCAACGCTCGGATGTCAAACTTGTAACCACAGTCGATCCCGGTGGTGAGACACCCGATTGGAAAGGAGAAGTAGGTTTTGTCCCTAATGTTTTGGATAGTGTTGCCCCCAATAGCGACAATACCGTAGCGGTTGTATGCGGCCCTCCTATTATGATAAAATTCACATTCCCCGTACTCGAGAAACATGGGTTTAAAGATGAGAATATTTACACGACACTCGAAAATAGAATGAAGTGTGGCGTAGGAAAGTGCGGCCGCTGCAATGTTGGCAAAATGTATGTTTGCAAAGATGGTCCAGTTTTCTCTAAAGTGCAACTCAACGATATGGCACCCGAATTCTAATATCATAGAAAGCTATGTAAAAACAAAACGAGGTGCGATATTGTCGTACCTCGTTTTGTTTTTACATTCCTAGTAACATATCATTGAGCTAAAAATAAGACAATTTGTAAAGAACTATTCAAAAGACAGTTTATCAAATTCGAGAGATATTGTTAATGTAAGTACAGGTTCTTTCTTAGTACAAAAAAACAGACGTATGTCGCAGCCATAACTAACGGAAGTTACTGCGGTAACTAACGGATGTTGTCATGATAACTAACGTTAGTTTCTTCTGCGAGATACGTTAGTTATCGCTGCGACATACGTCAGATTCTTCCAGATGCCAAAACAAGTACGAAATCAGAGAAATCATATAATTTCAAATACCCATACGAGAAGTAAAAAAAAGAGAGAATGATAGAATGTACAAACAAACTCCTTATAGATAAAAGACATACTACAGATGACAAAACAAGACCAACAAAAGAGTATAATTACCTATTTCTTTTCTAACTATTTTGAGAGCAGCAGAAAGTTGATTTCTTACCGATTGATCGGAAATTGAAAGCGAAGCTGCTATTTCGGATATAGAAATATTCTCTTCTTTATTCATTTCGAATATCTGCCGCTGGCGAGGTGCCAATTTCTCTTTCGCACTTTTAAGTT
This sequence comes from Bacteroidales bacterium, assembly GCA_012517855.1. Classification (GTDB taxonomy): domain Bacteria; phylum Bacteroidota; class Bacteroidia; order Bacteroidales; family Bacteroidaceae; genus JAAYUD01. The sequence continues at coordinate 46,722 of JAAYUD010000068.1, forward strand.
TTTCGAGAAATTTATCAAAATCGATATGTTCTTCTGTATGAGGCTCAGTCGACAGATTTTCGTTATTACAATAATCCATGTAATCTTCCATCAACGGATGTTCCAGTTTGCATCGCCACTCTTTTAATATGAGATGATACGATATAGTAAACAAATATGATTTAAATGAATATCCGGTACGAAGATTCTCCCGATTGGTCCATATTTTCACAAAACTCTCCTGAACAATATCTTGCGTCACGTCTTCTGACTTTACAAGCGAAAAAACAAATCGATAAAGTTGGGAAACCCATCTATTATAAAGTTGAGAGAAACTTTCGTAGGCCCCACCTCTAACTCCCTCTATCAATATTTTTTCATCTATATTATTCATTTATCTGCATTCACATCTACAAATTTATATATTTTTTCATTGCAGTCCCGTAAAAACAGAAAAGAATTGCCAAAAAAGGACAATATCTTATATCGCAATACACGATCAATTAGAAAGATACGCTCCCGTTATTTACAGTATAAACCTCTCCCTTTCACTACAGATATATAATTAGAAAAGCAATAACAAATAGAAGAGTCTAAAATATGGGACATAACAAAACAAAAAAAAGAGGCCGTTATCACAACGACCTCCTCCGTTTAAATTAAGAGAGAGAAATATTCAATTTATTGATTTACCAAATATTGAGTAAAATAATCACGTTTTTTCTTTTCGAAATACGATTGATAAGCGGGATCATAATGATGAGATTGCCCAGGCAACACCAACATATCAAAATTTTTATTATCCAGAATCAACTCATTCACGAGACGTAAAGTTTGGGCTGGATGCACATTTTCATCAGACTCTCCTGTCACCAGTAGCAATTTTCCTTTCAAATTCTTAGCCAGTTCTAGATTTGTCTTTACAGTGAAATGATTATCTTCCCCTATTCCTTGATAGGTTTCGCCCCAGGTTCTATTATAAATCGTATTATCGTGATTGCCCGAAGAAGCGACTCCTACTTTATAAAAATCAGGGTAAGTACACATAGCACTTACAGCCATTGCAGCCCCACCCGAATGTCCAAAAATACCTACTCGATTAATGTCTATGAAAGGATATTTCTTAGCAAGCTGCTCCAAGCCACACTTATCGTCGGCAAGAGCATAATCTCTGAGATTTCCATAACAATAGGTAGCATATTTTTTATCGCGATATGGAGAACCGCCTCTGTGTCCCATGCACACAACGATAATACCTCTTTGCGCCAATGCCGTATTGTTGTAGCGATCAAATACGGTAAAGTCCGTCCATACAGTTTCGGTAAACGGACCGGGATAAACTTGAGATACGATAGGATACTTCTTATTAGGGTCAAAATCATACGGTTTCCACATAATACCATAAAGATCTGTGACACCGTCTGCCGCTTTTACAGTAAACTGTTCGGGATATTTCCAACCATAAGTTAGAAGTTTCGACACATCAATATGTTCTATCGTTGAAAGCAGTTTCCCATCGGTAGAGCGTACGGAAACCTGAGGGACTGTATCAATCCTGGAAAAGTTGTCTACAAAGAGATCCGTAGACGAACTCATAAATACGTTATGGGTGGCATTTTCGGGAGTGAGACACTTCAAATGCTTTCCATTAAAATCAACCCCATAAAGAAAAGCATAATTCGGATTAATTCCTTTCTCACGTCCATAACCATATAGATACAAACGGTGTTTTTGATTATCGACTTTCAGAATACACCCAGTTGTCCATGCGCCGGAAGTGACAGGATTAAGTAACTTTCCCGTAGCGGAATAGTGATAAATGTGTCCCCATCCGGTACGATCGGACCACACAAAAATATCATTCCCCCTATTTTCTACTTGGATCCGAAAAAGCTCTTTATTTAAATAAGGTTTACTTATTTCATTAATAATTATTTTTATCTCGCCACTAACTGCGTCGGCCGTACAAAGTTCAGCTTCATCACGAGTACGTTTCGATCTTAAAAAATAGACCTTGTCCGCTACATCATTCACTTTCAATATTTCCAATTGTTGCCAACGCCATTTACTTACATTTACCTTAACGATCGAACCTTTTTGAACATCGCCTACGAACAACTCTTGCATCGCAACAATACTATCTCCCGGTAATTCGTATTTATAAGTAGACACTACCGGTCCAGGATATCCCATTGAATGCAGTACGGAGAATGTTCTGACGTTGCGTGAATCATTACGAACAATATAATAGCGATTGGCTGAAAGCCATACCAGATCAGCTAACACATACTCATAATCTTTATCTCCATCAAAAGTTAATTGTTTGCGCTGATGGGTAGACATATCTTCCTGCCATAAATTATAATTCTCGACCGTTATTTTATATTTTGAATCGGGGGACATCCCGTATTCCACCATAGGATATTGCTTTGGAGATGATGGGAGCAAAACACGAGAAGAATCATTGTATATATATATTTTATTCTTTATTGAAACCTTTGCTAATAAGCTTTCCCTATCAAATTCTGGGCTATAAGTAACCTGTGGATCAAATTCTTCATTAGGATATATTGTCTGTGCCAAGCTATCTACTACATGTTCATTGTATAATTCATATTTTCCCTTTCGAACGTCGTAAGCATAATAATGAGTTTTATCATTACCATCTTCGAAACAATACCAAAACATTTTTTTTGTAGGATGAAAAAAAGGAACAATAGTAATAGAGCCGATCTTAGTCTCTAAATTAGGTACATCGTATTTTTCACCCTCATAAGCTTCTTCTGGTTTTAAGAGAGATTTTAGATAATTGTACAAATTCGATTTTTTACCACTGCGAACTATTTTTATGGCCAGCTCGTGTAACAGTGCGCTATTATATGGCAATATACTATCAAGAGCTCCAAATAAAATATGCTGGTTCTCTGGATCAAAGTCCGGAACTTTTTCACACAATAGCTGACGTGCAGTAACAGTATCTTTCAAACATAAAGCCTTACAAATATCCATCATTGTAAGATAATCCTGCTGATAAGGCATGGTCGGAATACTTGTCATGCGCTGAGCATAATAGTCGAAATCGGCAGGATCTGGTTTAAAATCCATAAAATACCAACCTCTGAGAACACTTTCTGTAATATCGCGATATAGTGCTCCTATTTGATTATAAACCGTATTTTCGCCAATAGACTTCAAAAAATCCGACCAATGTTCCAATAGATAATTAGAATCAAAGGCTTTAGCTCCTATTAAATAACGGTCGCTATAAAGAAACCAATTTTCGGGTAACGAGCGCCGCTCCACAGCCAATTTCTCGATATACTGTTTTGCTAAATCCTTTGCATCTTTCAGTTCGAACACTTTTATCTTTTGCTTAATATACTCTTGCATAAAGGCATCAGTATATTTTCCCGAAGCATACATTTTATTCATAGCCAACAAGTAGTTCTTAGGATCCATGCCACTCCTAATTTGTGCCATAAATTTATCGGCTGGTTGCCCGCCTACAAATTTATATATTTCCTTGCCGGCGCCATCGAGCAACAAAAAAGTTGGATAGACACCCACTTTATAAACAGTTGCATATTTTTTCCCGTCTTCCGAAAGCATATCGAGTTTAAGGCTCACAAATGTTTTATTAAAGAAATCGGCCACGCTGTCTGTCTTAAATACAGTAGCAGACATTACTTTGCATGGACCACAGAAGTCGGTATAACAATCGACAAACAATATTTTATTTTGTGCCGTCGCCTTTTTCAGTGCTTCTTGTAAAGTGGTATGTTCAAAAGCGATTTCACGATGTTGAGCCTTTAAAGAGCAGCATAACGATAGAAGAAGAGCACACAACAGAAAGTAACGACTCTTTATTTTCCTCATTTCTCTCATATTCTTATTTATTAAAATACTCCTTATTCATCCTTATCACCATCATAGCATAGCAGGCTCTTGTTTTCTCGTCGGTATGAGTTTTACTTAAATTGATTATTTTATTGGCCGTTTCTATAAAATAATTATGAAGTACTGTAATAGCTTCGTTAGATAATCCTCCGGACAAATTGTTGCTTGCTACCGCAGATGCCAAATAAGTAATGAAGGTCGATTGTAGAGCTTGTTTATATGAAGATACAGGCTTGGTATTGCTGAAATTTTCGAAAAAAACTCTATCCAAATAAGCGAACAAATCTTTTGTAGTAAAAGCATTACTACCTGATTGATTCTCACTATCAATTAATATCTGAATCACATCTTTATCTATGTAATGTTTGTAAAGAGCTACAGCCAATCCCATCATCATATCGTTGAAATCATATCCCGTAGCCTGCTTAAGCTCTTTTTTCATCACCCACTGCGGTGCATTAGTGTATATCTGATTTTCCAGAAACTGCAAAGCCTCGACTTGCTGGTTACGTGGCACATAGGTTGTAGATATTTCATTAACTCCTTGAATAATGGGATGATTCATACGTCCCCCGACCAATGAATTTATCTGAGTAAGATAAGACTGATAAAGGACTAACGACCTCATTGTAAGATCTGCCACAGTACTCCACATATTTTGATCGGCAGGCAGACGATTGACACGGTTATTCAATTCGACATATACTTTTTTGATATTATCAATACCAGAAATGGCAGATTCCATGATATTATTCGACAAACATCCATTCTGTGTATACGGACTCAATTTATCTTCTGCCGTATAAAAAGAAGATTTCAGAGATGGAATAGAAGCTCCGTTTCCATAAGCGTATTTAATAGCATCCCAATCGTATGTAGACACGCGTGGGAATAAATTTGCAGGAGCGATACCGTCTTGGGGACGAGCAATAAAATTAAAAGTCACTCCCCCTGTTATTGACGCCGTGATTCCATTTTGCTGAAGCCAACTATTAGAACGCAATTGTTCGGGGCTAAATACTGTATAACCCGATTTATTTGATTTCATCCCCAATACTTCACCAAATGCCGAAGCAATCTGTGCAGTAAACACATCCTTACGTACTTCTAAGCTATGAATATCCGAAAGAATACGATTATCGACATTACCACATTGCAAAAAATAAGTGGACAATTGATCATCGGCAACAGCATCAACTATGTTGATACGAGCTGCAAGAATCTCACCAGAAACAGGATCGTATATTTTACTCGAATGTATTCCAGAAAAAGAATATCCCCAGCGAAAAAGGATATGACGATAACACAAAGAAGCGTCGCTATCGTCGGAGCTAAAGCGGAACACATCCTTCCAACCTGCTTTAAGAAAAGCACCTTCCCATTGCTTTACAGCCTTTTGAATACATTCTACAAAAGGCTTTGGAGTAATCGGGTCGACATAAATACAGATTTGTTCTTCTGGACGAATGCTCAGCCCCTTACGTTGACGATTCAGATTATTTTTCGAAGCACTAAGCAACCAGCGTAAAATATATTCTTTCTGACGAGCCAGGTATTGCTTGGTATCATATTCGGTACGGCTTATGGTCTCGAAACCAAAAGCTGGTTGTGCCTCTTTCATTGTGAGCCTATGCTCTGATAATTGTTGAAAGACGAACTCTAACCCAAAAGTATAGGCCATATCAGCTTTCCTTCCATCAGGAGGAATTACAACATTGTCTATCTGACTACGCGTAACCTGAAATGCGACTCCTTGCGGTATCATACGTACACCATCGATACTCGATAAAGAAGGATCGGGATGTGATAAACTGCTATTAGAACTAACACTGAACAACCCATTTGCCATATCCAAATCCTTGGTTATCTCTATAATATACGATCCAGAAGGGCCCATAGTAACCAAGGAATAAGAACTTTCGATGGGGCGCATATTCGATTTGATGATTGAACTCATCATGCATAGATCAGTAGAATCGGAAGATACATCCATTGCATAATGACGCATCAGATACAGGCTATTCCCTTTACCTTTCGAAAAACTTATCACCCCACTGGCATCAGACACATATCCCGAAGGCCCTTTGACGACTTGCGCTGTAATCAATATATCTTTATCCAAACCGTTCTTAGGTATTTCTAAGAAATATTTATTATCCAATTTATAAACCGTATAAAATCCTTTATATACTACCATTCCTTTTTGAGAAGAAAAACGAGTATAGGTTGTAGAGAGGCTATCCCCTTTAGTGTTTCTAGCTCCTGTAGGAAGAGACAAGAGAAGTGAAACAAATAACAATACTAATATGTGCGTTGATTTCATTTGTGCGAAATTAATTATTATCAATTAAAGATTTATTCTTTTCATTTTCCCATAGGGTAATAAAACGGTAAAGTGATTTATAGTGGATGGAAGTAAGTTCATCTTTTACTGTATGACTCGCATCCATAGCTCTTTTTTTAATACGTGACATGATACTCCTATATACTAATGACACCCCATTAGAGAGATTGACTTGATTTTCCGTATTAATAACAAGTTGTTCTACATAAGCTTTCTGAATAGCTTTTTGATAAAGAGACAAAGGCTGCTGTATACTAACATTACCAAATGCATAAGAATAAATCTTATTGGCAAATTCTTCGAAAGAGAAAGCATTCGGATCAAGTTGCTTTTCTTGTAATAAAGCAGAGTACTTTACCACTATCTTTCCCATATTAAAAGCCATTGGTTCAAATATATCGGTATTGACAAAATTTGTCTTGTTCACTATTTTTTTAGGAAATAGCCAATTCTGATCACGGAAAAAATATTTATCCAGAAAATCAAGAGCAGCTTCTTGTTTATCGCGCGGAACAGGCTTGTATACAATTAACGATTCATCTCTTTCCGGTTTATCGGCATAATGTCCCGCAATGATACAAAGTACATGCCCCATATAATTCTGATACTGATTCAGAACGGATAGATAACGTTTGCGCAAAACAAAAAAGTCCGAATCATTTTTAGGATTCCATTCTTCCAGATGACTCATAATGCGCTTTAGATTTTCCATACCATACGTATTGGCCTTTACATCATCGTCACTACTGTCTTCGGATTGTACCCTCGGATCTCCCAGTGTCGATTCTTCTAAATAAAGTACACGGCGATCTTTGCGCTTCTCGTCTACCCAACGGCGTAAACTATCGGTTTGCTGCACAATAGTCATATCGTCAGGCAAAAATCGATAGCCCCATTCAATGGCAAAATTATCGTATGCACCGATACGAGGCAGAAGATCGGCAGGAGCAAGTTTATCTCCAGGCTGAGCAATGTAATTATATCTTTGATAATCCATTATTGATGTTCCCAATCCATTTTTTCGAATAAATTCGGCACAACGAAGGCTATCTGTAGGATAAGCCGTACTGCCTACAAAGTTGTGTCGTAAGCCCAAGGTATGCCCTACTTCATGAGTTAACACGGTAGCGACCAATTCGCCCATCAAGTCTTGCGGAAGAGGGTATTCGTGTGCGCGTTTGTCCACAGTGCTACACATGACAAAATACCAACGCTGCAATAAACTTAGTACGGAGTGATAGAGAGCAATATGCGAAGCCATGATTTCACCCGAGCGAGGATCAACAATCATCGGTCCATAAGCATTGGGAATAGGCGATGCTTTGTAAGATACTAATGAATAACGTGCATCTCCTTCGCTATACAATGAATCGGCAGGAGCCAATTCGGCATGTATAGCATTTTTAAAACCGGCTTTTTCGAAAGCCGGTTGCCATTTATTTACAGCTTTAATTAAATATGGAACTAGAAAAGAAGGGGTAGCACGATCAATATAGAAAACAATTGGCTTGGCCGGTTCAACCAACTCTCCACGTTTATATCGTTCCATATCTTCGGGTTTGGGTTCCAAACGCCAATGAGCTGCTATAGGAGTACGCACTTGCAACTGATCTTTGTTAAGTGGAATACCATTGAGGGAATAAGCAAAATATCCTACACGCTCGTCGGTTATTCGGGGCAACATTGGCTTTAAGGGCAAGAGCAACCAAGAGGCGCTTATTTCCCAGCGCGAACTTGGATAGTCGCTTTTAGTATCTTGAAGTTGATAACTCCGATATGACTGGAAATTAACATTCGTAGGAAAAGACTGTACACTGATAATATCTGTTTGATCGGATCGATAACCACCCAGCTTCAAGTCGTCGGTAACTCCGCGTAAAGAAAATAGTTGACTATCGCTATTCATTTCTTCAGTAATATCTATCAACGACGAAGTTGCCGATGTAGCTATAATAGGAAGTGATAATAAGACGGAAGGAATATCCTTCTTAAAATAAGACGAATACATATAAGTACTGTCGGTCTGATATGCGATTTGTGGAGTTACAATTTCTATTTTATTCCCTTTTTTCAGCATTCGAATCATTGTATCAAAGACTGAATCTCCCCCATATCCGAAACGCATTCCCGGTTTTCGTTCTTTTCGTGCCGATCCCTTTAAAATAGTAATAGTAACCAAGATGTCACGCTGAAGCTTGTCGTCAGGAACTTCCATATAGTATTTTCCATCTTGTTGATAGATATTGACAAAGCCTGCGGATTTGTATGAAGAACTTTTTATAAAAGAACTAATCGCTTCTGTTTTGCTAGTGGATAGCGTATCAAAAGAATTGTTGGTTGCTTGAATATGCTGCGCATAAAAAGCGCAGCATAAAAATATCCATATATATCGCATGTTTAGTTATTTAAATTATTCCCGATTTGTTGCAAATCAATATTACATTTTTGAATGTAATAATTGCGTACCATGTTATATCGTTTTTTCAGAAGCCCATTGGTATCTTTGGCCGGACTCAAAATTCCCTCCCAAGAAGCTTCAGAGGTATCCCAATCGATAATATTCGTTGGGACAGTATTGAGAAATGTTTCAGAGTGACATATCATCATGAGCATGAAATAGCCCCAATCTCGAATAGGTGTAGCAGTAGAACTCGGGCCCAAGGCACCTAAAGCCCATAGTTTACTATTTGAATCTAGATTTGTAACACTTGTATAGTTAACAGCACTACTGAATTCAGCTGGCATAGCAACCGCTCCTCTATCCACAATGTTCTGAATAAATACTCTATTCCATTTATCTTTAAGCTTCCGTTTGTCGTCGGCAGTCAACTGGGCGCTTGTCGTTCCATCGCCATAGCCCACACATATATTATAATAATTATACCATGCTCCGATCTTAAATCCAATATATGATGCAGGCCATGTAGACCAGTCCTCAGCGATGGAATCGACTTCTGCACAGAGCAATATTTTGGCAGGTAAATTTGCCTTCAAAAACGCATCGTTATAAGAATCGAACCAGAGTTCTTTGATCAGCGAAAGCTGCTGCTTGACGTAAGCGGGATCGGTAGGAAGGACAGAAAATCCGCCCATCCCTGACTTTACACCAATTATTCCATTTTGCCATCCGGATGGCGTCCAATAAGCCTCCTTGTTTTGAAATTTATATAGAATATAGACACCATATTTATTGTAATAATCGACAATTGTTTGATCGTAGTCACTATTTCCTTGTGGTAATTTATAAGCTAACGCATCGCCTGATGGGGTCAACGCATCTTCCGAATAACCACAAGCCGACATTGCACAGAGCAATATAATAATTGCCGCGCAATAGTTTATTTTGTTGTATATCGTTTTCATTGTTTAATCATTATCTGGGGTTTTGAACTAATTTATTGTTTCTATCAATAGCATCGTAAGGTATAGGTAGAGCATATAACAAAGAATTTGACTCTAAAGTATAATTTTTACCATTGCCGTTAGCGTCAATATAATGGTGCGACACAGATAATCCCAAGCGTTTAATGTCAGACCAGCGGAATCCTTCTTCTAAACATAGTTCACGTTGGCGTTCTTGCAAGCAAAAAGCCAACAAGGCATCCGGATCAGTAATATTAATATCGGTATAAGTTTGACTATCATATCGGGACCTGCGCAAAGTATTCAAATCGTTTAATGCCTTAGTGCATTTAGCCTGATCACCATCTATTTTATATTGCCGGATTAATGCCTCGGCACGATTCAAATAAACTTCGGCCATTCGGATACCGGAATCACCATAATTGTAAAATGAAGCACCTACTTTATAGGTATAGAAAGTTCCTCCGCTGAAAAAAGAAGCTAATCTCAAATCGTTGGCATCGTATAAATTTTTCAGCGCATTAGATGTCACATACGGCGGGGTTTCTCCACTTGCAGCAAGAGTTTGTATGTAGTAAGTACCATTACTATAACTAGGAGATCCATAAGCCCAAACAACTTCCGGGCTGATATCAATATTATAAACACCTTCGCTTCCAAATTGTGATTTAAAAGAGGCAAAGTTCGTGAGAGATGGCCCTTGTGCCATAGCCAAGTCGGCATATTTCACCACGTTTGCCATATCTTCCGTACGCCCCATATAAAGATAAAGTCTAGAAAGTAGAATATTTGCAGCCAACTGATCTACACGGAACGGAGAATCGGCTTTATAATTATCCTTCAACAAAGAGGCCGATTCCAATAGATCTTTTTCAATCTGAGCATACGTCGCACGCAGCGTCGTTCTGGAAGGAAATTTATCAGAAACGTCCATAACCAGTTGTAATGAAAGCCCCATAGCCGTATCGGGATTAATATTTTTCCCATTATATGGCTGGCAATATATCATGGCTAATTTGAGATAATAAAAAGCACGAAGAAAAAGTACTTGCCCCAGAAGAGCATTTTTTTCGGTATCCGTGCCCGAGACTTTGGGCAAATAATCTTTCACCACATTGCAACCCATAATTTTCTCATAGATTAATTTCCAAGAATTGCTCTCATCCGGAATAAGATTTATGGCATCGAACATTGTTGGATCAAACGTAAAGATAGGCGTACCAGCTTTGTGTTGAGGTGCATAAGTAGCGTCTAACATACCATTGCATTGTATTTCGTCGGTAAGCAAGTTAAGATATGTACTTGAAGTAAACAGATAAGGATACGCTTCTTTATACATCATCGCTTTAATATCGGCAACCGAAGAAGGTTTAATTTCATCTTGACTCGACTCGTCAAAGAAATGGGCACATGAAGTCAAGAACAACAAGAACGATATCATGAGCCCCAACAAGAATCGATATTGATATTTATTTTTTTTCATTTCTGTTTTTACTTTAGAATGATACACTAAGATTGAACGAATATGACTTTGTTCGTGGTTGTTGACCTGAAGCCACTTCTGCATCTTGTCCACAGAAGTTTTTGCTAACTATCGAGAAAGGATTAGACATACTTGCCGATAGACTGAGGGATTGACATCTCAGCTTTCGAGCCAATTGAGTAGGAAAAGAATATGAAAGCGAAATGTTATTGCACTTAAATGAAGAAGCACTAACCACACGAGCTGTAGAATAATTATACATGGCATATAGCGTAGCATAAGTACTACCATCAGGTAACTGAACAGAGTTTTTAATAACATCATAATCTGGCAATCCCGGGAAAACAGCATTGGTCATACCCGGTACCCAACGATAATTCATCTCTGCGGGAAGATTTACATACTCTGTTGGCAAGACAGACGAAGGATATGCTTCTCTCAAAAAACGTTTTCCACCAACTAGAAGATAGAAATTAGCAGAAAGAGTAAACATTTTGTAGCGGAAAGAAGTGGATAAGCCACCTGTAAAATCAGGATCAAGCTTACCTACATATTGCATATAAGCAGTCGGGTCGCTTTTAGGATCACTCTTACCATCGGTTGCTAAATCAATAATAGGATAACCGTTTGTTTGATCAATTCCCTTAGACCTAAAAGCCCATAAAGAATTAGTAGCATACCCTGCTTTATAAAAACTACCACTCGCAGCTGTTTTCCAAGAAAGATTCTGGGTGTTGACAGCTGTTACTTTATTGAAATTTTTCGAAGTATTTAGCGACATACTCCAAATAAAGTCTTTAGAACGGACAGGAGTAAAAGCGACAGAGAGGTCATAACCGCTGTTAGTCATACTACCACCATTGACAGGCATATTCTCGATACCATATTCGCGTGGCAAGAGCAAACTTGTAATCATGTCTTTACCTTTCTTAATATAATAGTCAAAGGAAAGACTGATCCTATTTTTAAATATGCCCATATCGATACCATAATTTTGAGAAATAGTTTTCTCCCATCTTAAATTTTCATAAGGCAATTGGCTTATATTCAACAGATAATCTCCAGTATTGACATCGACAGCACCGGCAGAAACATCAGCAGTAGGAATTTTCAATATCAACGTAGAGCTGTAATTACTAGCCATATTGCGTTGATAACCAAAACTACCACGGATGCTGACATCTGAGAATATCTGTTGTCGAGAGAACCATTTTTCGTTTGCCATATTCCAACGCAAACCACCGGCCCATGCGGGATTAAAGTTTTCATTGGTGCTGCGTCCAAAACGATTGGATGCATCAAAACGGACACTCATGTTAGCTACATATCGATTGTCATAAGCATAATTGAGTGTAAAATAAGTTCCCATCGAATTAGTTTTCCGGTCTATAATAGTAGGAAGCGGTGCATCCTTAAGTAAAAGATTTTCAGAAGTATAATTATAGGCAGTAATCGTGAGAGGAACTTGAGCAAACGACTTTCCTCTATCACGCATGTAGCCATATAGAGTTGCAGTATTGCCGGTATAGTGGGTGCTCGAAGCTTCTATACCAAGCATCATAGTGAGTGCGTGTACCTTATTAAAGACATGATCGTACGAAATCGAATTACGCCAATTCCAAGTACTGGAACGTGTGTTGTTTGTAAGATACTCTCCCCCAACCGGTAAACGAGACGAACGATAAGCCGCATCAGTCGGCTTGGCCGTTCCAAACTCGAACATTCTGATTGCAGTAATTAATGCAGAGTGCTCCGTCGCATAAGACTCTCCACTTTGTGAAGATACACTTAGACTAAACAAACTTTGAAATTTTAATGAGCTAGTAAAATCATAGTTCAAATTCACACTTGAATTTACAGACAGTGCTTTATTTTGCAATCCTGTTTGATTGCGTTCATTAATAATATTAAATAAAAAATTGGCATAATTCTGATTTTCATAGTATGATAGACTTCCATCATCGTTATATGCAGAAATAGCCCTATTTGTTGTAGAAGCATAGCTATATGGATCTATTTGAAAGAAACCGTTAGTAGTAGAATATGAGCCTGATAAATGGGTTGATAAATGAAATTTCTCAGAAAAATCAAGATTCATGCCCACACTACTATTGTATGATTCGGATTCGTTGCCAATAGCCGTACCTTTAGTAGAGTTGTATCCCAATGATGAATAAAACCGTGCCTTTTCACTTCCACCAGAAAAGCTAAGAGCATGATTGTGACTAATTGGATTGCGAAACAACAGTTTGAACCAGTCTGTATTAACAGTTTCCATCCTGGATACCAATGCTTTAAATTGATCCGCAGTGATTTGCTTATTGAGATACTGATTCAGAGCACCGGCATAACCGATGTTATTATTCGACCAACTGGCAGAAAGTCCGCGTTGAAATATTTCTTTTGATACAGCGACACGTTCTTTCGAATTCATGAGTTGAAGTTTATTGTATGAAACCCGCTCTCCGATATCCAGGCCACCAGAATATGTTACAGACATCGAACCGACTTTGCCACGCTTTGTTTTAATAACAATAACACCATTCGCAGCACGGATGCCATAGATGGCTGTTGCAGATGCATCTTTCAGTACTGTTATACTAGCTATATCCTGTGGATTGAGCCATGAAATGGAATTTCCTACAAAGTTGCGAATGTAGTCGAAATTATCAGCAGTAATTTCCCCTACGGAATTGAATTTTTGAGCATCAAAAGGAAGAGGGTCTTCTTGAATGATTCCGTCTACAACCCATACAGGTTCTTGACTACCAGTCAAAGTAGACGTACCGCGCACACGAGTCTTTTGACGTACACCAACCAAACCACTTGTATTGGTCACAACAACACCGGCTAATTTGCCTTGCAACGATTGTTCCAATGTATTCACACCATTCAAATATAAATCTTCGGCTTTAATAACACTTACCGCACCAGCCACACGAGTCCTATCCAAATCTTGATAACCGGTAACAACGACCTCATCAATCTGAGTGTTATTGATAAGCGTTACATTCTTTTGCATATTCGCTTCTCCTGCTTTTATCACAACATATTGTGTTTTCATTCCTACATACGAAAAGCATACGGTACAAATATCTGTCGGGATATAAATAGTATAACGACCATCAACATCCGTAACAGTTCGATATAGAGAATTTCTTACTTGAATATTGGCACCCGGTAATACCCCTCCATCACTATCTTTTAAGATACCGGTTAACTTACGTTTTTTTTGTGTATTCCTTTGTTGGGTTACGGTTACAATACGTCCTTCTATCTCGTAATTGCATCTAACATTTTGCATTACCTTATCCAGTAATTCTCTTACAGGTTCTTTCACCCCACGAACTGTAATGCGAGGCATTCCTTTGGCCTGGTCTGAATTGTATATAAAATTCAGTCCGGTTTGTTTCTTAACGACATCAAAGAATTCTTTTATAGTTACAGAATTCAGATTGACTGTCACTCTCATCTCATCTACTGTTTGTGCCGCCACTGCATGTGTCCCCGGAATCGAGATCCATAAAGTTAGACAAACGAGCATAATAGTACGTTTCATTACTTTAAACTTAAACATCTCTTTTTCTTTTAGTCATTACTACTACTTTTCTTTACTATAATTTTATTTTGGGTATTTTCTATTTCAAGTCCGGTGACATTTTTGATTGCTTTTAGAACCAACGAGATCGAGCTATAACGATCAATATCACCCGTATAGCACATTTGTTTTATATCGTTTGACATAAATATGATATTCTTACCATACCATCGAGCAATGGTTGTCATCAATTTTTCGAGAGGGCAATTATCAAATATGAATCTGCCGCTATTCCATGCTATATAGATATCTACATCAACCTTATTAATTTGAACTTGTTGAGAAGCCGATTGCATAACAGCCATCTCTCCCGGCTTTATCTTGTATTCATTACCCTGACCGGTAATCACACTAATCGATCCCTCTACCAGTACCACTTTTGTTTTGCCTGATCCATCATTGGTATTCACATTAAACGAAGTACCATATTCACGAACTGTACCATTGGGAGTCTCCACATAAAATGGCCGTTTACTATCTTTCGCCACATAAAAGTAAGCTTCGCCTTCTAGATATACAGTACGTTTATCATCCGAAAAATGCACCGGATATTTCAATGTCGTACTATAATTTAGATGCACCCGAGTACCGTCATCTAATGTTACCCAATATTCACTGTCACCTTGCGTCATCAGACGATTACTATTTTCTTCGGTTTTTGTTGTTTGAGAATTATCACTTACGACTTCGACTTTTTGCACTGTTTTATTAGCCGCCGATAGCGTTTGTAAATTCACTTTTTTGCCATTTGGTAATATGAGTGTTGCATGTTGCTTGCCCATATTTTGACTTCGAAGCATTGCAACCATCGTTTCATGAGATATTTCCGGTCTATGCGTCACTTTATTATTTTTCAATAACCAAATACTTGCTCCGGCAATAACCAATAATAATACAGCCGCATATCTTAAAGTCTTGCGCCACATCAATTGATAAGAATCGTGATGAGTTTTATTGAATAATTTGCGTGCACGCTCTGCATCTATGGCAGCATACTGACGATACCTATTAGATAATCCCGTTTCGTTCAACAGCTGGTCATAGTTTGTTTTATTCTCGGGTGAGCTATTTATCCACTCTTGAAACTGCTTGAGTTCATCATCACTGATCTGTCCTGTCAGCTTATCATGAATTATTTTATTTATGCTTCTTTTATATTTAGTCATACCCTTTTAAAATTAGTTTATATAAAAGAAACGATTGAACGAAAAAAGTGAGGGACAAGAAATAGAAATATTTCTAAAAAATCTTTTATTTAGTATATATGCGACATTAATTCGCATATATACCTAATTTAATATCAAAATAATAGATATAACACACAATTAACGATATTAAAGTTTAGTAATACTTCGAGAGCATTACACTTTCTTACCAAAAGTGGAAAACTTTGCAACTCAGTTGCAAAGAGATCTTTATAACTTTGCAACATAAAAATTAATATATAAAGTTATGGAAACATTGAAAAATACAGATCATCATCATGAACATGTACATCAAATAAATTCATTGAACAATATATTTATCTTTTCGATTATCTTAAATCTATTGTTTGTGATTATAGAAGCGACAGTAGGATGGATGCAAGATTCGCTCAGTCTATTGTCTGATGCAGGGCACAATTTAAGTGACGTATTTTCACTATTACTCGTACTTATCACCTTTAGACTGGCAAAAGTACATCGTTCAAAACAATTTACTTATGGCTTAAAAAAGAGTTCTATTCTTATATCTCTTCTCAATGCAGTTATTTTACTTGCGGCTGTAGGCGCAATCATTATTGAAAGTATTCATAAATTCAACGAACCGACCATAGTAAATGGCACTGTCGTATCATGGACTGCCGGCATAGGCATCATCATTAATGGTGCAACAGTTTTGATGTTGATGAAAGGACAAAAAGGGGATTTGAATGTACGAGGTGCATTTTTGCACATGGCAGCAGATACCCTTGTTTCAATAGGCGTGGTGATATCCGGCATTATCATTACTTATACCGGATGGAATATAATCGATCCGATTGTAAGCCTTCTTATTGCTCTCGTTATTCTTATCTCCACTTGGCAATTACTTTCAGAGAGTGTCAAATTATCATTGGATGGTACTCCTCAAGGCATTAATCTAGACGAAATTAAAGCTATTATGAAAAGCTGTGCACATGTTGTAGACGTACACCACATACATATCTGGGCAATGAGTACAACAGAAAATGCATTGACTGCCCATATCGTATTGGACGATATCAATCAGATTGAAAAGGCAAAAGACGAAATAAAGAAAGAATTAAAAGAAAATGGAATCGTTCATTCCACATTGGAAATGGAAACACAAATGTCTACATGTAGTGATATCGCGTGTGAAGAGATTAACTAATGAAAAGCGAAGATCAGGATAACTGAAAATTCATAACAAATTCATTTCTTTTAATAGACCTACAAAAGATTTACGTTTAGAAGCTTTGCCACTTCCGTATGACACCATTATATATTGACTCACAAAAAGTTAACCAAGCACCATATACAACGCCAGCGGAAATAAGCTTCAAAATCGGCTTAAGAGCATATTGTAGAAACGTTATTTTCAGCGGACCTTTATTTAGAAACACTCTAAACGGTAGCCTACAGATATCTGAAAGGCACTTTTATAAATAGATGAGTGTACTCATCCGTTTTGGTAACGATCTTATTCCAGACAGAATTTTGCAGACAATTTTATGCCATAATCCCTAAACAATAACTTTTATATCTGCCGCTGTAAGCATCGATATTTTTTAAGTTGCTAGTATAATCCCTCAAATTTCACTATTATCACATTCAACACTCATGCGCATGATACGCCTTCTGTCCATCTTTAAAACCAAGCTTATCATATTGGCTATAATTGATTATTTCCATGAGTTAGTCATTGCAGGTCAAGTTTATAATTAAGGACCAGAAGTATCACACGTGTGCGACATCTGTATCACACATGTGAGACAAGTGTCGCACAGCTGTGAGACATTAGTCGCACACGTGTGATACTTATATACCATTATAACATACTCTTTTTCAGGCAAATGAATCATCCGAGCAGAAGTATTATTAAATAAGAGAAAGTATGATTTGTTTTTAGAAACTGTTTAATGAGTCAATTTATTAAATTCCTTTCGGAGATATAGCGAGGCAAATCTAGGAACATATCCTATAGACACGACAAGAAGAGGGTAAAAGAAATCAAGATCGTTGGTTATATTAAGGCAATAACAGTTGTAACAAAATAAAATCATTACGATTCATTTTCTCTCTGAGTGTAGCCATTGCTCTTTTCTTTTGAGTCTTAACCGTTTCTAGAGAGACCTGCAAGGCGTCTGCTATCTCTTGGTTTTTCTTACCATCCATATACATTATAAATACTTCGCGACACCGTTTAGGCAAATGATCGATCGTAGAAAAGAGCTGACGGTATATCTCTTCACTAAAGAAATGATCTTCGCCATTATCATTAACCTTATATTGTTGGTGACTTTCTGCCATTTCCTGCAAATAATTGTCTTCAACGTTTTTATGCTTTAAATAATCAAGTGAGGCATTCCGGACAGCATTATATAAAAAAGCTCGAAGAAGAATAGTAGATTCAAATTGCATTTTCTTCTCCCAGATAGTAGAAAACAAATCTTGAACAATATCCTCGGCAACCTTATTCTCGTCGACAAATTGAATAGCGTAACTTACCAATGCTTTAAAGAAATTCTTGTAAAGCAGATTAAAAGCAGTATCATCCCAATGATTGTACTGTTCTATCAAAATCCCGTTATTCATATATATTTAACTAACCGCACAAAGGTAGCTAAAAAACATAAAGGCAAAAAAAAATAATAAAAATATCTATTTAAGCTCCCGCCAATGAGTTGGAAAGTATAACGAGGAAAACGATAGCGGTTATGCTGACATATAACCAATCACGCTCACGCGCAAAATCAATGAGCGAAAGCAAAATACGGATGATTGGCGTGAGCATTAAAACAAGTACGCCGACTTGTATCCAATTTTTCGCTTGAAATTGTAGAACTCCCGCAAATATACCTTTTATGGTAGTAAGTGATGAAGGCTCGCCATGAAAAACAGTATAGTCAGGCATTGGTTCGCCGCCATGACAGATCAAATAATATATTCCACTGGCAAGAGCAATGGCACAAGCTGTCATAACTCCTATACGAAGAGCAGTTCCAATAAGTAACTGCATATCTTTTTTTTGTTCTATCGATTCCATTTATCTTAAAATTTACCAGCGATACCGTTGTATATCATATTTATTGCAACTAAAACAATAGCACATGCAAATATTTGTCGAAGAACTTTTACATTAAGCCTTTTCAACAAACGAGCGCCGGTTAAGGCTCCAGTCAATACACCTACCATAATTGGAAAAGCGATACCCGGCTCAATGTATCCCCTTTGTATATATACTACGGCAGAAGCAACAGCAGTAACGCCAATCATAAAATTGCTGGTAGTGGTACTTACCTTAAATGGAACCTTCATTGCCGAATCCATAGCCAACACTTTGAGTACCCCGCTACCTATACCAAGTAATCCAGACAATACTCCGGCACTGAGCATTATAGAAAAGCCTCCACAAACATGAGTCAACTCATAACTTTTTACGCCTCCTTCTTTTATCGGATATGTCCCATAAAGCCTCAACTTGCGTGCCAAATCACTACCTACAACAGCTGTATGATCAGCCGAACGGCGTTGTTGCATTAAAGCAGTAAACACCAAAACAACACCAAAAATAACGGCGATAGTATTAGTCGGCATCCATAATGCAATAAATGCACCGCCCACAGCACCAATTGTCGTAGCTATTTCAAGAAACATTCCTAACCTAATATTCGTAATACCTTCTTTGACATAGGCACTAGCCGAACCGGAAGAAGTGGCTATCGACGCAATCAAAGCTGCACCAATCGCATAATGAAAGTCGACATGAAAACAAAGAGTAAGAATGGGTATCACTACTACCCCACCACCAAGTCCTGTGAGAGAGCCAAGAAGTCCAGCCAAAAAAGCGGAGCAAATTAAAATAAGTGTAAAAGTTAGAACAGTCATCTTTCATTTATTTTGAATGCAAAGGTATGATGAAATACAATAAAGATAGCATCCAATTCTATAAAATTATATATATTTTATTCCTTTTGGTGCAGTATTTATCCAAAATTCTCATTTATTTAATATATTAACGCATTAAACTACAAAAAGATGAATTGTTTTATGAAATCGCTATTATCGTATTTGCTCATCTTATTGGGCTTTTCATCATGCACAGGGAGTTCTGACGAACCCTGCGAATATGGCACACCAACGGCCACATTTAAAATAAAAGGCATAGTACAAGATGAAGACGGGCAACCGATCCCAAATATACAAGTCGTAGGTAAATATGTATATTACGTAGGCGAGAAATTCAATAATATAAAAGATACCCTTTATACAAACGAAATGGGCGAGTTCTCCAAGTCTTATACAAAAATGCAGCCAAATTCAATTCAACTAAACTTTTACGACATTGACGAAAGTAAAAATGGAGGCACTTTCAAAAAAGATTCAATTATGAAAAAAGATATGACGATCATTCAAACACAAAAAGCCGATGGTTGGTATCAAGGAAACTTTGAAATAACAGCAAATAAAAAACTCAAAAAGATAGATAAATGACACAAGTCTTATCGATACGCCACCGATTAGCCCTTGAAATTGCCCGCAAACTCCAAGATAAAGTTATTGAAGAACACCCCCTCAAACAATTGTTTTGGGAATGTACCCTTCGTTGCAACTTGCAATGCAGACATTGTGGGAGCGACTGCAAAAAACAATCCTTGCATCCCGATATGCCAAAAGAAGACTTTCTTCGAGTACTCGATTCCATCCGTAAGAAAAGAGATCCACATTCTATTTTCGTCATTATTACTGGAGGTGAACCATTGATGCGTGCCGACTTGGAAGAATGTGGGTGTTCCATTTATGAAAAAGGATTTCCATGGGGTATCGTGACCAATGGATTCGCATTTACAGAGCAAAGATTCAAACATCTGCTACAAGCAGGGATTCATAGTATAACGGTAAGTTTGGATGGATTGGAAGACTCACACAATTGGATGCGAAATAATGAATATAGTTTCAAAAAAGCATCAGACACCATACAGATATTAGCCTCATCAGACGATATTAAATTTGATGTAGTCACTTGCGTCAATGGCAAAAATTATTCACAATTACAAGAGTTGAAACTCTATCTTATAGAAAAAGGGGTAAAACATTGGAGATTATTTACAATATTCCCCGTAGGGAGAGCAACCAACGATCCGCAATTACAACTCACTAATGAAGAATTCCGCGGTCTACTTTCTTTTATCAAGCAGACACGCAAGGAAAAAATGATTGAAGCCAGTTATGGTTGTGAAGGATTTTTAGGAAACTATGAAGGGGAAGTGAGAAATCATTTTTTTGCCTGTCAAGCAGGTGTTACTGTTGGTTCTGTACTCATAAACGGTGCCATATCAGCATGCCCAAGTATCCGTTCCGACTATCATCAAGGAAATATCTACCAAAATGATTTTCTAGATATTTGGGAGCAAGAGTACAAACTATATCGCGACAGGGCTTGGATGCGCACAGGTATTTGTGAAAACTGCAAATATTTTAAGTTTTGCAGAGGAAACGGGATGCATCTCCGCGACGAGAACGGCAACTTACTCTTCTGCCATTTGAAAAGGATCACAGAAATATAAAGGAGATCCTCTTCTAGCTATTTGATTCAGCAAATAAGAGATTACTATCAAATTAAAAAGATATTACCAATAAGAATATTCAGAAAAGTTTATTTGCACGCTTTTCTAAATCAAGCAAAAAAGTTTTCTTCTCCAAACCACCAGCATATCCCGTCAATTTACCTGTCGATCCAATCACCCGATGACAAGGAACAATGATGCTGATCGGATTATTATGATTTGCACCGCCTACGGCTCTGCAAGCTTTCGGGCTACCTATTTGACGAGCAATATCAGCATACGTTCGCGTCTCTCCGTATGGAATAGTGAGTAGTGCATTCCATACTCTTTTATAAAAATCGGAATAAGGTTGAGCCGAATAATCGACAGGAATATCAAACGTAGTACGCTGCCCTTGAAAATACTCCATTAGCTCATCACGCGTCTGTTCAATAATGTGCGGAAAGGTTCCGCTTGTGGGAGGCTCATCATGGTCGTCATGCACAAAATTGACACCTATAATGGCCGTTTCCGCATCATCGCATCTCAACTCAATCATCCCGACAGGAGTATTGATAGTATACGATTTGCCTATTGCTACCGTCCCTTTTATCATATCAGCTTTATATTATAAGTAGAATTGAAAGTCTCTTTCGGAGCAAGATGTTGCATCCAATCTTTATTTTGAAATGAATCAGTGTAATTTACCGTATCGCAACGTCCATACCACGGTTCAATACAGACAAACGGAGCATAACTATCTTGGGCGGGAGACCACAAGCCCACTACGGGAGCATCAAAAGACAATTGTACGTAAGGTTTATGAGAAGCATCCATCAAAGTGACCTCATTGACTTGATTATTCTCAAAGACTAAGGCATCACCGTTGAATGTAGTTTTGCTAATACTAATTTCACCATTTGGCAGTTCATAATTTTCTTTTTTGGGTAGAACACATCCTTTTTCTCCTATGACTGTCAGTTGAAGCGAATCGGTTTGTGGATTTAGATCAAAATATCCTTGCACCTCTGCTTGCTCATCATAATTTTTAAAATTAAATGCAGGATGGGCCCCTATTTGGAAGTTCATATTAACATCCGCCGGATTATGTACTTGCCACATCACCTGTATCTCATTATCAATTAAACGATAACCAATTTCCAACTCAAAGCAATAAGGATATTTCTCGTGAGTTACTTCATTATCAACAAGTCGATAGCGCAACTCATCGTCCGTATGTTTTATCAATAAAAATTCCATGTCACGAGCAAAACCATGCTGAGACATAGAATAAGTTAAACCGTTTTCCCTATATTTTCCATTCCATACGCTCCCAACAATAGGAAAAAGTACAGGAGAATGACGTTTCCAATAAGTAGGATCTGCCTGCCATAAATATTCCCTACCTGTTTTATTATTATGTATACTACATAATTCTGCCCCATAAGAGTTAACGGATACAGTCAGAATAGCATTTTGTATTGTTTCTATCATTTATTCTTTTTTTTTTGATTGACAAAAATAACAATTTTATGGTATCAAGACAAATATTATGATGCAAAATAAAGCTATCAAGTTCTATACCTTACTTCTTTAGTATTGCCATTTGTCTCATTGGCATAAATGGAATCTATTATTTTTTTACCAAGAGTTATTCTATAATGGGCCCTGTCGTAGAAATTATGTTTATCAAAAAGGTGCCAGTTTGTCGAATGTGAGAAATCAAACACATTCTCATTGCCAAAGATTTGTTTCAACATAGCGACATCTTGCCTATTGATATAGCATTTCTCAAGATAAGGGCCAAAAACTATTTTTATATTAGTATGATGTTTATTACAAATTGCTTTTATTTTATTCAAATAAGATATTTGTGAATGAAAAATAGCACGTGGGAACTCCTTCGGGTGCTTGCTTTGAGCCTCCAACTCTTTCCAACAAGTTTCTTTCCAATAGTTTTCTTTCAATTTCCTTATTTTATACTCATTCGGGTATATCGCATTATTGTTATATCCGGTATGTGATACTCCATACGGATTGATAATACCTTTCATGCTATGCTCATAGCGATGTGTGAACTCATATTTTAAATAAGGAGCAAGAAATAGCGGATTGAAAAAGTTCTGTAGAAATGTCATTTGATACGTCACTTTATTTACCTTAGATATTTCTGGAGGCATAATATGCATTGCATCCGTCTGCATATAATCTTTCGTCAATAGCCCGTTTTCAAAAATAAAAAGTAAATTTTTTATTGGCTGATTGGGTTGTTTGTCCAATGCCGACAGTTTCAAATATAAGTCAGCAAGTCCTTCGGAATTACTGAAGAAACGATAAGGATGGGCATGGATATGCTTATTCCAATCTTCGCAACGATAAGCCATCGTACATGAGGTGCCCATAATAAATGAATCATAATGAGCTTTATCACGGAATAGTTTGTATTTATACCATCCTATGGCTCCTTCATTGAGGCAAATGTTGGAATGATCGTAATCTTTATATTTGCGAAGGACCAAAAAAGGATCTTTTTTCACATATAATACTACAAGCAACAGAAAAGGTAAACTTAGGAGCAGACATTTGATACAATATTTACTTTTATAACAACGTATGCTTTTACCTTTTTCTTTTGTTCTATCAATATTTTGTTTTTCCATATTGTTCCTTTTACATTAGATTTATTTATTACATTAATTTCCATCATTTATTGCAACATAGAATAATCTCTTAGAACGTAGCCAAGAGCCACAAGGATAAAATTCCGTGTGACGATAGTTATTAAGATGATGGCGTTGATATTTCAGTATCAACAAAAAGAAAGTGGATAGTTACTTCATTAAGTATTTTTTATTGTAAACAGCATCAATGATCTTTCGACCTAAAACCGTTCGATAATGAACTCCATCATAGAAGTTGTGCTTATCAAAGACAGACAAATCGGTAGAGTTGGAGAAATCAAATACATTATCGTTACCAAATACTTTTCTAATGATTGCAACATCCTTAGTATTAAGCTTTCTTCTCTCTAATATAGGCGCTATTACAATCTTGATATTAGTATGATGTTTATCGCATATTTCTTTGATTCTTCTCAGATAGTATTGTTGTACTTTAAATATCGTACGAGAAAATTCTTTTCCCGGAGTTGCAACAAAACGCCTTTTGCCGAATTTATACCAGTATCCCCCCTGCCAATAACGTTCACCCATCTTTCTTATCTGAATTTCATTCGGATAGATAGCATCGTTACCATATCCAAAATGCGATCTGCCATAAGGATTGATAATGCCCTTCATGCTATGTTCATAACGATTAGTCAATTCGAACTTCAGGTATGGTACCAAAAACAATGGGTCCAAGAAATCTTGCAAAAATGTCATTTGGTAATAAAGCCAACTCACATGCGAAACATCGGGCGGCATCAGATAACATGGTCCGGATTGCATATAATTCTTAGACAAAAGACTTTGCTCAAATATGAGCAGGAGATTTTTAATTGGCTGATTGGGCTGTTTATCTAAAGCATCAAGTTTCATATACAAATCGACAAGTCCTTCTGCATTACCGAAAAGGCGATAAGGATGAGCATGGATATATTTATTCCAATCTTCACATCGATATGCCATAGTACAAGAAGTTCCCATGATAAATGAATCATAATGCTGGCTACGTCGATATAACTTATACTTATACCAACTGGCAGCACCTTCGTCAAGGCAAATAGTAGAATGATCGTAGTCGTTATGTGGACGAATGACGAGAAAAGGGTCTTTATTCACATAATAAGCAATCAAAAGCAGAAATGGGATAGCAATAAGAACACACTTGAGATAAAATTTACTTATCATGGATCGCATGCTAGTTTTGTTTCCTATATTAACCTTGTTGTCTTTTGTCTCCATCTTTTTTTTCGTTAGAACTGAATATATATAAAGTCTTCTACGCCAAATGCTCCAAACAAGAAGATAAGCATTATCATAACGTAGTAGATAGCCCACCGGAACCAGACCTTCTGCCGAGTAACTAGTTTAAGAAGGTCACGTTTTGAATTGAAATACTCAAAAACAAACATTAGTACAACGGCAATACCAAATGCTATCCAATTGAAATCGGGCATCCCAAGATTAGTTTCTTTCAGCGATGTATTTACACCATCAAAAACATGCTGATAGACATAACAAATATCGCTCATCTTTTCTATTCTGAAAAATAAGAGTGAAAAAGCAAATAGCAAGTATGTCCGAATAATAAACAGAGGTTTATAAATCTGTTTCAACATATGATTTTGGAGCCAGTCTCGTTGTTTTGCTGCTGCTGTTTCGTAAATAATGATAAGTCCTTGAATCAGTCCATATATAGCATAATTCCACCCTGCGCCATGCCACACGCCAATTGCAGTAAAAGTAACTAATAAAGAGAAATAAATGCCCCATGATTTCCACCTACGAGTTTCGGCAGAGAGCGGAACAAATACATAATCACGCACCCAAAACGATAACGACATGTGCCAACGGCGCCATAACTCGCCGGTTGTAATTGATACAAATGGACGATTGAAGTTTGGCGACAGTTTAAACCCGAACATGATACCAAAGCCGATAGCCATGTTAGTATATCCTGCAAAATCGGCATATAGTTGAATAGGGTAAAGCAATGTAGATTCCAGCAGTTGTATACCCGAAGCACCATGCACGGCACCAAATACGGCATTAAGAAAAGGTGCTATCCTATCAGCTATAACCAATTTCATGAAGGCTCCAACAACAAGGGACTTCATTCCATAAGTAATATTTTCGTAACAGAAAGGATGTGCTTTTTTAAGTTGCGGCAACAAATCATATCCACGTTCGATAGGCCCCGAAAGGAACTTCATAAACAACAACATATACAATGTGAAGTTTAGCAAGTCGGGTTCAGGATCTTCTTCTTCCCAATAGATTTCTATTAAATAAGAAAGTGCTTGAAACGTATAAAATGAAATGCCCAACGGAAAGAGAGGTGACCAATAACGAGCGGCAAGCCATCCACCGGCAAGAGCTACAATACTACCTGCCAATATATATGGAGAAGATTTAGTGCCTCGCTTTAAATACAAGAGACGGCCAGCATAATAAGTAAATAGAGCAATGCCTACAGCAACGCAAAGATACATCAAATGATAGTAGCCGATGAATATAACACTGGACAGCAACAACACAGCACGCTGCCAATGATAGTTTGCTTTGGCATAATACAGCACAAAAGCAAATATGATTAATATAATATAGGGTAACGATAGAAATTCCATATATTTATTTTTAGATGCTTACTTTGCTCTGTATCGCATCGCAAAGTTCGCCTACGTTTTTCATCTTAATGATTTCGCGCAGTTTAAAACGAATATTGAAATGCTTCTCGGCATCACTTATTATTTGCATGTTTGTTAGAGAATTCCAACCATCCACATCTTTTGCAGATGTTTCTTCAGAAAGCTCTAATGATGTTTTGTTGAGTACCTGACAAAAGATTGTGTTCAGATCGCTCATGATTTGTTGTTTATTCATCTTCTTAATAGTTTATAATAAAGTAGTAATTTTTTTCCGATCAATCTTGTTGTTCACATTAAGTGGAAACCGCTCCATAAAATGTATCCGTTGAGGAATCATATAAGGAGGAAGATATTCTTTAAGATAACTGTCGAGCGTATAGGCAGAAGCACGGTCTGTACTTTCTACAACCAATTGAATAGTACAGTTACGATTATTATCATACAATGGTATTGCAACCACAGCTATGCGGTTATCATAAAACTTACGCGCCACACACTCTATTTCGCTAAGTTCAATACGAAAGCCTTGTATTTTGACTTGCGAATCCTTTCGACCAAAGTATAAGATATCGCCATCACTATCCATTGTGCAAATATCTCCGGTGCGGTAGAAACGGGTGCCATCCTTTAGGAAGAAAGCCTCTTGATTCTTATCGGGGTTGTTCCAATATCCAGGTGTAAGTTGCACACCTGCCAAACAAAGTTCGCCTTTTTCATTTGCAGGAAGTATTTCATTTTTATCATCGACAATAATTGTCTGTGTACCCTTCATGGATTTGCCAATAGTGAGCACTCCGTTCGATTCTTTATTTTCTCCTTCCCGTTTGAAGATATAATCAGTGCAATAAATAGTATTTTCTGTCGGACCATATACATTATCTATTCGCGCATTTGGTATACAGCGGCTCCAACATTCAGTATCGTCAAGCGGCAATGCTTCGCCACAAAAGAGCGAATAACGCATAGAAGGAGCATCTATTTCGTCCATATAGGGACGCAGGTAATGAATGACAGAGGGAACCATTAAGGCGAATGTCAAATTCTGTTCATCAAGCAATTCGAAAACCGCTTCGTATTTAATTCGTTTTGGAGAAACTGTATAGACACATGCTCCTATCAGCAGAGGAATAAGATATGATTGTACGGATAGATCGAATGTGAGGTCGAACATCTGAAGGCAATGATCATTACTATCCAGCTTAATATCCATCGCATGAAAAGCATCAACAAAACCTGCCACATTGCCACGACAAAGCGGAACACCTTTCGGTTTACCTGTACTGCCCGAAGTAAATAGGATATAAGCCAGATCATCGTCGGAAAAATTGCCAACATATTCTAAATGCAACTTATCGAAAGATAAACGACGAGTCATTATCACCTGAATGTCATTGTAGCGCGATGTTTCGCTGGAATCGAGGATATAATTCATACCTACCTGCGAAACAATATCCAAACATCGTTGAATAGGTTGTTCGGGATGAAGCGGTACATAACATTTACCCTCTAGCCATAGAGCAAATATAGAAGCATACGTTTCAATATCATCATTGGCAACCAATCCTACATTCACTTCAGGAATGTTTTTTATTACTGCTCTTATCTTAGATATAGCCTCAGCCATATCACGATAAGAATAAAAACGGCCTTCGATATAAAACGCATTATTATCCTGACACGAAGATAAAGAATGCAACAAAGGCCTGACAATCAATTCATCAAATGTTGTAGACATTTAGCTGTTATCGTAGAAAATTTAACACAAATACTATTTATTCTCTTTTATTCTCTTTGTTAAATACAAAAGTACACAAATACTGCATCCCTGGTAATTAAAAAACTATTAGAAAACCTCTTTTTTCTTTCATTAGGATTCTAATTTATCAGAGTCGCTCCCCCTTTCATTCATTCACTACAAAATTAGTAAAAAAACAGAAAAGAAATAGAATCTATTTTATTCCTTTCAAGATTCAACATTAATATGATATATTGATAAGGTGTAGATGCAATGCTGGCAGCATCAGAATCATGCATCGAAGAGATCGTTATATATCTTGCGACTCACGGCCGTGAGTCGCA
>JAAYUD010000069.1 GCA_012517855.1 Bacteroidales bacterium
AAATTTGTTGACGTCCATACGTTTTCAAAAAAACTTAAGGACGTCACCTGTAAAAGGAACATACGACGATTTTGGTCATGCCGCAGGCTCGAAAGTCTTTATTTATGTAGTGTGCTCTCTATTAATAATACTTATGTTTAGTTCCCTAGCTTTTATCGGTGAGCCAGTAAAATCTAGGGGGAATGAGTTAAACATAAATCGTAATAAGTCTAAAGAGAAAGAACTTAATATGTGACACTTATTCCTTAAGAGAATGTTGAGATACTTATAGAAGTACTTCACTACCTTGCTTATTGGGTCTGGAAAATAATGGTTAAATAATTCTTTTTATTTTCTCATGTACCCTCTATGCAGTATCTTTGCTAAAATAAAAATGATTGTGATGAATAATGTAGTTCTTTGTACCAATTTGAAACAGAATCTAGATGTTGCCATTGAACGTTGCGAGCATGATAAGATATTTGTGCTTGCAGATGTGCATACACAGCAACTATGTCTTCCTTTGCTTTTAAAATCAATTGATAATGTACAGGTATTTGCTATAGGTGCTGAAGATTTGAATAAGAATATTCAAACATTAGTTTCAGTATGGAATTTTTTGAGCCAAAAAGGGGCATCTCGTCACTCTCTTCTTATTAATTTAGGCGGTGGTATGATAACCGATTTGGGAGGTTTTGCTGCGTCTACTTTTAAACGAGGTATCAATTATATTAATCTTCCAACCACCTTATTGGCTATGGTTGATGCTTCTGTTGGTGGTAAAACAGGTATAAATTTTAATGGGCTGAAGAATGAAATAGGTGTATTTAATGCCGCTGATTCTGTTTTGATCGATACTGATTTTCTTCGCACTCTTAATCATGATAATATTTTATCCGGTTATGCAGAGATGCTTAAACATGGTCTTATTAGTGACGTTTCTCATTGGGCTGAACTTTTGAATTTTGATATGAATCATATCGATTATACATTGTTGAAGCAACTGGTTGGTCAAAGTATTCAAGTTAAGCAAGGAATTGTTGGTCAAGATCCTAATGAGAAAGGTATTCGAAAAGCATTGAACTTTGGTCATACCTTTGGTCACGCTTTTGAGAGTTTGGCTTTAGCTAGACAAAAACCGATTCTGCATGGTTATGCGGTTGCTTACGGTATGGTATGTGAACTTTATATGAGCTGTGTGAAATCGGGCTTTCCAAAAGATAAAATGCGGCAGACCATTCATTTTATAAAAGAAAATTATGGGCTCTTTTCTTTTGGGTGTGATGACTATGATCAACTTTATCAGTTGATGTTGCATGATAAAAAGAATGAGAATGATGTGATTAATTTTACTTTACTTGAAGATATTGGCAAAATACAAATTAATCAGCATGCAGACAGGAAAACCATTGAAGAAGTTTTAGATTTTTATAGAGAGTGTATGGAATAAAAATGGTTTTTATTTTTGTATTAATCAAAATAAAGCTGTACTTTTGCACTCGCAATTCGGGATGTAGCTCAGTCCGGTTAGAGTACGCGTCTGGGGGGCGTGTGGTCGCTAGTTCGAATCTAGTCATCCCGACAATTGAAAAACAAAGGGGTAAGCTTTCCGCTTGACTCCTTTTGTTTTTATTATGACAGATTCAATTCTGGAATCTCCGTCTAGTGTAGCATAGAATCTTATTGATTATATTTATTTTCGTATTTATATATTATAACACTATTTCATAAAGGGGTAGTGTTTTTTTATTCGAAAGGGTCTTTACTTATTAGAGTGTGCGTTTATGATGGCCCACACTTTTACTAGTGAGTTTTTATGATGAACCTAATGATGGGGTGTGCTCGCATTGATTTGTGTTAATGCTATCGCCTCCGGTAAAGAAGTACTTGAATGAATCTATTTTTTTGTTTTTCTTGTTGCGCTATACTTAACTGATACCGAATAGACAGATCTGTGAATAAATAAATTTAAATATTTAGTTTCTAATTCTAAATTAGTATAAAATATAAGTTTGTTTTAAAACAAATGCTTATATTTAAACACTTAAAAATATTTTTTTGCATGAAAAACTTAATCTATTTGGTATTGGGATTTGTTGTTGCCCTTTCGTTCTTCGGTTGCAGCAGAAGGAATTATCCCTATTTGTCGGAGAACAATGCATTGACTCAACAGCGTTTTATTCCTGAGAAGCACGGTTATCGCTTGGCTTGGGAAGATAATTTTGACGGGACGTCGCTTGATACTACCAAATGGGGATTACGGGGTATCGGTCCTCGTCGTATAGGATATAATGATGCTTCTATGGTGAAAGTACGTGACGGCAAATTGATGTTGATGTTTGATATCAAAGGCGACAGTGTATTGGCAGGTATGATAGGGACAGAGAAGAAATTTGAAAATAGTTACGGTTATTATGAATGTAGGGCAAAGTTGCAAAATGGCTGCGGCCCCTGGGCTGCTTTTTGGATGCAATCTCCTTTAATAAGCAAAGGGAGCGATCCGGCGAAGTATGGTACCGAGATAGATATATTTGAATATTTTAAAGAAATGGGTAAAGATACGTTGACTCATTGCTTACATTGGGCTTATGGCCCGAAAATGAAGTCGAGCAAAGAGATGATAAGTCATCTAAAAGGTCTGTCGGATGGGTATCATACTTTTGGTTTAGAGTGGACAAAAAATAAATATTCGTTCTTTATAGACGGACTGAAATATCACGAACAAACAATTGGCATCTCTCATATTAAAGAATACATCATATTGAGTATGGAAATTCCAGATAAAAGAGAAAGTTTGAAACAAGCTTGTGTTCCTGATACATTTATGGTGGATTATGTAAAGGTTTATAAAAAGAAAAATAGATAATTCCTAATACTATGAAACGTTTTGTTGTCCTTTTATTTTGTTTGTCGCTTATTGTTTCTTTCTCTGATGCTGCGGACAAAGATATTTCTGTTATGCGGCAAATGGTGGGGCGGCTTATGCCTCAATATAGTAAGGCTTTTGTCTTCAGCCACATTGCTTCAGACAAAGATGTTTTCGGGCTGGAAAGTAAAGGACATCAAATTTGTATATCGGGGAATAATGCTAACTCAATGGCTGTCGGACTTAATTATTATTTAAAGAATTATTGTTATACGACAGTCTCGTGGTTTGCATCTGACCCGGTGCAGCTTCCACAAGAACTTCCAGCAGTAAAGACTCCGGTGAAAATTTGCGCTAAGGTGCCAATTCGTTTTTTTCTGAATTATTGTACCTTTGGTTATACAATGCCTTGGTGGAAATGGAAGGATTGGGAAAGATTGATAGACTGGATGGCGTTGAACGGTGTCAATACTCCGCTAGCTATTACTGGCCAAGAATCTATATGGTATAAGGTATGGAGAAAATTTGGTTTGACTGATGTAGAGATTCGTTCCTACTTTACAGGGCCGGCACATCTGCCTTGGCATCGTATGAGTAATATAGATGCTTGGCAAGGGCCGTTACCGATGAGCTGGTTGGATAGTCAGAGGTCGCTTCAAAAGAAAATAGTAGAGAGAGAACGTGAATTGAACATGCATCCTGTATTGCCGGCATTCGCCGGTCATATTCCTGGCGCATTGAAAAGGTTATTCCCTCATCTGCTCACAACAAATGTTTCGCAATGGTGCCGCTTTGATAAAAAATATCAGTGCACTTTTTTGAATCCGATGGATTCTTTGTATTCGGTTATTCAAAAAGAATATCTTTGTGAGCAGACAAAGGTCTACGGAACAGATCATATCTATGGTATCGATTGTTTTAATGAAGTAGATCCACCCAGTTGGAATGTAGATTCTTTAGCTCTGATGTCTTCTCACATATATCAATCCTTGAAAGCTGTGGATAAGGATGCGGTATGGCTTCAGATGGGATGGCTTTTCTATTATAATGCGCAGCATTGGACCAATCCTCGGATAAAAGCCTTTTTACAGGGCGTACCTCAGAACAAACTGATATTGCTGGATTATTTTTGTGACAATACAGAGGTCTGGAGACGGACGGATTCTTTTTTCGGTCAACCATTTATCTGGTGCTATTTGGGTAACTTCGGTGGTAATACAATGGTTTGCGGTCCGTTGAAACGTATAAGCGAACGATTGTCGCATACTTATAGTGAGGCAAAAAGTAACTTCTCTGGGGTAGGAGGAACGCTTGAGGGGCTCGATGTGAATCAATTTGCCTATGAGTTTTTGTTTGATAAGGCTTGGAATATTCCACAACAGGA
The DNA here is from genome assembly GCA_012517855.1 of Bacteroidales bacterium. Taxonomy (GTDB): domain Bacteria; phylum Bacteroidota; class Bacteroidia; order Bacteroidales; family Bacteroidaceae; genus JAAYUD01. Next base: position 4,230 of record JAAYUD010000069.1, read on the forward strand.
TAATGATTGGATTAATTGTTTGGCTGATAGAAGAGTTGGTAAACGCTCTCCGATAGCACGTGTGGCATGGCAATCAATGTATAGGGATGTGTTGAATTCTGTTACAGGCTCACCTCAGGGAACATTGATTGAATCATTCCCTTGCTTGGAAACTAGCTCCTATGAATTGAAAAATAATTATATGTCTGAGAAAGAGCTACAGAGTTTGGTAGGTGTTTGGAAGAAACTGCTGTCTATAAAAAATTGCAATCGTGATACTTATCTCTTTGATGTGGTAAATGTTGGCAGGCAAGTTCTCGGCGGTTATTTTCGGCAATTGCATGATCGCTTTGTTATGGCGTATAAGGCTGGAAATGTAAAAGAGGTTGAACTGATAGGAAAAGAGATGAAGATATTGTTGAAAGAAACTGATGAATTATTGGCTTGTCATTCGACTTTCTCTCTGAAACAGTGGATAGAAAGTGCACGTTATATAGGTATAAATTCCGAAGAAAAAGATTATTATGAGATAAATGCTCGTACACTGGTTACGGTGTGGGGAGATACAGATCAACTTACTGATTATGCTCGTCGCGGGTGGAGCGGATTAATCTCAAACTATTATGCACCTCGTTGGAATATGTTCATTAATGAAGTGACAGACTGTTGTATTCAGCATCGAACCTTTGATGAGAAAGCATTTAATGAACATTGCTATCAATGGGGACGTAAATTTATCGATTTATCCCAGAAGATACATTATCCGCAATGTGGTGATGGAGTGGCAAGAGCGCGTTCTCTTTATCGTAAGTATTTCAGTCATCGTGAAGGACCTCTTCAACTTTGAGTGCAATCTTTTCAATGGATTCACTTAATTGGTTTTCGATAGGAATGATATTGAAGTTTTCCCAAAAGCTTTCGTCATACGGAAAGTGAACTTCTTCGAAAATGGTACGCCGGGGTAGAACTTCTTTCTTTCTTAAGCGATTCACCTGTATGGTATCGATCTTGCAAGTTGCCATTTCAAACCATGTGTGTAGATGTGAAGACCCGAACCATCTTTTGTCGTTCTTGAGCTTGAAATGCAAATCGCCTCTCACATAATTGATGTAGTAGCGGCCGTTCCATCTTTTGTAGGCTAGGCTATACGATATCTTTTGAGGGGTGACTTTCATGCCTTTGCTTTTTCGCTCTACAAATGTATTGGTTGTCTCTTTTATGTATTTCGGGTTGATTTCGAATTGAGCACCGATTAAGGCATAGTTTTCTGAATCGATATAGAGTTCGCCGCAATAGCATGGTTGATCAATGTCTGCTTTTTGTTTGAAATAAACAATGTTGACCATACGATCGTCAATAGATGTCATACCCGTTGATATAAACTCATATTCGTTAGCGTTCATTTCTAAAAAGTCGGGAACATTTTTTACGATATCCAGCAATAGGCATGCATCAATGCCTGCTTTTATTTTTGCCATTATCGAATCTTTTGCATTTGTGCTGAGAATGTTGCGCATTTTCAGAAGTTCTACTCTGTCTGGCTCTAGTGTTAATGATGATGGCTTGTAAACTTTGAAAATTCCTTCGTTTAGTTTCACAAAGCGTTTATCGTATTCTATTCCTTCTCTATAAAAAGTAGTCGCACATACAGGAAGATAGGGATAATTGGATTTTTTATTTTCCCGCATTTTATCAAGTAGATGCAATGGATTTGCTAATCGCAACACTACTTCTTGCAGCGGAACTATTCGCTCTTGAAGTCCTATCATATAAGCTTTTCCTGTCAGCGAACCAGCTTCTATAACTTGTGTAGCATAGCCTAAATGAGAAAAAACGAGATAGGATGTACGAAGCGAGTCGGGCAATATCAACCTGAATTCACCGTTACTGTTTGTTACACTCCCGATAGAAGAACCTTCTACTCTAATTGAACCTGCTTCCAGTGGTTTGTGAGTGGACTTATCAACAAGAGAACCTATGACGGTAAATTGTTTTTCGTGCTCTTTAGTAGGTGTTCGCAGTTGCCTGTTATAAGATCTATCGGGTAATGTAATCAGTATATGATTCCCTATTATGCGCACTTCCAGATCATTGTTTCCCGCGATAAGGCAAACAGCTTGGCGGATAGTATAATTTCCTTTTTTGATTTTGCTCTTCTTTTCATTGTTGATGATATTGCTGTCGTAAACAAACTGTAATCCGGTTTTCTGGGTAATGATGTCAAATAATTGATATATTGTCCCTTTACTTTTAGGTAGCTGCACCACAATATCTTCTCTGCTTGACATTGCCATTAGATGGTAAGATAATGTCAAGGTCGTTGCTAAGAGCAGAAGAGAAAAACGACAAAAGCGCGCCATACCCAAATAATCTTTATTTGATCGTTATGATATGATTATCGATTGTGTATTTCAAGTGTAGAGCTTGACTTATAAGGGTAGCCATCATGATTGGTGAATCCGCACAGAATGATACCGTTAGTTTATGCTCGCTCAGATTTGGTGAAGTTTGCAATATTTCTTTTTTTTCATTGTTTTGTTTGTTTATCGCCCTTAGAATATTCCCTAAGGTTTCATCTTTGAAGCGGATGCAACGTGTGTAGTCGTTGAACTGTTTGTTGTCTTTTGTAGATTCGAGGTGTAACCCCTCTGCGTTACAAGTCACAGTTCGACCGGCATCAACAAATACTGTTTTGTCTGTTCCCGTTTTCGTAACGCTTACTCTCCCTCGATTGACCGATAGCTCGAAGGTCTTGTGGTCAGAACTTTTGACGTTGAATGCAGTACCGAGAACTTTTATAACAGCTTCTTTTGTTTTTATAATAAAAGGGCATTTATTCTTGTGAGTCACATCAAAATAGGCGTTGCCGTTAAGCGTTACTTCTCTTTTTTCTTTAGAAAAGTGTTTGGGGAGGACTAAAGAAGAATGACTGGCCATATAGACAATTGTTCCGTCTTCTAACGTTTTAACGAGAGAGAAAGTTGCGTCGTTATTGATTTGTGTTAATAATGGTGCGGGTGTATTGTCTTTTGCCAAATAGAGTACCGACAGAACGATGCACAGTAAAATGCAGGCAGCAGCAGAAATGCCTCCCCATATTGGCATAATCTTGCGGAAGGGACGGCGCTGTTTATTTGCCGTCAGTCCTTCCTCTTCGATTCTTGCGTACACTTTATTCCACGCATTGTCTGTCATATTATTGTATAAGTTCTTATTCATCTTATTATTCTTTAAAATAGAATACTACTTTGTTCTTTAATGTTTTCAAAGCCTTACTCATTTCTGCTTCAACTGTTTTTACCGAGAGTCCCAGCGAAGAGGCTATCGTTTCATATTTCTTTCCTTCAAATCGGTGCATCTTAAAAATAGTTGATCTGCGAAGTGGTAGTTCTTTTAATGTGTCGGTTATAAGTTCTTGTAATTCTTCAAATTCTAGTTCGTGTTCTGCGCTGCGTGATACTTCTTTATAGTTCTCTTCTTTTAAAACTATTGTTTCCCGATAACGTCTTTTTATTTCTTCATGTTCAAGATATTGCAGCGACTCCTTGCGCACAGCTCCGTAAAGGTAATTCTTTAACGAATATATTAATTGTAACTTCTCTTTATCGCGCCACAATACGTAAAACAATTCTTGTACAATTTCTTCGGCTGCATCTTTTCCGCTAACAATACATGAAGCATATAAGCAAAGAGGAGCATAATAAAGACGAAAGACTTCTTCAAAGGTCTTTATATCCCCCTCTTTGATCTTTGTCAATATCAGTAAATCGTTCAACATAGTGCCAGAATCTTGATAACATAACAAAGATAGTTCAAAAAAACTTTAACATAATAATATTTCTTCGATTATTTATACTGTTTTTTCAACTTGTTTACAGCCTTCTCTAGCGATTCGGTAGGTGCTATTATATTGTATGCACCCCAGAAGTCTTCATCCGTGAATGCTTCCACTTTATCAGAAAATGCATCATGAAGGTTGAATGCCACTTTGTGAGGGATATTCTTTACGTTTTCGTCGTTTAAATCAGTCACTACCATTTCCGATACAACCGAGTAACCGGTTGAGAATAACTTCCGTTTCCAATCGCATTTGAATCTTACTTCGTTTCTAACATAGTTCAGACACATTCTTCCATCTCTTTCTTTGTAGTCTACAAGATAGGTTACTTCTTGAGGCTTGAAAATAAGTCCGAATGGTTTTCTCATCAAAATGACTTGCGTCGCTTTATTGCGGTCGCTCATGTCGAGCGATAGTTCGGCGCGTGTGATAGCCATACTTTCACTGTCTACATAAAGTCGTCCGAAGTATAGCGCATAGGGCAGATTAACTCGAGGTGATAGGCTGATGACATATTGCAGGCGATGATCAATGAAAGTAGGTTCTTCCATTTTGAATTTGTAATACATTAAGTCCTCTTCCTCCAGCAGTACGTCCGGATTCTTCACAACGTCTACATAAACTGCCAAGTTGGGGCCTCCCAATAGTTTTACGGCAAGTGTATCACCACTTTTGTCGCTTAGTAGTTTGCGTCCTTTTATAATTTGTACTCTGTCGCTATTAGTCGAGCGATTGTTGTAGGTTGTTTTAAATACATCGATTATAGCTTCCGAAATATTGATATAATGTTGTCTCTTTCGAGCTGTCTCTCGGTAGAAGCCGGTCAACAAGCAATCTTTATCTCCATAGTTCGCTTTTATCCGATGAATAGCGTCTTTTATAATGTTTTCTGCATCACCACGTACGATAACTTCGTTTAATAAATTGTTTTGTGGAATCATGGATATTGTCAGATTACTCATGTCGTTCCCTGTCAGGCGAATTTCTTCGTTGATGAATCCCACATGCGAGATTGTTACTAATTGGGCTTGTAGATCATTTTTTACTTTTAAGGTGAATTCGCCGTTTTCGTTTGTCACAGTACCGACATTTGTACCTTTGATAGTGACGTTGGCATATTCCAGGCGTTTGTTATTACCTTTATTCTTCACAACTCCACATACGGTGATGTAATCTCCATTTTTGTTTGTAGTCTCTGCTTGCAGAGATACTGTGCTCGATAATAAGATAGCGAGCAGCAGTGTTACCGATTGATATAAAAAAGTTTTCATGATGTAATGTTTTATAAGTTACTGTTTCTTTTCTTCTTTAAGGCCTTTCTATTATTAAGATGGTTCATCAATGAAATACCCTATGAATAATGAATAAAAAATTCAATTCGTAGCAATCTTTTTTGTAAAGAGAATGAAATGATGGCGAAATCAATACTTATTTTAACGAATAAGATAAACTCTTCTCGATATTTAGATGAGATAGTAATATGATATAAAAGATAATTTATTAATTTTACCCAATTAATCAAATATCGTATTTGTTATGGATAATGAAGTAAAACTAAATGTAGATCTGATCTCTTACTGTGGCCTTTACTGTGGGGCTTGCCGCAAATACCTGAAAGGCAAATGTCCCGGATGTAGAGAAAATGAAAAAGCTTCGTGGTGCAAAGTCAGAAGTTGTAATAAAGAAAACGGCTTTCATACGTGTGCAGCATGCTCGACGAATGTGATAGATTGTCGCAAATACAATAATTTTGTAAGTAAGATGTTCGCTTTGATATTTCGTTCCGACCGTAAAGCCTGTGTCTATCGTATAAAGGAGGTAGGAGAAATGCAATACGTTAAGGAAATGAACGATAAAAAGGCGATGACGATTAAAAAGAAGTGATATGCGGATATTGGTTATTAACGGTAGCCCTCGTAAAAAAGGTAATGTGGCAACGATGCTTCATCATGTTGTTAAAGATATAGAAGGAGCTTCGGTACGTTGGATCGATGTTAATGATTTGAATATTCGTCCTTGTACGGGTTGCATGAAGTGCCGTGAGACGGAGGTTTGTATTTTGCCCCACGACGATGCTCATTTAATAGCAGAAGAGATAAAGCAATGCGATGTCTTGGTGATGGGTACTCCGGTCTATTGGGGCAATATGAACGGACAAATGAAACTCCTTTTCGACCGCATCGTTCCTTCGATGATGGGCGAATCCAAACTCGGTATACCAATTCCTTTGCATAAAGGCAAAAAGGCGGTAATCGTTACTGCATGTACTACTATTTGGCCCTTTAGCTTTTTGTTTAAGCAGACAACCAAGAGCTTGCGGGCAATGAGAGAAATACTTCATTACTCGGGCTTTAAGGTGATAGGAAAAGTTGTATATTCGGGTACAAAAGGTAAAAAAGTGATCCCCGAAAGATTACTTCGTAAGTCCGAACGATTGGGAGCGAAGTTAAGCAAGTTACAATGAGCGAAGTTGTATAAACAAAAGAACTTTAAGAAGGAGAATACTTATGGCTTCAAAAAAAGAAACATTAGACTTTGTATTGGCTCAGCTAGATGGTATTGAGAATATTAAGTGGCGTAAAATGATGGGCGAATATTTGATATATTATCGAGAGAAAGTAGTTGCAGGTATTTATGATGATCGTTTTTTGGTAAAGCTGACGCCTTTGAGTAAAAAGCTTCTGCCCGATGCTACAGAAGAGTCGCCTTACGAAGGTGCCAAACCAATGTTGTCTTTGTCCGATTTGATTTTTGATGGGCACTCGGGCAATAATAAGTTGCTGAAGGAAGTTTTTGAATCTATATAAACAGATAAAGTGACGAAAGAAGAGCATGCAGGACGGCTGTTTTGATACTGCCAAGGATGCACGAACCTGCTATATTGCTGATCCGGATGGTAACTTAATCGAAATAGGATCGTTTGTAAAGTCGGTGCCCTGATTGCTGATAATATCAATAACTAATTTATAGAAAAGAGGAGTCAATCATTATGGAAAGCTCGGAACAGATAGTTGCTCATGTGATAGAAAATAGTGATATGGCACTTGTGTGCTATATTGACGAAGACGAATGCCCGGTCACTAAGGCGATGCTTAAACCAAGAGAATGCGAAGGGATAAAAACATTTTGGTTTACGACAAATACTTCGTCCAATAAGGTGAAGTGCTATAAAAAGAATAATAAAGCTAGCATCTATTTTGTAGACCATCGAAACTTTTGTGGAATCAACTTGATAGGCCAAATGGAAGTGCTCGAGACTGCCGAGGCAAAGGAGCGAATCTGGCGTGAGGGTGACGAAATGTATTATCCTGCCGGGGTAACAGACTCGGACTATTGTGTCTTGCGTTTTACCGCTCTGCAGGGGCGGTATTATAGTAATTTTCATTCAGAGAATTTTGAAATCAGATAGCAAATAGATTAGAATATGATAGAGATTCCGGAGTCTACTATAATTAGTGAACAGGCAACAAAAATGCTGACTGGCAAAGTCGTTTCTGATGTTATCAACGCAACCAGTCCGCACCGCTTCGCTTGGTTCAATGGCGATGCACAGCGTTATCCTGATCTATTGATCGGCAAAACGGTAGAAGGAGTAAAAGGCTATGGTAGTTTCATAGATATTTGTTTCGACAGTGAAATTCACTTGACTATTAGCGATGGGACGAATATGAAATATTATACCTCTGTCGAGAAATGTCCTGCTAAGTTTCAGTTGCTTGTTGCTTTCGAAGATGGCAGCTATCTGGTATTTACTGTAGCGATGTATGGCAATATTCTTGCTTTTCGGGGCAAGTTGGACAACGCTTACTATACCGGAAGTATTGAAAAGGTATCTCCTATGACAGAAACTTTTGATTTCTCGTTTTTTTGCAGATTGATAGAAGGAGTTAAGAGAGATATGTCTGTTAAGGCCTTGCTTGCTACCGAACAGCGAATCCCTGGGCTGGGCAACGGCGTATTGCAAGATATTCTATTTAACGCTCGCATTCATCCGAAACGTAAGATAAGTACGTTGAATGCAGAAGATAAACAAATACTTTTTCATTCTATTAAGGATACCCTAAGCGATATGATCGTTAAGGGAGGACGTGATACGGAGAAAGATTTTCTGGGGAATGCGGGAAGGTATCGTTGCATATTATCCAAAAATACTTATGCAAAGCCATGTGTTTGTTGTGGTTCCCGATTGATAAAGGAAGCTTATCTTGGTGGAAGCGTTTATTATTGCCCGAATTGCCAACATTAGTAGGTTGTCAATTCAGAAAGACTCGATCGTCGTTTTATTTAATGAGTGTGTTCAGACTTATACTTATTCCTAGATATGAATATAATAACAGTAACGAAAGAAAATTTAGACTTAGAGCATATTTGTTGTGCTATCTCAAACAATAATGATATTCAGGTGGCATCAAAGAAATCGTGGCTTGCTGCTCGATTTGATGATGGGCTGGTTTTTAAAAAGGGAGATGTACGCGGCAAATGTTTTATAGAATATATTCCTGCCGAGAAGGCTTGGATACCAATTGATGCCGCCGGCTATATGTATATTGATTGCTTATGGGTATCAGGGCAATTTAAAGGACATGGATATTCGTCTTTATTATTGGACGAATGTACTAACGACAGCAAGGCGAAAGGAAAACAAGGGATTGTCGTATTATCATCTTCACGAAAAATGTCATTTCTTAGTGATCCGTCATTTTTTCGTCACAAGAGTTTTGTTCTTGCTGATGTGGCGAAACCTTATTTCGAACTGCTTTACCTTCCTTTCGACAAGAAAGCAGAGAAACCTAAATTCTGTTTAGCGGAGTCTGTTGTCTCCGAAAGTCGGGGGCTTGAACTCTATTATACGCACCAATGCCCTTTCACAGCAAAGTATGTTCCGATTATTGAGAAATTGGCTAGAGATAAGAATCTTCCTTTCAGGTCAATACTAATAGATTCGGCAGAACAAGCGCACACCGTTCCTACTCCTTTCACTACTTATAGTTTGTTTTGGAATGGAACATTCGTCACTCATGAAATACTGTCGGAAAATAAATGCATCAAATTATTAAAAACCTTGGAATACGAATGAAAGATATTAAGACTGATCGATTATTGCTTCGTCATATATACGAAAGTGATGCGGAAGACCTCTTCGAATATAGTAAAGAACCTAACGTAGGTCCAAATGCAGGATGGAAACCTCATACCGATATAGAAGAAACGCTTCAAATAATGGAACAGGTTTTTGTTGGAAAAGAGAATGTGTTCGGTATTGTGTTGAAAGACTCCGGAAAGATGATCGGTAGCATCGGACTTATTGACGATCCACGGCGCAATAACCCTCACGCTATGATGTTAGGTTATGCCATGTCCGAGCATTATTGGGGCAAAGGCTTAATGACCGAGGCTGCACGAGCCATTATCGAAAGAGCATTCCACGAATTATCAATCGATATTATTTCCTGCACTTGTTACTCTTCCAATACTCGTTCGCGAAGGGTGATTGAAAAGTGTGGGTTCCAATATGAAGGTTGTCTGCGTAGAGCCGAACAACGGTATGATGGACAAATAATGGATTTAGAGTGCTATTCGCTCCTTAAGTAACTTGCTTAATTCCAATGTATTATTAATATTATTGCATCGGCTCTTGTTGTATTTCTTGTATCACAAGTGTGCGACATTTGTCTCACACTTGTGATACAGTTGTCGCACGGTTGTGATACACCTGTCTCACAGCTGTGAGACAAGAAATACGTTTTTTTGTTTTTACACAAGATTCCTTTATGTAAAGATGTTGGATTAGTGTTGTTTCGATCTCTTTCTTTATGCTATATCCGTAACATTATTGTGCTTGCACGATGCGTTATGCCGATTTTTGCTTTTAGCATTCACTTAGGCTTTTAATCCGATTTGCTTCATTGGAGGAGAGTCCTTCCTGTTTCATTTTGTCATCGTCATCACACAAATGATATAGCCATTCACTGCGTCCATTCTGCTGTTTGAAGATTCCATGTGCCACTTCATTATATGGATCGTAAAGCTGAATG
>JAAYUD010000070.1 GCA_012517855.1 Bacteroidales bacterium
GTTCACTGTGTTTGATGGGCCAAAAATAGAGCTTTGTAGAGAAAGTCGATGGTAAGTCCGTCTCGGCTACCGGAACATAGAATTGGTCTCTATGGGATTCGTCCATGATAACGTTACAGCCATATATTTGAAGTGCTTCTTCTACTGGCGCATCTTTCCAACGGCGGAGGTCATAATAACGTTTACCTTCTCCCATCAACTCGATCATGCGTTCGCGCTTTAAAGCTTTTCGAAGCAAATCTTTGTTGGTGTAAGTAGCCTCAGAATAGTCGCACAGACCGGCACGGATGCGTACCGGATTGATCCCTTTCTTCATTTCGGACGCGTCGCGGGCGATCGTATAAGTTGTACTACCGTCCCATGATGCAATATTATATGATTTGTCGAGCTCATTCAGAGCTTCTGCGTATAGCAAAAGGATGTCTGCATAGCGAATAGCGGGTTCTGGCTTCCTGCGGATATTACCGGGAACATCTTCGGGATTGACGAACTTCATGATACCGATACCTGTACGTAAGTGGAATGGAGAGTTCATATAACCATCGCCACTGCCACGATAGTAGAATGTTTGGCGGTTGTGTTGAGATGTCTCAGGATTGGACAAATAGTTCCATATAGCTCCACTGTAAGCGACAGATGCGTAAAAACGAGGCTCTCGGTTGGCATATTGCAAAGAAACGTTGGCGGCCAGTGGTTTATAAAGGCCTGCATCGACATCAGTTTGGGTAGTGAATCCCGTGAGTCGATCCGAACCGTCGCCTCGACCTATTTCTTTATCTCTACCGGGACAGTCAGTGCCGTCTTTCATATAGTAGGCGTCACACATCTTTTGGGTCATACCGTGTGTATTCCAACCGCCAAAATCACGAGGCATTTGATGCAAGACCAACGCTTCGATGGCAAAATCACCATCTGTCGTATTATTGACCCTGGAGAAGATTAGTTCTGGATTGTCAACCGCTGATACATCACCGTCGAATAGATTGCGATAAGATTTGAAAGGATCAATGTCTTTCCAGCCGTTAGGCCAGTTTTTGTCTGAAAATTTAGCATCATACGGTGGTACAATCGTCGGGCGGTCTTGAGGACCATTATCTGATGTACTGAAAGAAGCGTGGTAGAGATCATAAACGCCAAGGTTCATTACATCTTTGCAAGCAGCAGCGGCTTTGGCCCATTTTTCTTCACTGTAATCTTTAGAGAGGAGACGGTTTCCTTGGTCGTCGACTAGTGCTTTGGCAAAATCATCGTCATTCCCGTTAGCTAATGGACTTGCTGCAAAAATTAGTGCATAAGCCCGGGTCGCCAAAGCTGCTCCTTTTGTGGGACGAGCCACATTGCCGTTATCACTTCTTTTGAGATACTGTAGCTCTTTTGCAGCCTGTACCATTTCAGTACTGATAAAATCTGCCACTTTTTCATACGAACTTCGTGGAGTGGCAATTTCATCATAGCTCTCCGTATAATCTATACCGTTGTCAGGCATGATAGGTACCGGGCCATATTTTCGAAGTAACAGCCAGTAGAAATAAGCGCGAACGAAACGAGCTTGCCCTTTATAGTCAAGTTTCTCAGTGTCGGTCATCTCCGTATTCAAATCGATGTTATGAATGAAAACGGAAGCCTGATAAATACCTTTGTAGCAACGTCCCCAGAGTTCGTTGAAGTTATCCTCATTATATTCACCTAATTTGAAAGCATTATATGACAACTCTCCACTTTCTTTGGGATCATATTTTACATCGCGGTCGCCATAATACATATCGTCGGCAAAACAGTGAGAACTTGTCGAAACGTCTTTGCTACAGACATCGGCACATTGATTTTTTAAAAAAGAATAAGCATAAGCCAGCCATTCTTCAGTGTGTGCTTTATTGGTAAAGACCGATTCTATTGTCGTACGATCTTTGAAATACTTGTCAGAATCCAAATAGTCGGAGCAAGAAGACAATAAAATCGCTCCAAATACTATTAGTGGTAATATAGAAAATTTCTTTGTCATCATTTTATGTTTTTTATAAGTTAACATTTACACCTACCGTTATTGTTTTTGCTAATGGATATGATTCGCCTCTCGGATCGGCCGTCTCGGGATCCCAGAATTTAAATTTCGACCATGTAATCAAGTTGGTTCCTGATACATAAAAACGAATATTGGTAAAATGAAGTTTATTGGTAATGGATTTTGGTAGTGTATACCCGATGTCCATATTCTTCAGACGCAAATACCGTCCATTACGTAACCAATAAGTAGAATTTTGCTGGTTGTTATTATTTCCACCGTAGCTCAAACGAGGATAAGGGGCATTTGGGCTTTCTGTATCGGTGTTGCCCGAAATATCGGCTGATATCCATCGATTATCGGTCATCCCTTTTATGATATTGCCCCAATCGTTCTCGCTGAATGCAAACACGCATTTACCGTAAATAGGGAATGTACACTTGCCCGCTCCTTGAAAATGGAAGTTGAAGTCGAGTCCTTTCCAAACAATCGAAGCACCGATACCATATATCAAGTTGGGATGAGTAGTAGCACCGATTGCTACAATATCACCATTGTCTACAACACCGTCGCCGTTGACATCTTTATATTTGATATCACCGGGTTGTACTATACCGAATTGTTGTGCCGGGCTATTGCGAATATCATTATAATCTTTGAATAAGCCCAATGCAATTAAACCTTTTTGCTGATCGACACGATAGCCGCGTTGGTATTGGTATGGATAAACGTTGTTTTCTTCATCTTTTGCCAAAACTTCATTTTTACTATAAGTGATATTACCACGGATCGTAAGATCGACTTGCCCGATTTTCTCTTTATATGTGAAGTTACCGTCGAATCCTCTTGAACGTACCGCACCTACATTGGCGCTTGGGTTGCTTTCCAACCCGGTAATAGCTGGCAGATAATTACGAACCATATAAATGCCGGTACGCTTTTCATGGAAATAATCAATTGTTGCTGAAAGACGATCATGGAACAGTGATAAATCCGTACCTAAGTCGTCTTTGGTAGCTATTTCCCACGTTACATAAGGAGAAGCTACTTGTGTATAGTGTGTGCCGGCGAATGAATTGGTATAATCGTAAGTCCCCCAGTTATATCCACCTGCCCCTCCCGAGATGGTATATAAGTATGGAAACCTGTTGCTGTCTCCTAGATTGTCATTACCGACTTTGCCATGCGAATAACGGATCTTGAACATATCCATCCATTTGACTTTGTCTTTGATGAATTTCTCTTCCGCGATGTTCCATGCAAGAGAAAAGGCAGGAAAATAACCAAAACGGTGTCCCTTTGCAAAATTCTCGGATCCAGTATAACCGAAGTTATAATCAAAGAAATAACGATAATCGTAATTATATGTAAAGCGTCCTGCGAGTCCTTGATTACGTCTTGCTACACCGTTTTTGATATCGGAACCTATATCAGTGGTTTGCTTTTGGGAGTCTTGTGTATATCTTACTGTAACGTTAGTATGGTGTGCTTTGAAACCACGTTCCCAGCTCAAAAGCAAATCCACAAACTCATGGCGATTGCCCGAACCTCCACTTGACTGAACCATGTCTTGCGCAGTATATATGTGATCCCATACAATATTACCGCTTGCATCGCGCCCATTGGCTTTGTACATATCCGGCCATCTATGGCGGTTAATCCAGTTGTCATTGTTGGTGTCATACCCGAAGCGCCCTACAAAGTGTAATCCTTTTGTGATGAAATCTAACTTTTGTTCCAGCGTCACATTGGTTTGAATGTTATTGTTCCATGTCTCATTATATCCTGTTTGTGTGGAGGCAACCCATGGGTTCATATTGTTTTCATTTCGTCCTGTCATTGGAATATATCCATTGGAATAAACAACCGGAGTGCTGAGTGCATTGTATCCGAAGAGTTCTCCCCACACATTATCATCTCCTAAACCGGGGCTATTGCGTTTTGCCAATGATCCCGAGACACCCACACTCAAAAGAGTAGTTTTGGTAATATCAACATCGACATTCATACGGTAATTCCAGCGCTTGTAGTTGGCATTGGTATCGTAATCTTTCTTTAAGGTATCGTCGGTCTTGTACATACCTTGGTCTTCGGTATAAGCTGCCGAAAGATAGTAACGGGCAGTAGAACCGCCACCATTGATATTGAGATTGGCACGATAGCTCCAAGCTCCGTCTCTTAACAACAATTTGGACCAGTCCACATTCGGATACAAATCAGGATCCAACCCCAAACGTATGATCTCTAGTTCTTCCGGTCGGTAAACGATCCCTCTGTTACGTGTGATATTAGCCTCATTAATTAAATTAGCATACTTCATTCCATCCACAAATTCAGGAGTTATGGTACGGGTGTTGTACGATGTTTCTACTTTGGCGCTGATATTCACTTTGCCTGCGTTACCATGTTTGGTAGTAATCAATATTACACCGTTGGCTCCTTTCGAACCGTATATAGCAGTAGCTGAAGCATCTTTCAATACAGTGAACGACTCGATGTCTTCTATGTTGATTTCGTCGAGATTACTTCGTTCGAATCCGTCAACCAAAATGTAAGCACTATTACTGGCTCCAAAAGTAGAAATACCACGAATCCAGAATTCGGAGGTGTTCTTTCCGGGTTGTCCCGATGTTTGCATAGCCATAATGCCGGCTACATTACCAGCCAAAGCATTAGAAAGATTAGACGTGGAAAAATGCTTCAAATCGTTGACATTTACATTTGTAACGGCACCTGTTACGGTGAGCTTCTTCTGTGTTCCCATACCGGTAACTACTACTTCGTCCAATACTCTGGCAGGTGCTTCTTTCATCTTTATATTAACAGTCAGTTGCTCTTTCACCAACACTTCTTGCGTTTCATAGCCTATATAGGTAAATATTAAAGTGTGGTAGGGTTCTATTTTAAGCTTGTAACGCCCGTTCAAGTCGGTTATAGAGCCCATGCCCGGCACATCTTTAACTGTGACATTGACGCCAATCAATTTCTCACCCTTGTCATCTGTGACGGTACCACTCACCGAAATTGACTTCTGAGCCAGCATGTTTAGCGAGATGCTCATTAAGGCAACAAACATAATTATGTATTTTTTCATATCTTCTGATGTTTATTCATTAAGCTTATTTTTCCATGGATATTGTCCGGATTGTACGTCCTACGGTATCCAATATATAGAATATCTTATTCTCGTCATCATAAGCAATACCGGTTACGTCGCGGAAACGAGCAACCTGGCGCAGATCTCCGTCATCAGTACCCCATGCATTATTATCAGTAACAGCCGAAGAGCTTCCACGGCCTGCATATGTCGAAACGATACCTTCCGGCGTTAATTTTCTTACGCAAAAATTCAAACAGTCACAGAAGTAGAAGTCGTACTGATCGTCTTTCCCGGCTGCAACATAATCGGGATTTTTTACGAATACACCTTGGTAAGGGCGATTTAGTCGAGCTCCGGCACCTACTCCATCTACCCAACCTGCACTGCGGGCTTGTCCAGCAACAACGTATGGAGGAGCAAAACGCTTTTCGGCTTCATTGTAATCGGTACGCAAAATGTAATTTTGATTAATAACAACGATATAGGCATATTTTCCCGAAGGATGAATATTTATCTGGAATTCCCAACCGGTGTCCTGAATAGTGAATAATTCCGTATAATTACCATCATCATAGTTTGGCTTCCATTGGCCTCCATTAAGAATGGTATCAAAATACTTATTCATATCTAAACGAAATACTTGACCGCGTTCATAGCTGTTGAAATACAACTCTCCGTTTATCGGATGAATTGAGGCACCGTTGCACTGTTTGTAAGCTGCCAGTACTTGTACGCTGGAAGAGTTGGTAAATGTACCGTCGGCATTACGCTTTACAATGTATGCGCTTGGGCTCGTGCCTGTGCCAGAACCGTCGTAGTCGGTAGCTACAATCATGTATTGACCGTTGAGCGTGAAGTCAAGACTTCTTAGACGTTTATTTCCGAAAGTGGAACGAGAAATAGGTGTAGACACTACGCGATTAGTAAGATCTAACATTTGAATATCTGCACCATCGTAACTGATGTACAAATGATCTTTGTGTAGGGGGTCGAATTTGATACAACCATCGTTACGGAAACCGGCACAAGTTTCGAACGTACCGTCTTTCCATCCTTGGTCGTCGCGCGAATTACGATAACCACACAATGTGCCGACCACCATTTTTTTCTCGTAAGAAAATTTTTCAGTAGCTGTTCCTGTTTGGATATTCTCATCTTTGCCAACAGAAACTTGAATTTCTCCCGAATAAGCATGCGAAGGTACAAAACAGTAAAGTGCATTCCCTTTTACACTAATAACTGTAGCTTGTTTGCCTCCGATCATTACTTTCACTAGAGAAGGGTCTATGCCGAAATTGTCCCCATATACAACCAAGCGCTGGCCTACGCCTCCTTCTTTGGGGATAAAATCTGAAACCGTCACCGGCTTCGAAGGATCAAAAGTTGCTTCTCCTGACGAATTATCATCGCTCTTGCAGCCAGTGAAGCAAAGCGTGATCAATGCCAATACGACACCATACAGATAATATTTGTTGTGTCGTCTTGTGGAATCATTATTCATTTTCATAATATATTTGATTTTAAAGTAAAATATTTGTGTTTCGTAGCATAATAGGATCATTCATATATCAAATTTTTCACTTATATTTTCTGATAATCAAATGCTCCTTAAATCTCATATCTTAATTATTTATCTTATTACGTCAGTTATTGATGAGCGTACGGAAATAAATTTTGTCGGTATCTTTAATGGGCTTAATCTAGGTCTTTCGAGAGGTATTGCTATTATTTGTTTATGAAATGATGAGGTTTAGCGTCTACCCGAAAAAGGTTTTCGATAAAAGTTTTATCACATTTGCAAATAATGTTCGTTCAATCGTTTGTAGCAAAACCACTGAATGGGGAAATACGTACCAGGAAGAAGTAAAGATGCGGAAGGTTAATGCAAGTTTATTTTCTGATATCGTTTGAATCTGTCTGCCTGTTGAGCTTGACACCAATAGTACTGAAACCATCAATAAGTTTATTCTCATAAATTGCTTTTCACTTGAATTGTTATTATCATTTAAAGTTATCTCTAATCAATATCTTCTTTAATGAAATAGAGATGCTCTATTTAGCTTATAGATTCGCATCTATATTTGAATACTGCAAAATAACAATATATCAAAAAGAAAGGAGGATAAAATATATTCAAAAGAGGATAAAATCTAGTCTATTTGCATATCAGACCTGTTTTTATTTCGTTTCTTCTTGTTATAGTAAATAGACTTTGCTTAAATTTGTATTTGAAAGAAGTTAAAAACGACAATGAAATTTCTTTTCGTTTTTAACTGTAAAGTCTAAGATATGGTTATACGGTTGCTATAAGGTATCATCGAAAAAAATAATAAAAAATGGAAGAGAAAAATCAATCTGAACCAAGCAAATGCAGATGATGAAAAAACTATATTTTCTTTTCTTGTGTATCATTTTACTGATAGGCACGAGAACTGTCAATGCATCGCCATCTTTCTTTTTCAGAAAATATATGGCAGCAAACGGCTTGTCGCACAATACTGTTTTATGCGGCTTGCAAGATAGTTATGGCTTTATTTGGTTGGGCACGAGTAATGGTCTCAATTGTTATGATGGTAATAATAATGTGGTGTATCGCAATATGCTGAATGAGAGTTTCTCGTTCGAAAACAATTTTGTGATTTCACTTTTTGAAGAGAATCGGAATATTTGGATTGGTGCAAATTATGGTTTATACGTTTACAATCGCGCGTCCAATAAATTTTCTCGCTTCGCCAAAACGACACGCTATGGAGTTGTCATCAGTTCGGAAGTAAGGAGAGTTATTAAGGCCCGCAATAATATGATATGGATTTCTACCTTAGGGCAAGGTCTGTTCATTTATAATCCGAAAGACGGATATCTTTATCAAAACAGTATTCACGCTTCTTATACTTGTGATATTTGTCAAGGAAGCGATGGGATACTTTATGTCTCTTCCATGCAGGGTGAACTTCTGCGTTTCAGTGAAGATGGAAAATATTTGGGCTCATATAGTATCCCGAATTATGCCAATATTAAAGAAATGAACTGCTTGAAGAATGTTAATGGAGAAATATGGATGGGAGCGGGAGGGAGTCTGTACAAACTGAACAAGTCGACAAATAAATTAGAAAAATATGATTCGAATACTTATTTCGGCTCTATTCATTGTCTGTTACGCTATTCGTCTCAAGAAATCTTGGTGGGAACTGACAAAGGATTGTATTTGTTCAATGTCATTACAAGGCTTTATCAACGTAAGGACAATCCTTTAGATTATAGAAGTTTGAGCGACCAGGCTGTAAATGCTATGATGTGGGACAAAGAAGGTTCGCTTTGGGTTATGACAAATCTGGGCGGCGTTAATTATATGTCCAAGCAATCTACGCTATTTAATTTCTACTCTCTTCAGAGTAATGATGGAAGAGGAAATGTGGTATCAAAAAAGATTGTTGGTTCTTTTTGCGAAACAAAAGGAGGTAATGTATGGGTCGGCACTCAAAATGGTCTTTATTATTATAATAAGTCCACTAAGCAGATTTTTCCATATAGAGGAGGAATATTGAGTGGTGACGTTCGCAGTATTATGCAAGATGGAAGTAAATTGTGGTTGGGCACTTATAATAATGGCATCCGTGTGATAAATCTAAAGAATGGGAATGTCAAGGCATATACTTATTCTAAGAAAATTCCATATACAATATGTAGTAACAGTGTGTATTGTATTTATAAAATCCGAAAGGGAGATATTTATGTCGGTACAAACTGGGGACTCTGTCGTTATGATTCTATAAGAGATAGATTTATGCTCATTTCCACGATGAGCTCGATGACTTCTATTACTGATATGCTAGAGGATGCATCGGGTAATCTCTGGGTAGCGACGTCCAATTGTGGCGTTATGTTTTTGGATACGCATACCGGAAAGTGGAGACATTATGCCTATGAAAAGAATAATTCTCATTCTATTACAAGTAACTCTGTCATCAAATTGTTTAGAGATTCTAACAATACCATATGGTTCGGCACGAATGGAGGGGGACTTTGTTCTTTCGATCCCAGAATCGATGGTTTTATTAATTTTGATCCGAATAACACGATATTGCCCAATAGTGTAATATATGCTATGGAGCAAGATAAAGAGGGCTGTTTTTGGATCTCTACAAATGCAGGTTTGACCAAGATAAATCCGACAAATAAAGCGGATATTCACCAGTATACCGTCGGCGATGATTTATGGGGAGGATCCTTTAGCCAACATTCTTCTATATTTACATCTCAGGGTGAGATGTTGTTTGGGAGTATTAATGGATTCTATTCATTCTTCCCTCAAAAGTTGACAGAAAAAGGAAGCTTTGTTCCTATATATATCACCGATATTAGTTTCCCTTATCTCGCAGAAGGAGACAAAGAAAAAGAGCGGTTGCATTTGAACAAACCTCTTTATATGGAGCGTGAAATAGTTCTACCTTACAAAGATAATAGCTTTTCTATTCATTTTGTTGCTCTCAGATATGGGAATCCGTCAAAAGCTCGTTATTCATACATGTTAAAGGGAGTAAATGAGCAATGGGCACAAGAAACGGAAAGTAATGTAGCTAGTTATGTAAGTCTTTCGCCCGGTAAATATGAGTTTTTGCTGCGCGAAAATAATAGTGGGGGCAAGGAAGCCTCTTTATGGATTATAGTCATGCCTCCTTGGTATAGAAGCAACTTGGCCTATTTTGTTTATATCCTTTTAATTTTATTGGTTGGTTACTATGTATTCAAGGGCTCGCAGACCATTATTCGTAAGAAAATACATCGGCAAATGGAAGAGCATCAATTGCAACAAGAACAAGAAGCGTATAAGTCGAAAATTAAATTTTTTGTTAACTTGATGCATGAGATACGCACTCCTCTCAGTCTTATTAGTTTGCCCTTAGAAAGAATGCAGGAAGAAAAACAAAATGCGATAAATGAAAAATATATAGCTGTTATTCATAAGAACTTGGACTATCTGTTGGGAGTTACCAATCAATTGCTTGACTTCGAGAAAGTAGAAAATGGTGCTTTGGCATTGAACCTGGAAGAATATGATATAAAAAGTATACTGAATGGCATTTATAACCAATTTGTCGGCTATGCTAATCTGAAAGGGATAGAATTGAAGTTGATATTATGTGATCAGGACGTTATATCTTTAGTCGATAAAGACAAAATAGGCAACATCTTGGTCAATCTAATGGGAAATGCCATAAAATATGCTCGTCAAAAGATAGAAATGGAACTAATCTGTACTCTTTCAAATTATGAAATTTGGGTTTGCGATGATGGAGTCTGTATTCCTGATTCGGAAAAAGAAAGAATATTCGAAACTTTCTATCAGTTGCATGGCGATAAGATTGCAGCTACTATGGGAACAGGTATCGGACTTTCGTATGCTAAGGCGTTGGCTGAAGCTCACCATGGCGGTTTGAGGATAGAAGATAACCAGGGAGGTGGCTCTAAGTTCATTCTTTCGCTTCCTATTGAAAAAGGGAAAGTGCAAAATGTGCAATCGATAGCGCCAGAAGTGACTACCGAGGGGAGTACACAATCCAAGGGAATAGTGTTGCAAAAAGGCTTTAAATCTGTTGTTTTATTGGTTGAAGATAATGTGGAATTGTTAGAGATGACGGCTGATTCGTTGCAGCAATGGTATTGTGTGCTAAATGCTCGTAACGGACAGGAAGCTCTGGAAGTGTTGGCCAACGAGGAGGTCAATGTGATAGTAAGTGATGTAATGATGCCTGAAATGGATGGGCTGGAGCTATGCAATAAAGTCAAATCGGATATAAATTATTCGCATATTCCGGTTATTTTGCTGACTGCGAAAACGACACTTGAATCGAAAGTGGAAGGAATGGAAAACGGTGCGGATGCATATATCGAAAAGCCTTTTTTAGTACAGCAGGTACGTTTGCAAATAGACAATCTGTTGAAATTGCGTCAAGCTTTCCATCAATTGATGATTTCGTTTCAAGATAGCGGCGATAATGGCTCAATAATGACCGATTATGGTTTGACGCAAAAGGATTGTAAGTTCACCGCAGACTTGCAGGCTTTATTGACCGATCGGTTAGCGGATGAGAACTTCTCGCTGGATACGCTGGCCGAAGAACTTAACATGAGCCGTTCAAGTTTTTATCGAAAGATAAAAGCGTTGTCGGGGATGTCGCCCAACGACTATATGAAATCTGTAAGAATGAATAAAGCGGCAGAACTCATCGGGCAGGGAGAGCGAATTTCGGAAGTCGCTGCACAAGTAGGCTTCTCCTCTTCTTCTTATTTCGCTAAGTGTTTTAAAGCACAATTTGGAGTGCTACCCAAAGAATTTGTGCTTAAAAAGGATGTACATAATAATAGTATAAAAGCATAACTTCTGATCGGAAAAACTTTTTCTATTGTTATTGGTAAGTAAGATTCGTGTAATAAATTAAAATAGTATAAGATTATGAAACGGAATATCAAGAAACTCACAACTCTAATTTTGGCAGTAAGTTTCTTTGCTTCGGCCCAAGCCGCGACATTGAAAGGGGGAGGGTATACTTCAAAGGATGCTACCACAGCGATTAACGCATTTCACAAAACGTTTTACAACCCAGAGATGAAACTATATGCCATTTCTTCCGATATGAAAGGAAGAGCTGCTATTTGGGTGCAAGCCATTTATTGGGATATGGCGATGAATGCTTACAAACGGACTAAAAGTCCTAAATACCGCCAGATGATAGAAGATATCTATCAAGGAGGCTATGAGCAATACGATAAATACAATTGGAATAATAATGTAGAATGGTTTATTTACGACGACATGATGTGGTGGATCATTTCTTTGGGAAGAGCCTACCAGCTAACAGGAGAACCTAAATACTTGGCACATGCTGCCGCAGGGTTTTATCATGTTTGGAAAGAAGGTTATGATACCGAACGGGGAGGTATGTGGTGGAATTTCAAACATGATGCCAAGATGTCGTGTATCAATTATCCGACAGTTGTCGGTGCGATGACTCTTTTTGAAATAACTCGGGATAGCGATTATCTGCAAAAAGCGGAAAATCTGTATGAATGGTCACGAAAAGTGTTTTTCAATCGTTCGACGGGATGCGTAGCAGACAATATGCATTACCATTTTCAACGCCCTAATGGTATGGATATCGATTGGACTGCCCAACTTTATAATCAAGGAACATTTATAGGCTCAGCTACTATGCTTTATAAGGCGACTCAAAAGAAATCATACCTAAATGACGCTATTTTGGCGGCAAACTATGTGCGTTATACCATGTGCGATAAAAATGGACTGTTGCCATATAAAGATGGTATAGAACAGGGTATTTATGCTGCTATTTTCGGACAATATATGGTGCGTCTTGTAGAAGATGCTCATCAACCACAATACCTCGAATGGTTGCGCTATAATATCAAAACGGCATGGAACAATCGAGACATGCAGCGCGATATTACGTACAAAAATGCTGCTATCGCTTGTCCGAAAGGAGTGATGGAAAGCTATGATGCGAGTGCTTGTCCTGCATTAATGCAGCTTATATTGCCATAAGTGCAATATACCGAAGGCATAAAATGACGATTAGGATGTTTCTTGTTCAAATAGAGAAATCCCTAATGCGACGACGTAGCTGGCGACTTGCATAATTGACTTATTAGTATTGTTGGTCATAGTGTACAAAAAAAATCAGCCGGAACTTAAAAGCTCCGGCTGATTATATTTATATCTCATCGCAAGTTGATGCGGACGATTATTACTTAGTCCTTATTTTCATCTTCCTGATGAGTACGAGGTCCATCATTTCTTCTTGGCCCGTGATTACTATATTCGCCACGAGGTCTGCGTTCTCTTTCGGGAGCTTCGGGCATTCCTTCGGGACGAGGAAGCAATACTTTGCGAGAAAGTTTGAATTTGCCTGTCTTTGGATCAATATCGAGTAGCTTGACATCAATATCGTCACCTTCCTTAAGACCGGCTTCCTCTACTGTTTCAAGACGTTTCCAATCTATCTCGGAGATGTGGAGTAAACCATCTTTTCCAGGTAAGAATTCAACAAAAGCACCATAAGGCATGATTGAACGGATTTTGCCTCTGTATACTTCTCCAACTTCAGGAACAGCAACAATCCCTTTAATCATTTTGACGGCTTCCTCAATACTCTGTTTGTTGACTGCCGAGATTTCAATCTTTCCGGTATTGCCTTCTTCTTCAATAGAGATATTGGCACCGGTCTTTTCTTGTAGACCTTGAATAATCTTACCGCCCGGGCCTATTACAGCTCCAATAAACTCTTTTGGAATGATTAAGTTTTCAATACGTGGTGCGTGATCTTTGAGGTCTGTGTGAGGTTCTGGAATTACTTCGAGAATTTTGCCCAATATGTATTCGCGTCCTTGTTTGGCTTGCATTAATGCTTTTTCCAAAATTTCAAAACTAAGTCCGTCGCATTTGATATCCATCTGTGTAGCTGTCAATCCATTGCAAGTACCTGTTGTCTTGAAATCCATGTCACCAAGGTGGTCTTCATCACCCATTATATCGGAGAGAATAGCGTATTTGTCTTCTCCCGGGTTTTTGATAAGTCCCATGGCAATACCCGAAACCGGCTTTTTGATAGGGACACCTGCATCCATCAGTGCCATTGTTCCGGCACAAACAGTAGCCATTGAAGAAGAACCATTTGATTCCAATATATCTGATACAATGCGGACTACATACGGATAATTTTTAGGGATCATACGTTTCAAAGCTCGGTGAGCTAAGTTTCCGTGTCCTATTTCACGACGGCCTACGCCACGTTGTGATTTGGCTTCGCCTGTACAGAAAGGAGGAAAGTTGTAGTGCAATAAGAAACGCTCTTTGCTCTGGTCGAGCACGTTGTCGATTTGCTTTTCGTCGTCTTTGGTACCCAAGGTAACCGAAGTTAGCGACTGAGTTTCGCCACGGGTGAAGATAGCCGAGCCGTGAGGGCCTGGAAGGTAACCGACTTCGCCCCAGATAGGACGGATCTCGTTTGGAGTACGTCCGTCAAGGCGCTTGCCTTCGTCAAGGATGCAGCGCCGCATAGCTTCGCGTTCTACGTCAGAGTAGTAGCGGTCTATCAGGGCATTTTTCTCTGCAAGTTCCTCTTCAGAAAGGTTTTCTTTATTTGCTTCGTTGTATTTTTCTTTGAATTCGTCGCGGATAGCATGGAACGCATCTTCTCTTTCGTGCTTGCTTTTGTCACCTGCTTCAACAATTGCATAGCACTTGGGGTAGGTGGCGTCGTGAAGTTCTTTGCGAAGATCTTCGTCGTTTATTTCGTCGCTATATTCGCGCTTTTTAGTAGAACCTACTTCTTCTGCCAGCTCCATTTGGGCTTTGCACTGCGCTTTGATAGATTCATGAGCTACTTTCATTGCTTCGAGCAATTCTGCTTCAGAGCATTCATCCATTTCGCCTTCTACCATCATGATATTGTCGTAAGTAGCACCTACCATAATATCCATATCGGCTTTGGCCAATTGATCGAAAGTAGGATCAACGACGTATTTACCGTCAACTCGAGCAACACGTACTTCAGAGATAGGCCCTTCAAAAGGAATATCCGATACTGCGAGAGCGGCCGAAGCTGCTAGTCCGGCCAATGCATCCGGTACATCGACACCGTCTGCCGAGAAAAGAATAATATTAACGTATACTTCGCAGTGATAATCTGCTGGGAATAATGGGCGAAGAGCACGGTCTACTAGTCGACACGTAAGTATCTCGTAGTCGGATGCTCTACCTTCACGTTTGGTAAAACCGCCTGGAAAGCGGCCAAAAGCTGCGAACTTTTCTCTGTACTCTACCTGTAACGGCATGAAATCTGTTCCGGGAACTGCCTCTTTAGCGGCACAAACAGTAGCTAACAACATGGTTTTGCCCAAGGTTAGCATAACAGCACCATCTGCCTGTTTTGCCAATTTTCCCGTCTCGAGTTTGATGGTTCTACCATCACTTAACTCGATTGTTTTAACAATCGGTTTGATCATAAAAAATATTTAATCTATTTCGTCTAAAATTGACGCAAAGATACATAATATTCGTCCAATTTGGTGTAAATGAGATAAAAAAGTTTGATTAAAATACTTTTTTAAGTAAATGCCGGGGTAAAACTGTTTGAATAAATATGAAAAGCAGTATATTTGCGTTCTAAAATAACAATGACAAATGATGAAGAAGATAATTTGTGCCTCAATAGTCGTGTTGGCTTTATGTGCTTGTAATTCAAAGTCTAAATTTAATATTCAAGGCGAAGTAGCCGGCGCGGACGGAAAGACTATTTATTTTGAATCGTCGGGTTTGGAAAGCATCGTACCACTTGATTCAGCCAAATTGAAAGGAGACGGTTCGTTTGAATTCAGCGGTAAGCGTCCTGAATCTCCAGAATTTTATAGGTTAAGAATCGGCGATAAAATTATCAATCTTTCTATAGATTCTACAGAAACGGTTACTGTCAAGACTCAATACGGCAATTTTTCTACAAATTATTCTGTGCAAGGTTCAGCCAATTGTACGAAAATAAAAGAACTTACGTTGAAACAAATTCAACTGCAAAATATTGTCGATTCATTGGCGAAGGCTGTTCAAACCGGAGTTATCACTAACGATATTTACGAAGCCAAAGTAAATGATTTGATGAAGCGCTATAAGGATGATGTGAAATTGAATTATATTTTTGCTCATCCGGACGCTACTTATGCTTACTTTGCTTTGTTTCAAAAGTTGAACAATTATTTGATCTTTGATCCGTTGAATAGCAAGGAAGATATCAAATGTTTCGGGGCGGTGGCAACCAGCTTGGATATAAAGTACCCTAACTCTGAACGTTCTAAAAATCTATATAATATAGTTATAAAGGGAATGAGGAATACTCATGCTCCTCATCAAAAAGTGCTTGAAATACCCAAAAATAAGGTCCAGGAGGCTGGCGTTATCGATATTAGTCTAAGAGATCTTCATGGCAATATTCAACGTCTCACTTCGTTGAAAGGTAAAGTCGTGTTGCTTGATTTTACTGTTTATCAGAGCGCTGTTGCCGCTCCTCATAATTTGAAGCTTCGCGAGCTATATAAAAAGTATGCTTCCAGTGGTCTCCAAATCTATCAGGTTTCGCTTGATGCTGATGAACATTTCTGGAAAACCTCTGCCGACAATTTGCCATGGATCTGTGTACGCGATGAAAATGGCGTCAATTCGAGCATTGCCAATCTATATAATGTGAAGAAGATACCAACCTTCTTCTTGATAAACCGCAACAACGAATTGAAAGCAAATAGCAATAATATTAAGAATCTAGAGGCGGCTATCAAAGCTTTACTTTAAAGCCGTTCTTAGTTTCGAAGGGGATATTTATCTGTTCTTAGATGGTTTGACATGAATGTTTTTGCGTCGTAAAAACGACGTATGCCCCTAAAAATATTTTCGTCCATACGTTTTCAAAAAAACTTAAGGACGTCACCGGAAAAACTAACATACGACACTTTCGGCTCACAATTGTAAGTCAAAAGTGTCGTATCCTGTTTATGCTACAAGGTATCGTCTGTATCAAAAGTGGTTTGATTAATACTCTTTGCTACCTCCGTATGACACCATATCGTGCAGCCACACAGTAAGTTAACGATGCACCGTATACGACGCCAGCGGGAAAAGGTCCGAAAATCGACCCTAGAGTATACTGTAGACTCCTTATTTTCAGCGGACCTTCCTTTAGAATCATTCTAAACGACACTCTACAGATAGTTGGGAGCCCGATTTGTACATACAACGAGTGTACTTCATTCCTTTTGATAAGTACTTTATTTCCGGCAACCGCTTTTACATCTTATTTGGTGATCAGTACTAAATATCTTTTCGCTTTCGTAGCTGCATACTTCCATTGACACAGTGATGCGCAAGTCGATAAATGGTACTCCTGAATCTGTCGAAAAATGAATAAGTATCTGTATTCCGATACTTTTTTATCTAGATGGAAGTAGTTCGCTACAAAAACAGGGATTTTACAGGGAGTTCTTGAAAAATGATAAGGACGAAAATAAAAGTTTGTCTTGAAGA
Source organism: Bacteroidales bacterium (assembly GCA_012517855.1). GTDB lineage: Bacteria > Bacteroidota > Bacteroidia > Bacteroidales > Bacteroidaceae > JAAYUD01. Next base: position 17,188 of record JAAYUD010000070.1, read on the forward strand.
AAATAAAAGTTTATACTTACGAACATTTATTTTCGTCCTTATGAATTTCTCACTGTCTATCAATGCGTTGCGCTCGGTTGCCTATCCCTGTATCTTTGATTGACTTGTGTATGGGTGATAATAAAAAGCGAAAATAGCGGTCTGAAGTACTTCTGGACGACATTGGGATAAGAAAGTACCGGAAGAGAAAGATAAAGATACTAAATGAAGGATGCTTTTCTGCAAAAGTAGGGCGAATAACTTATTGTCGGATCATATAAGAAAAACAAGAATGCCGCTTATTCTTAAGAGAAATGCGGCATCCTTGTTTGAATTTTATGTAAACTCTATAAACGTTTTTAACCCTTAGCTTTTGCTTTTTTGTCAACGGTCGATGATGACTTTTGGGGCTTTTCCACCAATATCCGCGAGTCGACTACCGTGACGTTGTGTTCGGTAGCAAGAAGCGGGTTGATGTCCAACTCTTTTATTTCGGTGGCAAAGCGGAGTAAGGTAGATAAGCGAACGATAACTTCAGCGTATTTTGCTTCGTTGATACCCTTCTGCCCCCGGGTGCCTTGGATGATTTTGTAAGCTCGTAGCGAATGAATCATTGAGTAGGCTTCGGCGTATGATAGCGGTGCCAGACCAGAAGAAATATCTCTCAATACTTCGACAAAAATACCACCCAATCCGCAAAGTACCACGTGTCCGAAACGTTCTTCGTATTTGGCTCCAATGAAAAGTTCGGTGCCTTTCAGCATCGGTTGAATCATGACGGAAGTCGCATCTTTTATCTTCATCATACGGTCGAACTCAAGTCCTAAGTGCTCTTCGCTATTTATATTGAGAGTTACGCCTCCTACATCGCTTTTGTGTACAGGACCTACCACCTTGGCTACAACGGGGAAGCCCGTTTTCTTGGCAAAAGCAACAGCATCTTCTTTTTTGTTCGTTACAAATTCCGGAACGGTAGGTATGCCCGCGGCATGGAGCAATTCGGTTACTTTCTTTGGTTCGATATAGCCGTTGTCATTGATGGAATCTATTATCTCTCTGATGCGGGGAACGTCTACCCCAAACAACTCTATTTCTGGAGAAGCAGGTTTCGGCGTTTGCATGATTCGTGTCAAGGCTGTAGCCAATGTTACTTCATCGCTGAAGTTGACGTGTCCTTTTTTTAAGAATTCGGCAACTTCGGGCCCTGCGGTATGGAGTGACGGTAATATGGGGAAGATAGGCTTTTTGCATTCCGAAATCTTCTTGTGGAGTACATCATAAGCTTCGTATAGTGTTACCAATCCCGGTGTACCGAAGATTACCATAATGGCGTCAATGTTTTCAAATTTGTTTTCGCAGTAATCAATCGCAATACCTAGCTGTTCGGGCGTCCCGGTAGCCAATATATCAATAGGATTGCTTACCGAGGCTCCCGGAAACAATTTGTCTTTAAGTTCTTCGGCAATGGCTTCATCAAGTTTCGGCACATTCAGTCCACCCTTAGATAGTGCGTCGGTCAGCATTACGCCAGGGCCGCCGGCATGGGTTACGATGGCGAAATTCTTGCCTTCGAAAGGGGGTAATGTCAGTATACAACCTACCGTTGTAAGTTCTTCGCGAGAGAAACAGCGCACAATACCTGCCTTACGAAACAACGCTTCGACTGCCGAATCGGAGCTGGCAATGGCGCCGGTATGCGAAGAGGCGGCACGGCTTCCACTTTCTGAGCTGCCTGCCTTGATAGCGGCAATGCGACATCCTTTTCTAATGAGTGAAGAGGCATGGAATAATAATTTGTCGGGATCTTTGATGCTTTCGATATATAGTAATTTTACATTCGAATCTTCTCCATGTCTATAGTTTTCGTCCATGTACTGAAGCACATCTTCCACACCTATTTGCTTCCCATTGCCTACGCTCCACACTGAATTGAACTGCAGACCTTTGATGACAGCCGATTCGAGAATAAATACCGCTGTAGCACCCGAACTTGAGATGAAGTCGACGCCTTTTGGATTCAGATTTGGAATGGGTTTGGTGAAGACACTGTGATGCCACATATTGAGTAGCCCTATACAGTTTGGCCCAATGAGCGAGGCGCCATATTTATTGCAGGTGTCCAGAATGTGTTCTTCCAATAATAAACCTTCGTGGGTCTCTTCGCCAAAGCCGGCCGAGATAATGATAAATGCCTTTGTGCTTTTTGCCGAGGCAAGAATATCAACCACTCCTGTACACATTTTAGCAGGAATAACCAATATGGCAAGATCGGTAGGAGGAATGTCATTTGCATCGTGAAAAGCTTTGATCCCTTGAATTTCGTCTTCTTTGGGATTCACCACGCGAAGGATTCCTTTGTATCCGCCGCTAATTAAATTGCGAACGACTGCACCGCCCGGTTTGTGAACATTATTGGATGCACCTACCACAACGATACTCTTAGGTTGTAATAATTGGGTTGTAATCATAGTATTTACTATCTATTTGTTATTTATGCAAAAGTATAAAACCTTTCGGAGATGAAGAAGTATTTTGTGCATATTTTATCAAAAGGATATAAAAAACTGTAGCCGTACCATTTACGGTACGGCTACAGCCAACAAACTTTTGCCTTATAAAGAATCTAACGTTTACTGTTTGAATAATTTCTGTGTGAATTGTGCGAGATAAATACGCCAATTCTTCCAGATATGTCCCTCACCGGTTTCAAAGTATGTGAACGGATAGCTGTGATCGGTCAGGTATTTCCGATAATCGGTGTTTGCCTTGTAGAGGAAGTCTGCGTTACCTATTCCTATCCAATAGAGTTTAGGTTTTTTGGCGAATTGAATCTTGAGCTTGGCGTCTTGATTTTGATAAATTTCGCATGTCGTATTTCCGTTGGGCATGATAGCCGCAGAGAAGAGTCCCACATAGTCGAATAAATCAGGATATTCTGCCGAAATGAATTTGGAATGAAATCCACCCATTGACAATCCACAAATGGCACGACTACTCTTTTGCGCGATTGTGCGATAGTGACTGTCGGTGTATTTCACGATATCAGGAAATGCCTTTTCAAAAGAACCTTCCATTGTCTTAGGTAGTTGTGTGGTAGGCTGCTGCAATCCTAGAGAAGATTCGCCGGGTGCAGCTTCTTGTGCAGCATTACCGTTGGGCATTACTACGATCATGGGCTTTATCTTGCCTTGGGCTATCAGGTTGTCGAGCACTTGCGATGCTCTGCCAAGAGCTATCCATGCTTCTTCGTCGCCTCCCATGCCATGAAGTAAGTAAAGTACCGGATAGCGTTGCTTCTGGCTGTCTTCATATCCGGCCGGAGTATAAACTGTGAGACGACGTTTCATGCCCAATGTAGGACTGTTGTACCATGTGCGAGAAACTGTGCCATGAGGTACGTTGTTGACATTATATAAATCGCCGGGGGTACCACCGATAATAAAAATGTTAGTTACGTTTGTTACGTCGCGGTTCATGTATACGTTGCTAGGATCCAATACTCGCACTCCATCTACGATGAAGCTGTAGCTATACAGTTCTGAAGCTAAAGGTGCAGCTGTTGTGAACTCCCAAATACTATCTTTGTTCATCGTTAGGTTTTCGATGCCGGGTGCATCGAATTTGCCGTACGGAGTGGCTATCTTCTGCGTAGGTAGAAAATCGCCTGTGATTTGAACGGTGTTAGCTTTGGGCGCTTTGAGCCTGAAAGTTACGTTGTTGTCGCTATGAATGTCGGGTGACTTGATACTGATAACACCCCAGATAGCTTGTTGTGCAAAAGTTGTTGCACAAAACAATAGTGAAATCACTAATAGATTAATTCTTTTCATTTTCTTATTGATACATTATTTAGTATAAAAATTTCTTGATGTAAAATGGAGACAGGTATAAAGTGCCGAATGCCAATATTCCCATTCGTGTTGTCCGTCTCGAACTCTGAATTCGCAAGGAATGTGAGCGTTGCGCATGGCTTGATAGAATTCAATATTGCGGTCCAATAGAAAATCATCATCTCCGCAATCGACAAACCATTTGACACTACGCAGTTCTTGCTTGACCGTCTCCGTAGCATTCAATACATACTTAATGCAACTGTTGTCTCTCACCGATTTGGTTAGAATGCCTATTTTTGTATTGATAGGAGGATCTTTGGATGTGTCTCTATCGGGAATATCGACCAATGCACTCATGGCATAGCATGAAGAGAACATGTCCGAATGATGTTGGGCATACATTGCACATCCTCCTCCGCCCATTGATAAACCGGCGATAGCCCGATGCCCTTTGTCGGCAATAACTCTATAAGTTTGTTCTATATAGGGTATGAATTCTTTATAGAAAAATGTTTCGTATTGCCAACCCGGCATATTGAAATAACCATTCCATGCGCCGGCTTGTATACTGCCTCCTGCGTTTGGACTTACAATGATCATTTCGCAAGCTTCTCCCGATCTCATTAGAAGGTCTGCCACATCTTTTACATGCCCACGTAGAAACCAAGCGTCTTGTGTATCTGACATACCATGCAGTAAATAGAGAATAGGATATTTCTTATCGCTATTCACATTATAGCTCTTGGGTAGGTAGATATTAAATTTCCGATAGCAATTTAGTGCTTTGCTATAAATGGAATCGCAGACAATTTGGCTTTGTGGCCCATTAGCCGGTTGTGGAAAACTTTCTATCGAAAGGAAAAGGGTGAATAATACTAACAAAATTCTTTTCATTCTATGTTATTTTAATTAAATCACTGTTATTGTTCCCGTGTAGCGGGCAAAAACACTTCCGCTGTCAATGGTGATAGTATAAATACTTCCGTTTAACGTTACTTTTATTGTTCCTGTAGTCAGATAGGTTGCAGCACTTGGTATATTATTGGTCATTGAATACCATCTGGAACCTGCGTCGTAGGTCCATGACTGGTATTTTCCTAAGTATCCTGCCGTAAAGTTTCCTATCGCTTCCGAACCGTTTACTACCGGTGTATACGTGCTGGAGGCAAGCGTCGATGAAGAGCATATCAAAGAAAGGTCTGCGTAATCGCCTGTACCTACTATTGTTGTACTCCAACCGTTTGATTGGGCTGTTAGTCCGTCGGTTCCCAAAATCAGTTCTATCGTTGTATAGCTTGCGGCGGCTGTTGCTTTGGCTGTTAATACTTGGGTAAGCATTTCTGGTTGCGGCTCTATATAGTTCAATTTACCGTTGAAGTGTACTCTTACTACTGACTTGTCGGACATTACTAGTACTCCATCTATTGAATAGACAAAATTGTCTGTTTTGGTTACGGTGATATTGGCATCAGAAATTGTTGCCGTTGAGTTGCCGTTGGAATAGCTGGTATTGTCGCTTACGAAATTACCGATAACTGCTGTCGATGCTGTTGCAAAAGTGTATGTGCGGGCTTCGAGATACCAAGTATTTGAACAGCAGAATTGAGCAGTGAAAGTCTCATTATTTGCACCGGTGAGTTGCACAGTGAAATAGCGCATTGATCCGTCTGTGCTCTTTACATCCGATAAAGATTTTACAGTGCTGAGGGTTACATCTTTAGGAATAGGATATTTTCCGGATAAGCCGTCAATGGCATTGTTTTCGCAACTACAGAAAAACAATGTGATCATCAGACTGAGGCTTATTAGTTGAAATATATTTTTCATCGTTTTGTTATTATTGGGAATAATTAAATGCATTGTTAATTAGAATTTACCAACCGGTATTTTGTACAATGTTGGTATTTAGATTGACTTCGGTTGATGGGAAAGGTAGCAGATTGTTACGTTCCTTAAAACCGTATTTTCCTTCCGAATTGTAGCTTTTGTATGTGACGTTACCGTTGGAGTCGAGTATCGGACAGTTGAGGCCTTGTGTTCCCATAAACTTTTCGCCCAATCCCCATCTTATCAAATCCTGGTAGCGTGTGCATTCGAAGCAGAGTTCTAATCGTTTTTCATTAACAATATCATCAAGAGTAATTCCTGTCTTTGTTGCAACTTTGGCCCGAGTACGTACTTCATTTAAGTCTTTATCGGCCAGTAATTGGTCGCCTGCATTGAGATTGGCTTCTGCCGCAAGCAATAAGACCTCGGCATAGCGCATCCAACGTATATTATTGTTGTCGGCAAAACCATATCCGGCGGCAGGAACTTCTCCTTTTTTTACTCTGATTTTCCAAGTGAAATAGCCTTCACTGATAATCGTTTTTCCCGAATTGACAGTGTTGCCTAGTTTGACCATTTGCGGATATGTTTTCATGGTCTCGTTCAAGCGGTATCCGTCGGTGCCTTCTTCGGCCACAAAAGCATCATATAAGCCTTTACGTGGATTACAAAAACCCCATCCCGAAGAATATACGTCCGATGAAATAGTCATGCAATCGGTACGCCAGCCTATCATTAGCTGATATAAACTGCTATTATCCCATACATTTGTAGCATCGTCCACTCTATTGCTTTCAAATACACTTTCTCTATTATTTTTATGATCATAAGCTAGTATATCACTATAGTCTCCTTGGTATAAGCCATAAAGTCCCGAATTGATGACTGCATTGAGTTGTTCGGCAGCTTCTTTGTATTTTTTCTGCCATAGATAGGCTTTACCTAGCAGTGCTTGAGCAAACTGTTTCGTCACTCTATAATTTGTGTTGTCGTCAATGCTCGATTTTTGTGTCAGATAGTTTGAATTGATGGCTTCCGTCAAATCCGTGTTGACCAGATTCCACAATGCTTCGGGCGATCCGTTGGGTTGATTATATTCAGAAGCTTTAAGTTCGTGGTCTACAAGTGGTGGAGTACCCCACATGGAAATCAGTTCGAAGTAGGCAAATGCTCGGAATACTTTGGCTTCCGCTCTCATTTGTTTCTGAACATCTGTTCCTTCGGGAATGTGTCCCAAAGCGACATTTGAAGCATAAATAATACCGTAGTACGACTCAAAGACACTTTTCAAGAAGTCTTGTCCTGCGTCGAAAGTGTATTCATTTAGTGCTTCGAGTTGGGAGTTGTCTCCACGTCCTCCTCCACCTGCCCAAAAGTCGTCTGATAGCATGTTCTTTAGCATCTTATAGTTGTACTCCATACCACGCAATTTGATATAGATAGTCGTTATAGCCGTTTCTGCTTCAGCGTCGGTCTTATAGTATGTGTCATAAGAGAGAACGCCATGTTGTTCCATGTTTAAATTATCGCTGCATCCTGTTGAGAAAAATCCCAGCGCGATAAATAATATCAAAGTTATATATTTTGATTTCATTTCTTACTATTTATTAATCATTGTTTTCATATTTTGTCAGAAAGTAATACTTATTCCGCATACAACTTTTTTCGATGTAGGGTAACTTCCTTTATCTACACCAAGTGCAGAGCCTACTCCTGTAACTTCTGGATCGAATCCTTTGTACTTTGTGAAAGTGAAGAAATCTTCTAAAGAACCGTATATCCTTAGGTTACTGATGCATATCTTTTTCAATAAGCTTGTAGGGAGTGAATAACCTAGTTGTATTTGTTTGATTTTAAAGTAAGAGCCGTCATAAACAGAAGCGCTCGAAGTAAAGTATTTGGACATATCGTTTGCCCCGGCCCGCGGACGAGTTCCATTGGTATGCGAACTGGTCCAGCGATCGGCTGTGAATTCTGTCAGTTTGTTGACCATATAGTCTGCTCTATCCAGACAGCTATAAATATCGTTGCCTTTTGAACCTGTACCAAATACTATGAAGTCCAGTCCCTTCCATGCGGCTGTTAATGTGATACCATAAGTGAAATCGGGTATTCCTTTCCCTATGTATGTCTTGTCTTTATCTGTAATTGTACCGTCTTTGTACGTATCTTCGAAAGTCGGATCTCCTGTCTTTTGATCGATTCCTGTAAATTTGTATCCATAAAAATACCATGCCGGTTGTCCTTTCTTGAAGCGTGTGATAGCTCCATAAGTGTGGAAAGTTGTACCATCGATGGCATCAAGTGTCTTGTGCAGATAAGTAACTTTGTTTTTTAGTGTGGCAATATTGCCGCGGATACTATAACGAAAATCACTGATATGATCTTGCCATCCAAGTTCTATTTCTACTCCCTTGTTTGTTATATCTCCTGCATTGACGGGAGATGCCGTATTGCCTACAATAGTAGAGGGAGTGATACCTGTTACGATTAGGTCTTTGGTCTTTTTTGTATAATAATCGAAGGATAAAGACAATCGATTATTTAAAAAATAAGAATCGAATCCGAAGTCTGTTTGTTCGGATGTCTCCCATTTTAGTTGGTCATTCCCGGTTGACGACGGCAGATAGCCATAATTATAATTTAAGCTGTTGCCGAAAGGATAGCTTCCTGTAGATGAAATGACGTTGTCGTAAAGGTAATTGCCCAATGATGCCGTCGAACCATTTTGTCCCCAACTTAATCTGAGTTTCAAAGTAGAGAGCCAATCATTTGTGCTTTTCATGAACTTCTCTTCCGACAATACCCATCCTAAAGAGAATGCAGGGAAGTATCCCCAACGTTTGTCTATGGGTAAAACAGAGTTGTCGGCTGCATCTGCGCGCAATGAGAACTGTGCAAGATATTTGTTTTCAAAATTGTAATTTAGACGACCAAAATAAGATAAATTCCTAGTATAGATGGGCTCACCGCCACTGAGTGCTTTTGTTGCCGAACTGGTTGCGTATGCAAAATAGTAGAATAAAGGGTCATCTCTTTTGACGCCAAGGTCTGTATCAGAACCGGTGATAGACCCGTTGAGGCTGAATGAACGTGTCTCGCTGTAGTGCGTACCAAGCATTGCTGTGATCGTGTGCTTTCCTAATGAGAAGGTATAGTTTGCAAAGTTTTCCCATTGGAAATAGGTCGGCGTTGTTGTCGCAGCATTGACAGACATAAACTTCTGGTGAGAAATAGTATTTGCCCAGTAATCGTTTGAATAACCATAAGTCTCTGTAGCCGACAGAAGGTATCCTAAACGTGAAGTGACGACTAATCCTTTTATCGGCTTAAAGTTCAGGAATGTAGAGCCGTTGATATTGAATCCGCGATTGTCTGAAAAACTTCGGTCGCGCATGATCAAAGGGTTGAGGTTTTCGTTAGTAGCAAAGGGCGAAACACCATAATAATTCCCTTTTCCGTCCGAAAGTAGAGTTGCGTATGCAGAGCCGCCGTTCAATATTGTTTTCATATTGTCGGGCATATCGTTTACCGTATAAGTGGCTTTCGTCAATGGATCGAGTTGCAATACCGATAGTAAAAGGCTGTTGTATTCGCTGCCTTCACTAACAGTGCGCATCTTGTAATATTCTATTTGGTTGTTTGTTCCCAGTTCCAACCAAGGCTTGATATTATAGTCGGCATTGACCATTCCTGTAAAACGTTTGTAGATGTCGTTATTGCCTACTACCATACCATTATTATCCAGATAGGTCAGTGAAGTATAAAGTGATCCCTTATCTCCACCGCTCTGAAAGGTCAGGTTGTGTCGCTGCATTATAGATGACTCAAAAGCCACTTTTGTCCAATCTGTATTGGTCTTCCCGTCCCAGTATTTATATACACCGGTTTCTGTGAGCTTTCCTGCATCAATATAATAATCAATGTATTGTTCGGAATTCATCACCTTTGGAACTTTGCTCAGGCTCTGAGACGTGAGTTGAAAATCGTAGGTGATTTTCCCATTCCCTTTGCCTTTCTTTGTTGTAATCAGAACGACACCATTTCCAGCTCTAGAACCGTAGATGGCTGCCGAAGCAGCATCTTTCAATACTTCCATAGACTCGATGTCATTTGGATCAATGCCGCTTATATCGCTACTAATACGACCATCGACAACGAAGAGGGGATCGCTGCTACCGTTGGAACTGATACCGCGGATGCGAATAGTGGGAGAAGAACCGGGACGTGCCGATGCAGACAGTACTTCGACGCCGGCAGTTTTGCCCTGTAGCGCTTGGCCGGCGGTGGTGATTGTTCGGGCTACCATATCTTCAGATTTTACTTGCGATACCGAACCGGTAAGTGAGCTCCTCTTTTGTACTCCATAACCTACAACGACCACTTCATCGAGTGTTTTGGTATCTTCGCTCAAGGTGATATTAAGGGTAGGAGTGTTTGCTACTTTTTGTACAGTCAGATAACCTACATAGGTGAATACGAGTGTTGCGCCTTTGTTTACTGTCAAGGCATAATGACCGTTGATATCGCTCATTATACCATTAGAGGTCCCCTTTTCCATGATGCTGACACCGATTAAAGGGTCTTGCGTTTTTTGATCGACAATGCGTCCGCTTACTTTGAACTTTTGCTGAGCAAAAGCATGTGGGATGCACATTAACATGATAAAGACTAATAGTGTTAGCCTTCTACATTCATAGCGTTTGATAGATTGTCCCATTTGGCATTTTGAATTTTTAGGTTAATGGATAAGAATTCATAGTGTTTTTCTAGCTATGTATTCCATTTGTTTTAGTACTCCAAAATTAGGCTTATTTATCTGTATGAGTTTTCCGAAACGTTCAAATGTGTTTCATATCTGTTTTCCGGATTTGCCAATCTGTTCAAAATATTATCGATTTTATCAAAACGTGTTGAACAACACAATAATTACAATCCGTTTTGGGTAGTATGCAAGGGTTATTTCATTATTTTTGTGAATGCTTAACTGCTATTTATTATGAAAATACCACGTTTGTTTCTTTTATTATTCGTTCTATTCGCATTATTTGCTTGCAAAAATGCGAAGCAAGAAACCGAGAGGACTAAAAACCGTATTGTCTCTACTCAAATATCCAATCAGTTTGTTACTTCTTTTTGCGAAGATCGTTTTGGCCATGTTTGGGTTGGAACGATTAGAGGAGTCAACAAATGTTTGGGCAATCAGTTTCAGCAGTACTTCAATTCGGACGATGATAGTTTAAGTATCTCCGACAATCAGGTGAGGCGTATTTTTCGTGATTCTAAAAATAGGCTGTGGATTTGTACTTCTTCCGGTGTTTGTTATTATACAGACAAGGATTCTTTTCATCGGGTTCCTATCGAGTGGACCAACAAAAATGCAGTGGGCATTATGGAAGACAGTAAGGGAAGGATATTTATCAATCTTATTCCTTCTATCTTCGTATTTAACGAACGGCTAGATAAATTTGAACTTGCAATACCCAATGCCAATGCTGAAAAGAGTTTCTCCAATACCTGTTTTGTCGATCGTAATGATAATATATGGTGCATCGGATTGGGGCATGTCAGTTGCTATCAGCATGATACTTATAAAGAATTGAAATCGTTGGCCACCGGTGCCTATATTCAGGCTTCTTTTATGGATAAATTCGGACGCTTATGGTTTGCATCCAATAATAAATTGTATTTGCTTAATACGGGAACCTTTCAGTTTATATCTTTGCCATCCGATCTTACGTCCAATCCTTTGTTCGTTAGCTCTACTGTAAATGGAATGACCGATTATATTGCCGGCACTTCTATGTTGTTCAGTACTTCCAAAGGGTTGTTTCTTTATGATTATATTCATCATAGCCTTATTCATCAGTCCGATGCCAGATTTCCGTTTGTGCTTCCTCCTGCGTTTACGGTCATATCTATGTATGTAGACTCTCAACAGAATTTATGGCTCGGGTCTACCGACAAGGGACTTATTGTGAAGTATCGTCATAAAAACCGTTTCAACGACAACAGCGTTTTGAGAACAAAGGTCGAACATAAGTCTATTTTGGGCTTGGCGCCTATAGGCAATAAGATTTGGATGTCTACAGCGTTTGATAAGATGTTTGTTTACGATAAGAACAAAAATAGTGTCGATAGCCTTAATCTTCCTTTTCTTTACGCGCACAACGATGCCTCGAACTTATTTGTAGACAGAGAGCATCATCTTTGGGTTGCCGAGTTCTTCAATGGAGGACTGCACAAGTGTAGTGTTGATGGTGGGCGGGTTCGTCTCATAAAATCATACCTCCTTCCGGCCTCCGTTTTTTCAATGGTACAAGACAAGCGAGGTGTAATCTATGCCGGAGGTTATACTACTTCATTGTTTGTTTTGCATCCCGGCGATAAGAACTTCAGCCCTATGCCGTTGAATACGAATAAATTTACGTTCTGCACTTCTATCATTCCTTTAGAGGATGGAAGGCTTGCTATTTTCTCTTTTGACAATGATATTCGGATATACGATCCTCTTTCAAAGAAGTCTAGCTTTATTCCGTTCCGTAGATTTGCAAAGCATAGTAAAATAATTCCGAATTGTACTCTGAAAGATAGGGAGGGCAATATTTGGATCGGTACTCGTGGCAATGGACTGTTTATCTTATCCAAAGGTAAAATAACTCCTATTACGGGCAATTCTTGTTCGGATATTGCTTCTATTGAGCAAGATAGGAAAGGAGATATATGGGTTAGCTCTATGTTTGGATTGAGCAAGTACGATTGCCATAGCAAGAAATTTGTGAGCTATTATACCGAAAACGGTATTGGAGGTAATCAGTTCAACGATCGTGCTTCGTGTGTCACTTCTGATGGGACAGTCTTTTTTGGAGGTACTCATGGACTGACTTTCTTTAATCCGGCCAATCTTAAATTTAGGCGCAACATTCCGTTGGTCTTTGAGAGCCTGAAGGTCAACAATCAATTGATGTTACCCTCCAATAGCAGTTGCATTAATAAAGCAATGACGTTCAATCCGGATATTTACTTGAATTATGATCAACGTAGTTTCTCTATTCTGTTTGCTGCAATCGACTATAACGAGTTCGATTGTGTTCATTATTTTTATAAAATAAACAGATACGACAACTATTGGATTGATGCGGGTGCTAATCACGAGGCTTATTATTCTAACTTGCCACCTGGGAAATATACTTTCAGGGTGAAGATAACAAGTAGCGATGAAAATGATATTATTGCCGAGAATTCTATTGTTATTCATGTAGCATGTGCCCCTTGGCTCAGTTGGTGGGCTATTTTGTTATATGTATTTGTTGCAGGTATGGTTGGCTATTATGCTTATAGGTCCTTGTATAGAATCCGTGCCCAGAAAGAGATGATTCGTAAAGCCGAACGAGAAAAAGAAGCAGAGTTGCACACGAATCAAATGAACATGCGTTTCTTCTCCAATATTTCTCATGAATTCCGAACGCCGCTTACGATGATTTCCGGTCCCATTACTTCGCTTTGTAATGACCATCGTATCTCTGGCGAGCCCAAACAATTACTTGTTATTGTCCAGCGTTCGGTCAATCGGATGCTCCGACTTGTCAATCAGTTGATGGACTTTCAGAAATTAGAGAACGATGTCATTCGGTTGAAAGTGCAGAAGGCGGATATTATTTCGGCCCTCAGCGATATAGTAGCGATATTTAAGGTCAATGCTGATGAAAAAGAAATCGATCTTGTTTTGCATGGTTTTGAAGGTACCTATGTTACATGGTTTGATGCAGACAGACTCGAAAAGATTTTAAATAATTTACTTTCTAATGCCATGAAGTATACACCGGTTGGCGGAAGAATTGACGTCTTGTTTGATGCAACTGCTACCGAAGTGAAAATAAGTGTGGGTGATACCGGGCCTGGAATACCCGAAAACAAACAGGCCGATATATTCAAACGGTATTATCAGGTAGAGAATCAGCAAGCGTATTGTAATTGGGGCACAGGTATCGGACTCTATTATGCCAAGCGTCTGACGGAACTTCATCATGGTACTATCTCTGTGGCAAATAAAGAAAGTGGAGGTTCGCTTTTTACGGTAGCTTTGCCGATAGGCGAAGACACCTATTCGGAAGAAGAAAAATTGCAAATTGAAGATCCGCAATTGGTCGTTCGCGATAGGGCTATCGCCATTCCGCATATCGAGGAAAAAGAAGTAGAATATGTGGATAAACGTTCGACGATACTTGTGTTGGACGATGATCCGGAAGTGACCAATTATATGCGAACTTATTTGGCGAGTTACTTTCATGTGGAGTGCAAGTTTGACGCCAAAAGTGCATATAAGGCTCTTGATGAAATATTACCCGATTTGATTGTTTGCGATGTGTTGATGCCCGAAGTAGACGGCTATCAATTTTGTAGAATGGTGAAACAGAATATCTCTTATTGCCATATTCCCGTTATATTGCTTACTGCCAAAACATTGGTCGAAGACCAAGTGAAAGGACTCAACGAAGGAGCTAATGCATACGTTACGAAACCTTTTGATCCATCCTATTTATTGGCGCTTATCGAATCGCAACTCAAAAATCAGGAGAATCTGCGCAATGTATTGGGGCATGCCACCGAAACCAAGAATATAGATTCTGCATTCTTGTCCGATCATGATAGCAACTTTATGAATGAACTTTACCAATTGATGGAAAAAGAATTATCTAATTCGGAACTGAACGTCACAAAGATAACAGAGGTGATGCACATTAGCCGTACTAAATTTTATTATAAGATGAAAGGTCTGACGGGTATGAATCCCAATATCTTCTTTAAGACGTATAAACTCAATAGGGCCGCCGAATTGATTATCGAGGGGAAGCACAATATCTCTGAAATAGCAGATATGACAGGCTTCAGCACCTTGTCTCATTTCTCTTCCAGCTTTAAAAAACATTTTGGTATAACGCCGAGCGAATATAAATAATTCATATATAGCAAACTGCTGAGGTGCAACTTCTTTACAAACTTACAAACAATGAAAACCAACTTTAAGTGCACCTATACTATATGTGGAAGCCTATTTAAGATAGTAAAAACAAGGGAGTAGATATAAATTGTTCATTTATGGTCACAAAGGCAATAATTTGATTTTTTTTAAGTACTTTTACAAGGTCAAATATTTATCCATTATGGCAGTACAAAACGAAGCAGCACTAGAAAGTGGACTTATAGCGACTCTTAAATCTATGAACTATGAGTATGTTCAAATTGATGAAGAAACTAACCTAAAAGCCAACTTCAAGAAGCAGCTGGGAATACATAATAAAAAGCAATTAGCAGAATTTGGACGTACCGAGTTTACCGATTCGGAATTCGAAAAGATCTTGATTTATCTCGAAGGTAGTACTCGTTTTGAAAAAGCCAAGAAACTAAGAGACTTATATCCACTTGCAACCGAAGATGGTAAACGAATTTGGGTTGAGTTTCTAAATCGTACACATTGGTGTCAGAACGAATTTCAGGTTTCTAATCAAATCACAATTGAGGGGCGAAAAAGATGTCGATATGATGTTACTCTCCTTATTAATGGACTTCCTTTGGTTCAGATTGAACTAAAGAGAAGAGGCGTTGAGCTAAAACAGGCATATAACCAAATACAAAGGTATCATAAGACATCTTTTCATGGGCTATTCGACTACATTCAGTTGTTTGTTATATCTAATGGCGTGAATACTCGATATTTTGCCAACAATCCCAATAGTGGCTATAAATTCACTTTCAATTGGACAGATGCTGCCAATATTCCATTTAATGAGTTGGAAAGATTTGCGGCATTCTTCTTTGATAAATGTACTCTTGGTAAACTGATAAGCAAATATATCGTTTTGCATGAAGGTGACAAATGCCTCATGGTGCTTCGTCCATACCAATATTATGCAGTAGAAAAGATTCTTGATAGAGTTGAGAACTCTAACGACAACGGCTATATCTGGCATACTACAGGCGCGGGCAAAACCCTGACTTCGTTCAAGGCAGCCCAATTGGTATCCGAATTACCCGACGTAGATAAGGTTATGTTTGTTGTGGATCGTCACGACCTCGATACGCAAACTCAATCAGAGTATGAAGCGTTTGAACCAGGTGCAGTAGATGGAACAGATGATACAAACGAATTGGTGAAACGGCTGTCAGGTACCTCAAAAATTATCATCACTACTATTCAGAAACTCAACACCGCTGTAACAAAGATTTGGTACAGTAACAAAATAGATGTAATACGCAATTCCCGTATCGTAATGATATTCGATGAATGTCACCGCAGCCATTTCGGTGATAGTCACCAGAATATCGAAAAGTTCTTTCATAACACGCAGATGTTTGGATTTACGGGGACACCGATATTTGTAGAGAATGCAGTTGACAATCATACAACCAAAGAAATATTCGGAAATTGTCTACATCAGTATCTTATAAAAGATGCCATTGCAGATGAAAATGTGTTAGGTTTCCTTGTAGAGTATTATAAAGGCAACGAAGAAGTAAATAAAACGAATGATGATAGAATGCACGAAATTGCAAAGTTCATTCTCAACAACTTCAACAAATCAACTTTCGATGGAGAGTTTGATGCTCTTTTTGCCGTACAATCCGTACCGATGCTTATTCGCTATTATAAGATATTCAAGGAATTAAAGCCTGATATTCGCATTGGCGCTGTGTTTACTTATGCTGCAAATAGTAGTCAGGACGATGACTATACAGGCATGAACAAAGGATTCGTAAGTGAAAGTGTTGGCGAAGCAGATGACTTGCAAGAAATCATGGATGATTATAATAGAATGTACGGAACAGCCTTTAACCAAGAGAATTTCCGTGCATATTATGATGATATAAACTTACGCATGAAGAAGAAACGTGCCGATATGAAATCATTGGATTTATGTCTGGTGGTCGGTATGTTCCTTACAGGATTCGATTCTAAGAAATTGAATACTCTTTATGTTGATAAGAATATGGAATATCATGGATTGTTACAGGCATTCAGCCGTACAAATCGTGTGTTGAATGAAAAGAAACGTTTTGGTAAGATTGTATGTTTTCGCGATTTGAAGAGCAATGTTGATTCTGCTATCAAGTTGTTCAGTAATAGCAATAATGTTGAGGATATTGTTCGCCCTCCTTTTGAAAAGGTGAAGAAAGAATATGTAGAATTGGCAACGTATTTCATGAAGAAATATCCAGAGCCAAGCAGCATTGATTCACTTCAAAGTGAGAATGATAAGAAAGACTTCATAATCGCATTTCGTGATATCATCAAGAAGCATGCAGAGATTCAGATTTACGAAGATTATAATGAAGATGCTTCCGATTTAGGTATCATAGAACAACAGTTCATGGATTTCCGAAGTAAGTATCTTGATATTTATGAAGGATTTACTGAACCAAACGGAGGCAGTTCAACTTTTATTGATCTAGAACCACCAACTGACCCTGACGAACCACGTATTGAGGATATTGACTTTTGCTTGGAATTGCTCCATAGCGACATTATAAATGTAGCTTATATTCTTGAGCTCATTGCCAATTTAAATCCTTACAGTGAGGACTACGAAACCAAACGTAGAGAAATTATCGATACAATGATCAAGGATGCCGAATTGCGTGGCAAAGCTAAGTTGATTGATGGCTTCATTCAGAAGAATGTGGATGAAGATCGAGACAACTTCATGGATAATAAGCAAAAGGCAGATGGTAGTTCAGATTTGGAAGAACGATTGAACAATTATATTTCAGAAGAACGTGTCAAGGCTATTACATTCGTTGCACAGGAAGAAGAACTCAATGTGAATGTGCTAAACCACTATTTGTCAGAATATGATTATCTCCAGAAAGAGCAACCCGAAATTATTCAAAAAGCATTAAAAGAGAAGCATTTAGGTCTGAGCACACGTCGCAAAACACTAGATAGGATCTTAAGCAAGATGCGTTCTATTATTAAAACTTTTAGTTGGAACTAATTCTTCTAAAATATGAAATTAGGGAAATTAGAACAGATAACAGACCTTCGTTCTATCTGGAAGAATGAGGCAAAAGATTTTACGCCATGGCTTGCTAAAGAAGAAAATCTAGCAACCTTAGGTGATGCTATTGGCATTGACATTGTGTTGGAAGAGACAGAATCAAATGTTGGCGATTTTAGTGTAGACCTATATGCAACAGAAGAAGGCTCAGAACGAAAAATCATCATAGAGAATCAGCTTGAAGAAACAAATCACGACCACCTGGGAAAGATAATAACTTATGCATCAGGAAAAGACGCAGAAGTTATCATCTGGATTGTAAAAAAAGCTCGTGATGAACATAAACAAGCGATAGAATGGCTAAACCAGCACACGGATGAACAGTTCGCATTTTTCTTAATAGAGATTGAACTTTGGAAAATCAATGATTCTGAACCTGCACCAAAATTCAACATCGTTGAACGTCCTAATGATTGGGCTAAGGCCATGAAGAAGAGTGCAAATCTTTCAGATACTGAGGATTTGGAATTATCTTTTTGGCAAAACTTTAATTCTAACGCTTCAAATCATACAGAGTTTTCAAAAAACTTTAAACTACGTAAACCGCAACCGCAACATTGGTATGATTTAAGTATTGGTTCATCAGCTTATCGCATTAGTTTAACTGTTAATACCCAAAAGAATCAACTATCTGCTGGTATTTACATTGATGATGACAAAGCAATTTATGAAAAATTCAAGGAAAATGAATCACTATTGGAATCTCTCTTAGGAAGTAAAATAGAATGGAGAGATGCTAAAAAATCATCACGCTTCTTTACGATTTCTTCATTTGATCTTGCGGAAAACGAGAATTGGTCAGATGCATTCAACTGGTATTTTGACAAATGTCTAAGACTAAAACAAGTAATAATTAAAATGGGAGTTTAGAACATGATAGATAGTAAAACAAATATAGTATTCTTTTCAAGTCAACTATCTGTCAATTACAGAAGTTGTAAGAAAGATATTTTGGAAGCACTTAAAGAACACGACATTCAAGTTGGAACGAATATTCGTGCTACCAAAGATATTTGGCCCCGTGATTATATGCCTATTCAAATCGACAAAAATCGCTTTGTACGATACAAGTATAATCCAGATTATCTCATTAAAGCAGGAATGTCTGCATATGTAACAGACAAACCTAACTGTCCATTTTTAAAAGATAAAGATATTGTTGAATGCGACCTTGTTCTCGATGGTGGCAACATTGTTGTGAGCGGAAATAAAGTGATATTAACTGAAAAAGTGTTCACAGAGAATAGCCCCTTATCTCAGTTTGAAATAACCAACCGAATTGAAAAAGCATTTGGTAAGCAAGTTATTTGGATTCCATGCGACCCACATGAAATTGAATATGCAAAAGCAAATGACGAATTGCCTCTTTGCCATGCAGATGGTATTCTCCATGCAATAGACAAAGAAACGATATTGTTATCAAACTATATCGATTATGACCCTGATTTTCGAGCAAACTTGCTTGAACGTCTAAGTCCTTACTTTAAAATTGAAGAATATTCTTTTGGTGATAAACGCAGTGACAACTCGTGGATATACATTAACTATCTCCAGATTGGCAAGGTCATTTTACTGCCAACAGTAGGTGAACCTGCTGATAATATGGCTTTAGAAAAGTTGAAATCATTATTTCATAATGACATAACTATTGAGAAAATAGATTCAAAAGAATTAACTTTTGATGCTGAAGATGGTAATGTGGGTGGTTCTCTTCACTGTATATCTTGGAATGTATATGATTCATTAATAACTAAATAGTAGCATTATGATTAAGATTATTGAAGAGTTATTTCTTACAAAGAAGGGGTGCTGTATTAAAAACAGAACTGATAACCAAATACATATTAAACAAGGTGATATAGATGGAGCTTGTTCTGTTTATTCATTGATGATGTATCTTATGATAATAAAAGTCATAAAAAGAAATCAATTGAATGACCTATATAATACAATCAAAAAGTCACCTGAGGTAGAGAGTATCTTTCATGAGTTCTTTGATAAACATGGCTTGGTACGAGATGGATTCTATTTTACGCAATTAAAGAAAATGTTGAATCGAATATCTATTGATTCAATCTTTGCAAGGAGTTTCGATGAAGATAGCGATGAGTTCATAAAAGATGGTTTTATCGAACAGATAAAAAGTACACTTGATACTGACACACCAATAATGGTTGGCATAGATTATAAAGGTGGAGGTGCTCACGCTGTATTAGCAATAGGATATGAAGCCGATGAAGATGGCATATTTAATCTATTCTGTCTTGACCCTGGATATGATTGTAATCCAACTTCATATTGGAATATGGTCATAACATTAAATACGATGCAAGGGAGATACAAACATCAGTGCTTAACGTCAAATCCCTATTATTGCCCAGCAATTAAAATATCGGAAACATTATTGATAACAAAGAAATAATATAATGAGCGAAGAATTACAACAAAAACTCCGTACTCAACTATGGACGGTAGCCAATAACCTGCGTGGAAATATGTCGGCGAGCGACTTCATGTATTTTACGCTCGGTTTTATATTCTATAAATACTTGTCAGAGAAGATTGAAACTTTCGCCGATAAGGCTTTGGAAGATGATGAAATCACCTTCAAGGATTTGTGGCAAAAGACAGATGCTGGTTCTCTTGAATTACAGGAAGATGTAAAGAAGGAGTGCATGGAAAACATCGGCTACTTTGTTGAGCCAAGCTTCTTGTTCTCTTCTATTATTGAAGGAATCAATTGCAAAGAAAACATTCTCCCTATTCTTGAACGTTCATTGAAACGTATCGAAGATAGTACTCTCGGTCACGATAGTGAAGAAGATTTTGGTGGTCTATTCTCTGATATTGATTTAGCTTCTCCAAAACTTGGTAAATCATCAGATGACAAGAATCAATTGATTAGTAACGTCCTTATTGCGCTCAACGAAATTGAGTTTGGAGCAGATGCCGCTACTCAGATTGACGTACTGGGCGATGCTTATGAATATATGATTGGCCAATTCGCTGCGGGTGCCGGCAAAAAGGCCGGTGAATTCTACACACCACAGGAAGTCAGTCAGATACTTGCTGAGATTGTTACCACAGGCCAAAAACGTTTGCGTAATGTGTATGACCCTACTTGTGGAAGTGGCTCACTGTTGATACGAGCGGCTCACACAGGTAATGCAGCCGAGATTTTTGGTCAAGAGAAGAATCCAACCACTTACAATTTGGCTCGTATGAATATGTTACTTCACGGCATCAAATTCAGCAACTTCAAAATAGAGAATGGCGATACACTCGAAGCTGATGCCTTTGGCGAAACACAGTTCGATGCAGTGGTAGCGAATCCTCCTTTCTCGGCCGAATGGAGTGCATCGGAAGAAAAATTCAACAACGATGATCGCTTTAGCAAAGCAGGTCGTCTTGCTCCTAAGAAAACTGCCGACTACGCCTTTATTCTTCACATGATTTATCACCTCAATGATGGTGGCACAATGGCTTGCGTTGCTCCTCACGGTGTACTCTTCCGTGGAAATGCCGAAGGTGTTATACGTCGTTTCCTCATTGAGAAGAAGAATTATATTGATGCTATTATCGGTCTGCCTGCCAATATTTTCTATGGTACAAGTATTCCTACCTGTATTCTAGTAATGAAGAAATGTCGTAAGGAAGATGATAATATTCTGTTCATTGACGCAAGCAAAGAGTTTGATAAAGTTAAGACTCAAAATAAGTTACGCCCTGATCATATCCAAAAGATTATTGATACTTATCGCCATCGTACCGAGATAGAAAAATATAGCCATCTTGCCACAATGCAAGAAATTGTTGAGAACGATTACAATCTAAACATACCTCGTTACGTTGATACTTTTGAAGAGGAAGAACCCATCGATATCAAGGCTGTCATGAGTGAGATTAAAAGCCTTGAAGCCAAACGTGCAGAGCTCGACGTTGAGATTGAAGGTTATTTGAAAGAATTAGGATTGGTCGATTAATTGTAATTGGTTATGATTATGAGCGAAAGCAAGAATAATACAACAGACATCCAACCGGTTGCAGATTGTGACCAGTTAAGGAATACGATTCAAATCGAAGGACGCATCTTATCAACCAGAAACATGCAGGTTATGGTTGACAGAGATTTGGCAGAGCTTTATGGTGTTGAAACTAAAGTCCTGAATCAGGCAGTAAAGCGTAATATTGAGCGATTCCCTGAACGATTCAGATTTCAACTCTCAGATAATGAGATGACTGAACTGGTCACAAATTGTGACCGGTTCGAGAGCTTAAAGCATTCTTCTGTGTGTCCGTATGTCTTTACTGAACAAGGCGTAGCGATGTTATCTTCTGTCCTTCATAGTGAAACAGCGATTTCTGTCAGCATTCAGATTATGGATGCTTTTGTCGCAATGCGTCGCTTTCTTGTAAGTAATGCCCAAGTATTCAAGCGTCTTGAGACAATAGAATACCATCAACTAGCCATGCAACAGCATCAACAGCAATCAGACAAACTCATCGACGAGATTTTTAAGAAGTTTGAAGAAAAAGAAGCCACCAATCAATATATATTCTTTGATGGGCAAGTATTCGATGCCTATGTATTTATCTCTGGCCTTATAAAAGCAGCAAAGACTTCAATAATCCTTATCGATAATTATATAGATGAAACGGTGCTCACAATGCTTGGAAAAAGAGCCTCCGGCGTAGATGCAATTATCTATACAGCGCAAATCAGCAGGCAATTACGTCTTGATGTTGATCGTCATAATGCCCAATATCCACCTATTAGTATAAATATATTCCGTCAGTCTCATGACCGATTTATGATAATCGACAATGATGTTTATCATATTGGTGCATCTATAAAAGATTTGGGCAAGAAATGGTTTGGTATCACATTGATGAAAGATATAACACCTTCAGAAATAGTAAATCGAATCAATGGAGTTATTTAATGGCGTGTTTATAATCGCTATGTGACTGGTATATAACTAAACCTTATTTAGCAACAGTAAAAAAATGATTATGGCAAATAATAACAAAAATATAGTCCTCAATGTTCCAACTCTGAGATTCCCTGAGTTTGGTGGAGAATGGAAAAAGTGTAATTTGGGTGATATCTGTTCTTTCTTTTCAGGAGGGACACCGTCTTCTTCAAATAAAGAATATTACGATGGTGTTATTCCATTTATTCGTTCAGGGGAAATACATTCGAAAAAAACAGAGTTATTTATATCAGAAGAAGGATATCGAAATTCAACAACAAAGATGGTACAAACAGGTGATTTGTTAATGGCTATTTATGGTGCAACAAGCGGTGATATTGCTATTGGCAAGATTGATGGTGCTATCAATCAAGCAATATTATGTTTGCGTACGGTCGAAAATAAGATGTTTATAAAATCAGTATGGCAAAAGCACGTAAATAAAATTCTCTTAACATACCTTCAAGGAGGACAAGGAAACTTATCGGCTGAAATAGTGAAAAAGATTTCAATCAATATTCCTGAATATTCAAAAGAACAGGAGAAACTGGCATCGCTTATGAGTCTAATTGATGAGCGTATTTCAACCCAAAACAAAATCATTGAGGACATGAGAAAACTAAAGTCGGCAATTATTAAAAGAATTTTTAGTGTTGAGTATTTATGTCAGCGTCGAAAAATTCTATTGTCTGACATTTCTTTAAAAATAACGAAAAAGAATACGGATAATAAAATAACCAACGTCCTGAGTAATTCAGCCAATCAGGGAATAGTATCACAAGAAATAATCTTTGATAGAGAAATTGCCAATAAGGAAAATACCAGCGGATATTATATTATCAAATGTGGTGATTTCGTTTATAATCCGCGCAAATCTACAGCCGCTCCGTATGGACCAATTAATAAATATGAAGGTTCTATTGATGGTATCATTTCTCCTTTATATGTCTGCTTTAGCACCCAAAATATCAATAGGAATTATTTATATTGGTATTTCCAAAGTAAAGCATGGTATAAATACATTTACAAGAATGGAGACACAGGGACACGACATGACAGAGTAAGTATTAAAGATGATATTTTTTTTGCTATGCCATTATACATACACAATCCTGTTGAACAACAAAGCATTTCAAAAAATCTAAGTAAAATTGAGCTAAAGATAACAATAGAAGAACACCAACTCGAATTGCTTTTCCAGCAGAAAACATATTTACTTCAGCAAATGTTTATATGAA
Source organism: Bacteroidales bacterium (assembly GCA_012517855.1). GTDB lineage: Bacteria > Bacteroidota > Bacteroidia > Bacteroidales > Bacteroidaceae > JAAYUD01. Next base: position 41,094 of record JAAYUD010000070.1, read on the forward strand.
CATATGCTGAAGTAAATATTGCTTTTGCTTTTTATAGTTATTGAGCAATTTATTGTTTGTGGCTATCTTGTACTGTATGGAACTTAAAAGAGAAGCAACATTTTTGATTTCTTCTGTATTGTTAGGCAGTATTACCGTATTGTCAAGAAAATGTTGATTTGTAATGTTAATCGTATTCTTTGCTCCTTTTTGAATTAGGGGATGAAGATAATTATTTGTATTGTTACAATTCATAAAATAGTAATGCAGTATGGTGCCAATATATTTATTTTCAGGCATATATACCCCGTATAGAGGGGAAACAGCAACATTCTCGATAATCATACTTTGCTTCACGATACCATATGGAAATTCACCTGTGGGGCTTTTCGTATAAACAATATCGCCATTCTTCACAACATGATAATTTGATGTGTCTTCTGCGGCAAATGAACGTCCCAAATACCCAATTTGGTTGACAATACCATGGCTTACTGAAACTGAGTGAACCTCATAATTGTCTTTGTTCTTTTCTTTTCGCTCCGTTAAGACCTCTGTTAGATACACTTTTTGCCAAGTATTATCTTTTAACCCTATCAACTGCAAATTTAAACAAAGTCCTTTAATTAAGGATTCTAACCTGTCAATGATTTTGTTTTGGGTTGCGATACGTTCATCAAACTTGGATAACAATGTAGATATCTTTGATTGTTCTTCTTTATTAGTTAAATACAATGGATAACTTGAATACTCTTGTGAGTTAATACCTGGTTGGCCAGAACGTGCAGACATAATAGTAATCCATTTTCTATAATTGGTTGTATGAAGTTGGCTAAAAATGAAATATGGATTATCATTTGGAATATTTATACGAATAAGAAATCCTGCAAAATATAGGCAGCCATCTTTAGATTTATATAGATAAGATTTTCCTGTACTTGCACCTGTTCGAGCTAATAAAATATCATTATCTTTAACAAGATAAAAATCTTGCAATATAGCATCAGGCGAAACGACATCATTATAAGAATATTCTGATGATGACTCATTTATATCTGTTATTCGAATATATTTATTATTGCCATCAAATGGTTTTGCAGCTGCATTCATTCCATAATCAAATCCAGTTGCAACATCACCTAATTTACACTTTTTCCATTCTCCACCAAACTCAGGGAATCTCAGAGTTGGAACATTAATGAATGATTTTCTCTAGTTAGATACTGGAATTGTCTGTCGCATGTTGTCTTTCCCAGTGGCAGTGCATGCGACAATAAAAAGTATTTTTTTGTATCAGAGAGCGCAGGGTGGTTGTCAATAACTAACGTATCTCGCGACCATAACTTCCGTTAGTTATTGCGGTAACTAACGGAAGTTATCATGACAACTAACGTTAGTTTCTCCTGCGACATACGTTAGTTACCGCAGCGACATACGGTTGATTTTTGGGACTCGGTACGTGTCATACCCCGAAAAGGGAAGTGGTGAAGGTGCGGATACCGGTGCGAATGATGGGTGGAACGAAATTGTTTTGTGTTGTCTTATTTTACTAAAAGTGTGGAATGTGCGGAATAGAAATCCTATAAACTCAATATTTTTTTTATCGACATATAATACGTTTATCATTATGATACTATCATTACAAGAAATATAATTACATAAATTTAAAAATAAAAAAAAATTAAAGAGGAGGGATTCCTATTCCGCACATTCCGCAGAGGTTTGTCGATTTTCGAAGTCGTAGCATATTGTGACTGCGATTTTTGGAAAAAGCAATAATCGGCCTCATTTTGGGAAATTGCAGTATTTAAAAATGAAACCGCCGTTTCGCATATAATACAGATTGCTAAATAAATAGACTTTATCTTATCATTATGAACAATATTCACCGTAAAAGTAATATAAAGATATTCTGCAAAAACGATAAAAACGCCTATTTCAGTGCTTTTTAGAAATTTGACCAAATTATTGCCTTGAAGAAAAACTGGTCTTTGTTTGTAAATTATTTTGCACAAGGTGCTTTATATATAACAATCTGTTCATTACCATTGACTACCTCAGTTAGCGATAAAGAGAAGTAAAAGAACTCTAATTCCTTAATTATTTTGATTCAAGCGAAAGAAATTGTTCCCTTAAGAATGACATAATGTTTGTCCGACAAGCTTTGATTGACCAATCAGAATGTATTCCATCATAGCTTGCATGTTCATAATAAAAATTAAATTTGTTGTCATGTAAGCGTGCTACTATTTTTTCGCACATGAAAGGTGATGGCCAAACCTGATCGCGCTTGAAGGAAATCACAAGAACAGGTCCATTTATTTTCTCAACAGGGATTGTAGCGCGTTTTACCTGTATTGTATCCTTTAAAGCTTTTTCAAACATCCGTGTTCTATTACCAGAAAACATTCCTTTAATTGAAGTCCAAGAAAATGGTATCGACACAAAGGGTAGTTCTCGTCCTTTTTCACTCCATGCAGAATGTTGCCTACCCAAGGCATTAAATAAGCCCGTTGGGGGTCCAGGGAAAACAACAGAACTTGGGTCAATTGCAACCACCGCATTAACCTCTGAATAGCGACTTCCTAAAAGTAATGCCAACTCCGCTCCACGAGAAACACCAATAAGTGCATAATTGTTAGAAATCACCATATCTTTTTGTGCAGATAACCAGCGAAACGCCTTCTGAAAATATTCTAACGGTATTCCTCTAAGATTTTTCGGGAGACTATCTGTACCAAAATAGGGTAGCGACAAAACGCAAAACCCATGATCAATAAGTTCCTGAATGAAGTCTAGGTGATAACTCCAACTTCTTCCCCCTTCTGATCCTCCTAATAGGACTATGGCCTTTTGTGGTGTGGTTGATGTTCCGTGAAAGAAATCGGCATCCAATCCGTCAATTTTGACTGGTAACAAGGTCATTCCCTTAGGGACATTACTGGGACATACTGAAAATGGTAATATCTTAGGAGCAGAACATTGGGTTAACAGCAAAAGGGCAACACCTAGGATAAAAACAACTCCAAATGACTTACACTTTTGAATGTTGTACCTCAAATATTTTAGCTTAATTTTCAGAGGAATATTTATTATCTTATCCATATAAGTATTTTGATTTTGTGTCAAGTTACGCACTTGTAGAGATACCTTAATTTTACAGTGCTGCTATTTATAAAAAGCATAAGTGTCTGATATACAAAAAGCATATGAACACTTAACGATGTCAGAAAATCCAACTACCTTAGTGCTAAGAAACCCCAACATTCAAAATTATTCTGACATGGCAAAAATAACAATAGAATCTCAAAATATCACCTCTTTAGGTGAAATATCTCATGTAATGGATATTTTTCTCATTTTGGACTGAGTTCACCACAGCTATTTGACTCTTTATTCGACAATGGGATATATAGTTAAGGGCAAACCTGAAAAATAAACTCATGTCCATGTGGGATAAGATGTTGCTTCGGAAAAGGTATATCATCGAAACTATCAATGATCTTTTAAAGAATGGTGTACAAAGGCTGGATTTATATGAATGTGTTGCAAGAGGATGTGAAATATTTATCTGTTTTGCAGAATAAAGAATTGTATGAACAGTCACATTGATGTTGTTTTATTCCATGTAAACAGTAGGAGTGCTTACCCCATTGACATAGAAAGGGACTATGATACAACACTTTGCCTACAATCTATTTTTCAGAACGTATTTCAATGTGAACATTTCCAGATGTTCTGATACTTTCTTATCCAAACATCGGCTACAGCCTTTTGTAGGGCACTATTTTCGCTATTGTTTCAGCGCTCGAATGTAAGCCGAATAAAAGCAATATATAAATGGATGCTACGTAAATTATTGATATACAGCGATAAATTCATAAGGACGAAAATAAATGTTTGTAAGTATAAACTTTTAGTTTCGTCCTTATGAATTTTTATGTTCGTCCTTATCATTTTTTCGAAAGCAAAGGTTCAAATTTTAGATCAATAAGTACCA
>JAAYUD010000071.1 GCA_012517855.1 Bacteroidales bacterium
AACATGCTGTGTGGCAGCTCTGTATGGTGTCATACGGAGGTGGCAAAGGTTGAAATGCAGATGATTTCATGGCCTTGGAATGCAGCAATGGACTCTTGCCACCCAAAAACCATGTATGTACCTAAATTTGTTGACGTCCATACGTTTTCATAAAAACTTAAGGACGTCACCGAAAAAAGGAACATACGACAATTTTATTCATGCCGCGGGCTCGAAAGTCTTTATTTATGTGATGTGCTATTAATAATACTTATGTTTAGTCCACTAACTTTTACCTATGAGCCTCTATTCTCAAAGAAATTCTATACTTTTGCGGCATGAAAACAAAGAATCAAAGAATTATTATAAGTTTGCTACTCATTGTAGTTTTTATATATGCCGCGGCTCGAATAGGTTATAATTGTTTCCTCTCTTCAAGGCATCCGAAAGCCAATATAGAGAAAGTGACTACTTCCATATCTCCAGAGCAATGGGCTGCTCAAACTCGAGCCGAAGTCGCTTCCGACAAACGTATGGCAGAGGCTATTTCGGCTGATGCCGCTATTGTAGTCGATCCTATTCATAAAAAGACTCTTTTTGAGAAGAATGCCGATCGAAAAGAATATCCTGCCAGCATGACCAAGATGATGCCTTGTATTCTTGCAATTGAAAGCGGGCGTCTTGATTCGGTAGTTCCTATTAGTCAACAGGCAAGTGATGCATCGGATACTTATTTATCTAAAGGTGATCGCCTTGTGATGTCTAATTTGCTATATATGCTTATGCTATCATCCAACAATGGTGCAGCTGTCGCACTCTCTGAATATTTATCGACGCGTGGCGATAGCTTTATCAATAAGATGAATAGAAAGGCAAAAATGTTGGGCATGAATCACACACACTTTGTAACTCCTAATGGCATGCATGCCCCCAATCATTATTCTACAGCTCGTGACATGGCCTTACTGGCTACCTATTGTATGCGTAATGTCAAATTCAGAGAGTTTGTCAAAACGAAGGAAAAAAGAGTCAGGTGGCAGTTTCATGCGGGTAAAAACATCCATTGTCGCAACGAAAACAAATTGCTTGATCTGTACGGTGGGGTCAATGGCGTTAAAACCGGCTATACCGATATAGCTTTGGGTTGCTTGGCTACTTCGTATGAGAAGAATGGCAAACGGCTCATTGTTGTCGTGATGCATTCCAGTAGAGGACAATACCGCTTTCATGATACGGCGAAGCTATTGGATTGGGCTAAAAGAAGAGTTTAAAAAATCTTTTGCGCTTTCGTGTTAAGCAGCCTTTGTATCTGTTTTATACGAATCTTTAATGACTCTGAAATGTTGAATTAACTTTCCTTTTGTATTATTTTATCTCAATAGTTTGCGTCGAAAGTATTTTTCTTTATTTTTGCAATATGTTTTGAGCAGAACATGCGTTTTGCTTTAATGCTATTGTTGTAACAAACGAATATTTATCAACTTAAAATAATAACAGAAAATGCACAAAAAAAAATGTTTTGGAGGTGTTGCCTTAATTTTTGCGGCAGTCTCAATGTTGCTCCTTGGAGCTTGTAATGGAAAAAAATCTAATGCGGAAGCACAAGGGGTAGCTACTAAAACAGATTTATCTCAGCTCAAAATAGGTGATTATTACTACAGTGATGGTACCTTCTCTACCAAACAAGATTCTTCTAAGACTTGTGTAGGTGTCGTTTTTTCTCTTAAAACAACGTCTACTCAGAAGAAACAAGGCTGGAGTCATGGTCAGATTGTGGCGCTTGCCAATGCAGGTGCCGGCGAAGAATGCGAATGGGGTATGTTGGGCAAAGAACTTGGAGATCCTTTTGGCAAATATTCATGGAAGAACTGGAAGGCTGCCAGTGTGATAGTAAATGGTTATGAATGCTCTCATGCTTCGAGTGTAGCCTCTTATAAAGCATTTAAGGCTGCTGCGAAATATATGGTCGAACTTCCGGCGGGTAAAACGAGTGGTTGGTATATTCCGGCCGTAGGACAATGGGCCGAAATTATAGTCAATCTAGGAAAAGTTCAATTTAAAAAAGACGGTTCTTTCGATGCCAATATGGCTTTGGGTAACTTGTCCACGGTTGGTTTGAAGAAACATTTTTATTGGACATCTACTCAGGTAGACAAGAACCTTGCTTGGTATGTTGACTTTGCTACCGGCGTTTGCTCAGGTGATTCTAAAGATACTCGCAACAAGGTGCGTTGCATTGCCGCTATATAAAAAAGAAAAGAAGACTTCAACGGAACTATTTTTTATACACAATAAACTAATAACATGATGAAAAAGATTTTGTATGCTATGGCTATGACTACTGCGGTGGCAGGTGCGGTATCTGCTCAAAACAAAGTGAAGCCTTGTATTCCGGTCGATCCTGTCGTCGAGCAGAAAGTAGAGCAGACTCTGGCAAAGATGTCGCTTGACGAGAAAATAGGGCAAATGTGTGAGATTACAATTGATGTCGTTACAGACTTTTCCAGTCCTAATGATTTCAAACTAAGTGCAGCAAAGCTCGATACTATAATAGGTAAGTATAAGGTCGGGTCACTCCTCAATGTCCCGTTAAGCCTTGCCCAAACCAAAGAGAAATGGGCAGAAGCTATTCGTCAGATTCAGAAGAAGTCGTTAGCAACGATGGGCATACCTTGTATCTATGGTGTCGATCAGATTCATGGTACCACATATACGTTGGGTGGAACGTTATTCCCTCAACCTATCAATCAGGCTGCTTCGTTTGATCGTAGCATCCCTCATCGTGTATCCGAAGTGTCGGCTTACGAATCCAAAGCCGGTTGTATCCCTTGGGTTTATGCTCCTGTTATGGACTTGGGGCGTAATGCGGAGTGGCCTCGTATGTGGGAGTCGTTTGGTGAAGATTGCTATGTGAACTCCGAAATGGGTCGTCAAGCAGTATTGGGATTTCAGGGAAATGATCCCAATCATATTGATGACTATCATGTAGGTACCTGTCTTAAACATTATATGGCTTATGGCGTTCCTGTGTCTGGTAAAGATCGTACGCCCTCGTCGGTTATGGAACGTGATCTGCGCGAAAAGTATTTTATGCCTTTCATGAATGCTGCTCGTGCCGGAGCGTTGTCACTTATGCCAAATTCATCTCTTAATATGGGCATCCCTTTTCATGCCAATAAAACGTTGCTTACGGATTGGTTGAAAGACGGTCTCAATTGGGACGGTATGATTGTTACCGATTGGGCTGATATTAATAATCTATGTCTGCGTGATCATATTGCTGCCGATAAGAAAGAGGCGATAAAAATAGCCATCAACGCCGGAGTAGATATGTCTATGGTCCCTTACGAAGTTAGCTTCTGCGATTATCTGAAAGAATTGGTTAACGAAGGGCAAGTGCCTATGAGCCGTATTGACGATGCCGTTCGCCGTATTCTGCGCTTGAAATATCGTTTGAATCTATTCGACAAACCAGATTGGAATATCAAGAAATACAAGAAATTTGGTAGTAAGGAATTCAGCGATGATGCTCTTCGTTTTGCCGAAGAATCTGAAATATTGTTGAAAAACAACGATAATATTTTACCTCTTAAAAAAGATACAAAGATATTGCTTGCCGGTCCCAATGCCAATACGATGCGCTGTATTAACGGCGGATGGTCGTATTCTTGGCAAGGTGATAAAGTCGATCAATGTGCTCAGCAGTACAATACCATCTACGAGGCGATGTGCAATAAGTTTGGCAAAGACAATATTACATTGCAACAAGGGGTGACCTATAATGAAAAGGGACAATATTTTGAAGAGAATACTCCCGATATTGATAGCGCAGTGAAAGCTGCTCAAAATGTCGATGTTATTGTGGCTTGTATAGGTGAGAATTCGTATGCTGAGACTCCTGGTAATCTTTCCGATTTAAGACTTTCGGAGAATCAACGCAATTTGGTTAAGGCATTAGCTGCTACCGGTAAACCGGTTGTACTCATTTTGAACGAAGGTCGTACACGTATTATCGAAGATATTGAGCCGCTATCAAAAGCTGTTGTCGATATCTTGTTGCCGGGTAACTATGGTGGCGATGCTCTTGCCAATCTTCTTGCAGGTGATGCTAATTTTTCTGCCAAGCTTCCGTTCACTTATCCTCATCATACCAATTCGTTATGCACATACGATTTCAAACCTTGTGAGAGCATGGGACAAATGGGAGGAAACTATAACTATGATGCTGTTATAGATGTACAATGGCCTTTTGGCTTTGGTTTAAGCTATAATACTTATAAGTATAGTAATTTTAAAGTTGACAAATCTTCGTTCGCTTCTGCCGATGAACTCACTTTCTCGATTGATGTAACCAATAATGGCAGTCGGGTAGGCAAGGAACCTGTACTATTGTTCTCTTCCGATTTGTTTGCATCTATCTCTCCGGACAAACAGCGCCTGCGTAATTTCGAAAAAGTAGAATTGCAACCTGGTGAAACGAAAACTGTGACGATGAAACTCAAAGCCTCCGATTTGGCTTTTGTGGGTCTTGACAATCATTGGCGTCTTGAGAAAGGTGATTTCAGAATGACTTGCGGCGGTCAGGCTCTTATGATTAATTGCACGGCTACAAAAGTGTGGGACACTCCTAATATTGAATAAAATATAGGTATGGAGGTTTACCTCGCATGTCTAGTTATAAAAGGCACTCTAATCTTAACGTTTGGAGTGCCTTGTTTTTTTGTGGCTTGTCGTAAATAAGCACCATGTGGTCATTTACGCAACGAATGTCTGTGTGAATTGGGTGCTTTATTTCTCTTTTATTGGGAGAAAATATCATTATGAGAAAAATATTGAATATTGAAGGGATAAAAATAGACAATAATAACATTGAAGGTTAAATTTAGTTTAAAAACGCGATACTCGTCTTAGTTGAAACACTTACTTGTAATAGTTTTTGTATTTTTACTTGGAAATTATTGAAATTGATGGGGCATTATGCGATTGTTTCATCTGAAAAGCTACTAACTATGAATAAGAAAAAATTGTTTAACGTACTGTGTCTGTCCTTTTTGTTGACCTCATTGTTTTCCTGTGGTAATGATGATACGTCGAAATCCGATCTACAACATGATTCCTTATTAGTAGGAACTTGGACAAAGGATAATCGAGACGGATATAAAGCTCGGGCAACCGAAATGGTACTCAATGCTGATGGAACTGGGCGGTATACCGATTATTCACTAAAAGAGGGTCAACTTAATTGGAGTACAGAACAGGGGAAATTAAAAATCAGTTTTGCTGGTGGAACCGCTGATGAGTGTACTTATGATTTATCTGGGGCGACAATGACGACGAGTGATATGCAGTGTTATGTATTGAAGTTACCAATACTTGGTTACTTGTATGCAAGCGGATCTGATATTTACACAAATGGTTTTTCTTATATGTTTGGAAAAACCGGTTCGGGGATTTTTTCATATTTCAACGTTAATGATGGTTGTCTGGCATCTAAAACTTTTGTGTGGAATCGAATAGGGAATAATAAAATATCCTTGAAATTAGATGGCACTGAAAATGCAGTTTCTATGACCTATAATACATCGAATGATGGAGTGTCGTTTTCAAGAGCAGGTGACTCTTTCATGGGAAGAGGGCGTTTTTTATATAAAAATGAAAACGATTTGATTGGCACTTGGACTGCTGAATATGCTGATTCGAAGCCGTTGTCTGCTGATGGTGAGCATTCGGGAACTATAATAATGGGAGATGGATCATTCTATTGTAATGTCATTAAGGATGGAGCAAAGTTCTCTAGAAACTATTCAATGAGTGTTTTCAATTTCAATGGCTTATTGGTGCTTAAAGAAGACGGCGGGACAGAAATACCGTTGTGGTTTCGTTATAGATACTCTCGATCGGTAAGGCAACTCTTTTTGGAGATTTCTGAAGATGAACACTTCTCTCACTTTGTGGGATATAAAAAAACGATTGAATAGTTATTGAGATGAAAATAATGATGAAAAATATCTTGTATTGTTTTCTTTGTGCTTTGTTGATTTTTGGGTGCTCAGGGAGCAATAGCGTGGATACCCCTGTGGATCCTGATCCGAATGAGGCTGTTGTGTTCAAATTATCGGCTGAACAAGTAAAAGTGAATATTTTTGATCCTGTAAAATTATCTATAGTCGACAATAGAGGGCTTTCTCCTCTTTTATATTCTCAAATTTTGAAAGCAACATGCGATTCGATGGTTTGGGATGTTAAAGATTTGAATGAGCGTATGCTGGTATTTGCACAAAAGAAAGATGCATCTCACGAAGAAACTGTATTGAAATTTACATGGATACAATGCTTTTACCTACCCGCTGTATACGAAACTTATCTGTTAGGATATAGAGGTGGAAAGATCATCTCTCGAGATACGTTGCGTATAGATGTGACAAACGAACGCGATTTTTTGTATCGCAGTTGGGGAGATTTGGACAATATGGGGTATAATATAGGCCATAATAATTCGTTGAATAAGAATCAAGAGTTTTGTACGTTTGCATCTAAAGAAGATGATACCCCAACTCTTGATTTGCGTCTATTCAATGTAGTTAATGAAGAAGAATCATCTTTTAGCCGGAAGAGTGAAAACGAACTTTATCGTTTTATAAGCCAACTTTATGGACAACCACAATACACTCATGAATCTTCTGAATTAATAGCAAAATACAACGAGCTTTTTGCTGTACATCCAGAGGCCTATACTCCTATAGCTTGTTGGTTGACGAAAAAAGCAAAAATAGTATTGCTAAAAAGAAATGCATCCGAAGAAAATATACCAGAATGTCATATTCATGCTGAGCCGTTGTCAAAATAGCTAATTATTTGATTAGCCTTTTTGCAACTTCTCTTATTCTGAACTTAAATATTCTCTTTATAAGGTCTTGTCTTGGTGATAAAAATAAATGAATTTATTTTTTATTGTCTCTGGCTTGCACTATCTTTGTACATTGATATATAAGTATATTAAGCGATGAAAATATTTCAGTGTAAAAAGATTAAGGAACTTGATCAATATACCATAGAGCATGAGCCTATACGTCCAATCGATTTGATGGAGCGGGCAGCTGATGCTTTAACGTCTGCGATAGTGCGACGTTGGACTATCGATACTCCAATTGTTGTATTTGCGGGGCAAGGGAATAATGGTGGCGATGCATTGGCTGTAGCACGTAAATTGATTGAAAAACAATATAATGTAGAAACTTTTTTGTTTAATACATCTAATCATCTGTCGGAAGACTGTACCACCAATCGTGACAGGCTGAAGGGGGTTGAAGGCGTTAAGTTTACGGAAGTAACGACGCAGTTTCAGATTCCTCAACTTACAGATAAGCATGTGGTAGTAGATGGATTATTTGGAACCGGGCTCGATAAACCTTTGACTGGCGGGTACGCCGGTTTGGTTAAATTTATCAATTCTTCAGATGCAACGGTTGTTTCGATAGATATTCCTTCGGGATTGAATGGCGACGGACGTCGTTTTGATATTTATCCTAATGTAATAGTAAATGCTGATTTGACATTGACATTGCAAATGCCCAAAATGGCTTTTTTCTTTGCTGAGAACGAAGATGCGATAGGAGAATGGGAGGTACTTGATATAGGGCTAAGCGAGGATGGTATTAGAAAGATGGAAACTCCTTTTTCCTTACTCGAAGAAGAGGATATAAAAACGTTGATTGAACCTCGAAAGAAATTTGCTCATAAAGGTGATTTTGGGCATGCTTTGCTCATCGCCGGGTCTTATGGTATGGCTGGCGCTTCAATAATGTCTGCGAAAGCTTGCCTTAAATCCGGTGTAGGACTGCTCACTGTGCATGCTCCTTCTCTTAATGTCCCGATACTTCAAGCAGTAGTACCTGAGGCGATGATCCAGCCCGATTTGAATGAACACTGCTTTACGATGCCGTCTCCGACGCAAGATTATGATGCTTTGGCTATTGGTCCGGGATTATCGCAGCGTGAAGAGACAATAACCGCTCTTTTGCTTCAATTAGAAGATATACAGATACCTTTGGTACTTGATGCGGATGCCCTGAATATTTTGTCTGAAAATCAGGATTATCTCAAAAAACTGCCTCCTTATTCAGTATTGACTCCGCATCCAAAAGAATTGGAACGTCTGGTGGGTAAGTGTGCCGATTCTTATGAACGTTTACAAAAAGCAATCGAATTGGCTGCGGCGCTTCGGGTTTACATTATACTGAAAGGTGCTTACTCGATTATAATTTCTCCTGACGGGCTTTGTGCATTCAATTCTACTGGTAATCCTGGAATGGCGACGGGTGGTAGCGGAGATGTCTTGACTGGCATAGTCTTGGCTTTATTGGCGCAAGGTTATGCTGCAAAAGAGGCCGCAACGATCGCTACTTATGTACATGGATTGGCTGGTGACAAGGCTGCCACCGCCAATGGAATGATTGCCATGACTGCGATGGATGTTGTAAATGAATTACCCAATGTGTGGAAACAATTCGAACGATAATATTCAATTAATGAACGTAATAGAGATGAATAAGAAAATTTTATTAATAGCTGGATTGGTGCTTGTTTCGATATTGCCGGTATCGGCTCAGTATAATAGGTTTTTTAATAAGGGCGATTCGAAATCGAAATATGGCGTGCAGTATGTATTACCTCAAACCTATGTCAATCTTCGTGTTCTCTCGAAGAAAACGGTTTTTACACCGGGTGAACTTTGTCAATATGCCGAACGTTATCTAAAATTGACAGATGTACCTACGAATTCTACTACACAATGGATTTTTGAGAGTGCCAAGATGACACTCGCTTCAAAGCCCGATAGTACGAAAGTGTTTTTCGTACCGATGAATGAAAAGACTACAGCCCCGCTGATGGAATTGACTCCTGAGGGGATCGTGAAATCGATAAATATGACTTTGCCGCAAGCTACACCGGCTACAGATGAAACTCCTGCTCCTATAGCAAAAGCGAAAGAGCAAAAGGAACTGGACCCACATACCTTGCTCTCTGAGGAAATATTGATGGCTGGTTCTACTGCTAAGATGGCTGAACTTATCTCGAAAGAAATATATAACATTCGTGAAAGTCGTAGCGACTTGGTGAAGGGAGAAGCTGATAATCTGCCGAAAGACGGTGCGCAACTTAAGTTAATGCTCGATAATCTTGATGCACAAGAGAAAGCTTTGACTTCTATGTTTACTGGTACATATAAGACAGAAGAACAGTCCATTACCATTCCTTTTGAAATTTCGGAGATGAATGATCGGGTACTATTTCGTTTTTCAGATGCTTTAGGCTTGGTAGATAAAGATGATTTAAGCGGTCGCCCCTTTTTATTGACAATAAAGAAAATGGATGCGGTGGATTTAAGGGCACAGGATGCTACAGATAATAAAAAGAAAAAAGAAGAAGATAAAAACGAGGGCGTAGCTTACAATATTCCAGGGCATGCACAGCTTATTTTGAAAGACGGAAATAAGCAGGTGGCAATATCCGATTTTCTAGTAACACAATTTGGAAGTGTGGAATACTTGGCGCCGACTTTGTTCACTAAGAAGACGACGGTGAGTGTTCGTTTTGATCCGTTTACCGGATCTCTATTGAAAATAGATAGAACGGATACAGAAAAATAATTATCTCGATTTATATTAATACTAAAAAGTTGCTGATATGATTTCAAATAGATATGTGTTGAAATTGATGACCATGGCTTTGTTATTGCTTGTAGCTGGTACACTCAATGCTCAACATAATATTAAACTTCGTTTTAAGGGCGATGGCTCTTTTAAAATAGTCCAGTTTACCGACACGCATATCGTATGGAACGACAGTCGATCAGATGTCGCTTATCAGTGTATTGATCAAGTAGTAAAAACTGAAAAGCCTGATTTTATTATGATTACCGGTGATATTATTTATAGTGAACCGGCTATCGATAATTTTAAGAAAGTGATGAATTACGTGTCGCAGTACAAAATCCCATTTGCTTTCGTGTTTGGCAATCACGATCATCAGTTTAATGTAACAGACAGTGCTTTGCTTGAGTCTGTGAAAAATGTGCCATTCAATATGACGGTTACAGCCAAAGGTGTTTCGGGTGATTGCAATTTTGATTTGCCAATATATGCTTCCGACGGAAAGAAAACTGAAGCGGTGATCTATGGAATTGATTCGCATAACGACTCGCGCTTGGAAAAAGCCGGAGTGAAAGGGTACGATTATATTTATCGCGACCAAATAGATTGGTATGTACGGACTTCTAAGGCATATACATCAAAGAATGGTGGGAAGCCGTTGCCTTCTTTAGCATTCTTTCATATACCTATTCCCGAATACGCCGAAGCGGCTCTGGACCAAAATGCCTCGCTCTACGGTAGTCGTCGAGAGTGGATGTGTAGTCCTAAACTTAACAGCGGATTGTTTTGTGCAATGAAAGAACAAGGTGATATTATGGGTACGTTCTGCGGTCATGATCACGATGATGATTATGCTGTCAATTGGTATGGTATATTGCTCGCATACGGACGCTTTTCGGGTGGTAATACGGAATACAATCATTTGAAAGGCAATGGGGCTAGGGTTATTGAAATCAAACAAGGAGAACGTACAATCCATACGTGGATTCGCTTACGTAATGGAGAAATACAACAAAATACGGAATTCCCTAAAGATTATGTCAATAAATAATTATCAATTAATAGATGAAACAAAATGGGGACGGAAAGATATTTTTGAATTTTTCCGTCCCTTTCTCGATTCTTCCGTTTCGGTTACTACCGAAGTAGAATGTGGCGTTACATTTACAGAATGTAAGACGAAGGGAACTTCTTTCTTTCTCCATTCGTTGTATGCAGTGCTCAAGGCTGCCAATGAAATACCTGAATTGCGTTATCGTTTGAAAGATGGCAAACCTGTTATTTATGATAGGGTAGATACCTTGACTCCTATAAAAGTGAATAATACGGGGAAATTTGTTGAGGCCTTTGTTCAATATGATGCAGATTTTATCAAATTTTATCGCGAGGCATATTTTACTATTCATGCATTGAATGAAGAAAGCGACCCTTATGCTTTCGTTAATGCTCATAAGGGAGAACTTGGTTTAATGACTATTAGTGTTACGCCCGGATTGTATTTTACTTCGATAAAGCATACTCAACGTCAAACTTATGGTAACGATTTCCCGTTGCTCAACATCGGTAAGGTTGTGAATCGTGAAGGAAGGCTAGTGATACCTGTTGCTATAACTGTAAATCATGCTTTTGTTGATGGATATCAGTTAGGTCTATTTTTCGACAAAATGAATGAATGGTTGTCTTCTTATCATGAGATATAATGTATCTTATTTTTTATCAATTGTATTCTTGAAAGATCAAATTGTACATACCTGCACTATTTTATAGTAGTAGTTTTATTTAAAAATATTGGGTAAATAGCTGCTAAATATTGTATCTGGCTTAAGTGAAAGGTGCAATATTTCACATTCTATCATTCTAATATATAATATTCCACATTTGAGGTAAACAGTATCTGTTTTTTTCCCTTAAATGTGGAATATTTTTTTCTTTAGTGTCTTTGCTGAACGAATATTGCTACTTTCTTGCGAATATTAAATAATCTTTACCACATATCAATGATTGTCAAATGACATAAAGATTAATCTATGTCTATTTGCCAAAAAGTTTTATCAGCCTTTCTTTATAATATAAAAAAAAGAATGTACTGCTATGTTATTAAAAATCAGATTTTTATTCTTGCTGTCGTTGTGCTCGTTTTGTGAATTTGGTACATCTGTATCAAATATTACAATAGGGGCTGACAACTTTATTTTTTGGGATGACAAATTATTAGAATAGTTTGACAAACTATTTTTTTGCTACTCCTTTAATTTTGCTTTATCAAAAAACGATAAAAAATGTTCTCGAAATTAACCCTTAAAAGTATAGAAATATGAAAGCTTATTTGAACGTTATTATGGGAGGGGCAAAACGATGTTTTCTCTTTTCTCTTTTTCTTGAATTTTCCTATTGTCTTTTTCAAAACATTTAAAATTATATTGATATGATGATAACGAATAGGAAATTTTTAATGTCGCTGTTAGCCATATGTATGGTTGGCTCTTCATTATTGTTTGCTTCGCCATCTTATTATTCTTATGAAAAGAAATATAAGGCGGTCGATGATGAAGTTGTCAATAAATGGCAAATACAGTTTAAGGTTGCATCTGCGGTATTGGATTCTACAATTTCTAATAATTTGCAAACATTGCGTGATATAAAGGCTAAAATTAATGAATTGAACTCAAAAGGAGATAAGTATCTTATTCTTGGTATCAAGATTCGGGGATATGCATCTCCAGAAGGTCCTGTAAAGTTCAATGAGTTATTGAGTCAACGTCGTGCAGAGTCTATAAAGCAGTATTTTATGAAAGCTTTTGGCTTTTCCGAAGATCGGTTTGATGTTCAGGGATGCGGTGAATATTGGGATGAACTTAAATTAATGATTGAGAAGAGTGGACATGATTGGGCACCAGCTGTTTTGACTCTTCTTGAAAATGTGCCTAGCAATCAGGATCCCGAGATGGTATTGCGTAAATATAAGGGAGGACGTTATTTTAAGTATATGCTAAAATGGTATTTTCCGATACTTCGTTCTGCTAGTACGGTACAGCTTATTCGTCTAGTACCGACTGCTAAAAGCAATCCGGTGGATACTGTTTTGAAGGTGCAACCCCAACCTATCGATACAGTGATACATCAGCCCATAGATACAGTGGCTCCTATTGTAAAAAAATGTAATTGTATGCCTCCTACTATAGGTTTGCGTACTAATGCACTTTATTGGGCTCTCTTAATGCCTAATGTGGGTGTGGAATTTTATTTGGGAAATCGATATTCATTGTTGTGTGATGTTGTGTATAAATGGAAAACATTTATCGCTAGACACCATCGTTATAATGTTTCTTCGATTACTGGAGAATTCCGTTACTGGTTTAAGAAACATAGAGAATTTACCGGATGGTATTTAGGATTATATGGGCGCTATGGCGAATTTGATGTTAAATTCTCTCACACAGGTAGGCAAGGCTATTTTGGAGGTGGAGGATTGTCTAGTGGATATGTCTTCAGTTTTCATAAGGCAAAATGCTTGTTCTTCGAATTAGGCGCATCTGCCGGCTTCGATCATCTTACTTATGATAGATACTATTGGTATGATCCATACAATATATTTGATGGTCATGTCGTTAAAAACAGTTTCTCATTAACCAGGCTGAATGCCTCATTTATATGGAGGTTTTGATATGAAAACAAATAGACTATATTATAAATTGATATTGTTGCTAGCACTTGCAGCTGTCTCTTTTGGATGTGAAAAAAAAGATTTGACTAGTATTGATCAGCTTGATGACTTGCTTTTCGTGCATGCTACGTATACCATAAATTTCAATTCGGCATGGGATAATGAAAAAACTCCTTATTTAAATGTCGCGTCGGATTATGATGTGCGTTACACATTAGAATTTTGGACGATAGATGCTGATGGAAATAAAAATAAATTAGTAGTACGTAAGCAAGTTATTGGATCGGCATTGGCTGAAGGTAATAATTCTCAGGTTATTAAAGTCGATTTACCGGGAAAGAAACTCAAGGCTGTTGTATGGGCCGATTTAGTAAAAAAAGGAGAAACAAGCAATCCGTTTTTCGATGTATCGGATCTGACACAAGTAAAAATGTTGTCTATCGGCTTTAACAAAGACAAGGATGCTTTTTCGAATGCTCAAGATGTTGACTATACGATATATGCAAAGGACATAACGGATGTTGATGTAACAGAGTCTATAACTCTTCTGAGACCATTTGCTTGCTACAATGTAGTGGCCAATGATTACGAGAAGTATATTACAGAAAAGGGGAATAATGCTCCGTTACCTGCATTTACTAATATCGCATATCAATTGTGGATACCAACTCAATATAATGCTTTTGCCCAGATGCCTCAAGGGGCTACGACAGCTTTGTCTTACAAATATACTTCTGGACCTTTAAGCGGCGAACTTTATCCATTGGCAAGCGATGTGATTTTTGTGGGGACGGCGGATACGGATTTTCAATATTACAATTTCATTGCGGCTGTCTATGACGCAAATAGTGTACTGGTTGCAACATCTGCAAATGTTGAAGCTAAGATATTGAGAAATAAGTTAACCTATATTTATGGTCCTTTCATCACGACATCTAATATAGGTACTTCTGGAATTGATGATTCATTTGATGATCATATTGATGTAGTAATACCTGATTAATCTTTAAAGCAAAAAGTAATGAAAACAAATTTATTATATATTTTCATCTTATGTTTGTTTGTCGGTTGTTCTCAAAACGAATCTGTAGATAACAACAATACTGGGACAAAAAACAAAGCCTTTACTTTTAATGTAGGCATTAATACATCTGTAGGAACAAATGGCACAGCTTCGAGAGCCGGTGGTGATAATATGATTCCTTCTGGAGCAACGATGCGGTTTGTCATCGAAGTATTTGTCAAGGGATCTACTAATTGCATCTTACATCAAGTTCGGACAACTCAAGATAATGCAGTTTATACAACCGGATTTAATTTCGCTGATGTACGCTTACCTATAGGCAATGAATATACCGCTATTTGTTGGGCGGATTTTGGGGATAGTTATTATAATGCGGACAATTTGCAAAATATAAGTCAAATTTATGGTATAACTTCAAGCCAAAATAATGCTGAGGATGCCTATGGCGGAATGATTGAATTTTCTATAGATAAGGATGGTGTTGTAAACAAAGCGTTGGGAGTAACTCTTAAGAGGGTACTTAATAAAATTCATTTTAATCGGGTCGTACTCAATGAGGCTACCTATACCGAAGACGGAGTTAATTTAAAATACGACTATAACTATACTCTACCTTACGGTGGGACAAGTATTAATATAATGTATGATAAGGTTTATACACATTATAATGCATATACTCAAAAAGTAATACATAGTGATGATGTGAATTATTATCGCACAATGAGTTTCTATATTCCCGTTTCTTCGGCTTCTAATATTTCTTTCTATGATTATCTGTTTGGAGATACTGATGGAAATTATAGTGTCAATTGCTGGATAAGATATAATGGCTCTGGTTATGATAGCGAGAATGTAAATCATGATTATGGGATACTTCAAGCTGGTAGTAATCTATATTCCCCCATCAATATCCTTTTCCCATCTGTCAATAAGTGTATGGAAATAAAAAAGGCTGATGACGACGTGACTCCGCTGAATTTATATTATCGAAGAATATCTACATTGAATGGATATCTCGGTTATCCAGTAAATCCATGGACCTATGGAGACATAGGTTAGTAACCAATTTATATTATATATAACTATTTATTAAAGTTTAGAATTATGAAGAAAAAGTATTTTGCGCTTTCATTGTTAGCGATAGCAGCAATGATGACAGCTTGTTCTACTAATGATGATCTTGTTCCTTCCGTCACCGGTAAGGAAACCAATGTCTCCCTTACAGTCAATGTCGGTGGGCTTTCTTCTCGTTCAGAGAATACAGCAGGCTACACCTCAGAAAGTGGAGGATGGACTAATTATTGGGCTAATAATAATGGTCTGCAGTCTAATTATGACTATCGGGTTATTGTTCAGGTATTTGCTCAGGGGCAACCAACGACTCCTATTGCTGAAGTCAGACAACCTATGGCTGTTATAGCAGGAAGTTCTGCACCTACAAATAACCAAATTTCTATTGAAAATTTGCGTCTGCCTGCCGGCAATACATACCGTGCAGTAGCATGGATAGATTTTCAGGCAAAAGGAACTGGCGACGCGGATTTGTTCTACAATACTTCTAACCTGGCAAGCGTTACCATGAAGGGGGTTACTGCAGGAACTCCTTATGCTAATGGTGGCGATAAAGCGATAATGAAAGATTGCTATACGGGTACTGTCGATTTTACGTTGACGAGTGATGGAGCTATTACCGGTGAAGAAGGGAGTACATTAAATATTACTGCTAAGCGACCTTTGGCTAATGTACGTGTTGTTCTGACAGATTACTCTACCGTACAAGACTGGAAAACGTACTTTTCTGGGCAAGATGTCAATCGTATTATGAATGCCGCTGCAATGAAGGTCTCTAATTTGAGTACGGGTTTCAATGCTTATTCAGGAACGCCGACTACTGCATCCGGAGACTTCTCTTTCTATTCGACATATTCATATAATGCTATTAATACGGGCAATGTAGGTTCTAGATCTTCCATTAAATGGATTCAAGCTACTGGTACCAAAGCAAATAATGATTTGCATGCAGTATCTCTGGTTTCAGAACTTCCGAGTGATGGTACAGGATACTATCCTGTTTTGGATTTCAATTATTTCATTCCTACTTCTAACAATGCCTCGGCCGTTTATAATATGGCGTTCGAGTCATTGGCTTATACTAGTGGCGCTTATTCGTCATGGGATCCCACTGTAACAGCTGAGGGTAGCAGTCCTGCTAATGTGGGTTGGAAAGTCCTTTCTGTTCGCAATATTAGCTCTGTTCCTGTAAAGACGAATTGTTTGACAACAATTTGGGGCAATATGTTGACTGCAGGATATAATTTCCTTGTTACTGTTAATGATGGTTTCAATGCTACGGAAGAAAGAGTTATTTTAAATGATGATGGCACAACGGTTAGTACTTATATTGTTGGTGACGATGCTAATGGAGTAAGAATAGTTGTTAATCGCGATAATAGCAACAATATTACTTCTATTACAGTAGATCAAGGTCAGGACAAATTGACAGCTAGTAACTATTCAGATGTTATCACTCAATTGAATTTGATTGCCGGTAATTGGACTTCTGCTACAGACGTTTATATTTATCCTAATAGTTATCTTCCTGCTACAGAAACTGATGGCATTATTACTGGTGGCAAAGCTGGCAAAATCCATATCGTGTCAGAAGGTGTATTAGCTAGTTCTTTCGCCTTGTCGGGAGTTACTAATCCGCTTGATTGGAATACAGAAACGTATGCTCAGACTCAACCTGTATCCATCACTTCTACTAATCTTCTTACTGCTGCAAGTGGTAGCGGCTCATTCAGGAATATTACGCTTGCTACGACTGGAACAGGAAATACGGCAACTTTGACTGCAAATACAACAGGAACTGTTTCCATCGATGCTCCAAAAGCAATTATTAGTGATGGTACGCATACAAAAACAGCATCTGACTATATTAATATCAATGCAAATCAAACTGGTTCGGTAGGTTTGATAAGTGGTAATAATGTTAGTCCTTCTTTCACTATCGGTGTAAATGTATATAGCGATATGGTTATTAGTGGTGGTACTATGGATAGGACGAAATCAGGTGGAGTAGCTCTTTATACATTGGAGATGAAAACTGGAAATACAGAACTTGATGCCTATGTTGATAATTTTGGGTTCCTTACAGTTCTTGGCTCTTTAATCAATGGGAGTAATAATCCTACTCTCTATTGTAAAACAACTTTCAATACTGGTAATATAGGAACTAATGATTTCATTGTCATGAGTGAAAGTGATTTCTTGAATAATTCAAGATATAATTCGGATGCTAGTTTAAAGGCTCCAATATAATAAAATTTCTATACAATAAGGGGTATAGACTCGGGTGGAAAGAAGCGCTGATAAAGTGTGGATTTCCACCCTTTTTAATATCTGAATAAAAGTTTTGTTCTATAGAATTGTAATATGAGCCAATTGTTTTGGCGAAGAATTATTTCTTATTTTTGCATGTGATAGTTTAGACCTCTTTATCAAAGAGGTCTTTTATGTCAGAACTTTTTGCTTTGCTATTTTTATAGTAAGTGCATATATTGAGAATCTTTGAACTTGTATTTGGAAATAGTTGCATTGATTTTCCTGTACTCTCTTGGCGGTATGCCATATTTCTTTTTGAAGGCTTTGCTCATCGTTGCTAAGTCTGCATAACCACATTTATATGCTATCTCTGACATGTTTAGGTCGGTATTCACAATAAGCCCTTCACTTTTTCTCACTCGCAAATCACTAAGCCAACCTGAATAATTGGTATGCAGTATGTCTGTTAGGTATTTCGAAAAATCTTGGCGGGGTATATTTAGTGCATCGGCTATGTCTTGCAATGTCATATTGTTTTGTAGCAGTGGGCAAGGATCCATGTTGAGCCATTCGTTTACTGCTAGATTGTATTTGGTCTTAACCTCTTCTTTAATGTTTTTTCCTTTCTCATCATTCTTTTTTATGCGTTGAAGAAACAGAGTATACAAAATATAAGAGCAGATGCATATTGATGTAAATATTATATTTGTGATGGTATGAAATAAGATGGACCCTGTAAATAATTGTATAAATAGCAGGGCCATTACTAACTTCCAAATGAGTAATATCTTATTTAATCTGTCTATCCTTATGTTGCTGGTGTTGGGGGTTAAATGTTGCACAATTTTCTTATATTTATGATATGATTTTAATAATAAGATGAGCATATATATGATACCACTTATCAAGACGAATATCATATAGAATCTGATACAAAAAATATTACTGTTGTTGATACAATCAGTTACAATATCCGAAATGCTGTAATAATGGCTGAAATGGTAGTGTATGGCATTGATAATATAAGGTATTATGGCCAATATAATGGGGTAGTTGAGTCTGTGGAAATAACGATTGTTACGGACATAGTATGCGTGATAGAAAGCTGTCGTTGAAAAAAAGAATGTTTCAAAAAGTATATAATACCAAATAATGGAATAGGCTGACAATATTTCTATTTGTCCCGATAAGTATTTACCGTAAGTGATTGATGTGATACCCGATAGTAGTGATACTATCAGAAATGTAAGATATGCTTTTCTTTCTAATCGGAATGCTTTATCTACTATTCTACGTCCGGTGAGGTAAGTAAGAATAATCAAGGTGGACGTGCAGGCAATTGTTAGAATAAATGTAAGCTTGAATAATGTTAACATCTTTAGCTTATGTTTGTTTGTATTGATTCTCTCGTGTTCTTATTTTAATAATATTGACAAATATATCTGAAATAATATTTAAAGGCCTGTAAATATATGGCGTAATTTTACAAATATGAGAAAAAAAATGTCCTTATTTGTTATGACAAGTTTGAATATGGCTGTGACAAATAAAATCTATAGCCATTGATGATCAAAAAGGTCTTGAAATGTTTAAAATTTGTTCCTTGCTTTGATGGCGTCTACTTATCGGTAAAAGTTGCGATAATAAGTATTAATATGGTGTTTTGGTACTTTGAACCGACAAAGAAAATTAATTTATTTTCATTTTGGATTAACAAAGAAAAGCGGTGCTATCTCAATCGCTATTTAGTAAAATCTTTTCTCCTTATAATCTCGTGTGTCGAATTTGTATCTGTGTTGATGAGGTGCGAGAGCAGGAATGAAATATTTATCCGTTTTCCTGAACTTATCTCAACGTGAATTTTACTCGAGATTCTGATACTTTTTTATCTCAGTCTAAGCAACAGACCCTTTTTGGACACTATTTTCGCTATCGTTTCAGCGTTCGAATGTAAATCGAATCAGAGTAAGGCATAAGCGTGTCGCGCGCAAAACGTTGATACACAGTGGAAAAATAATAAGGACGAAAATAAATGTTTGTAAGTATAAACTTTTAGTTTCGTCCTTATGAATTTTTATGTTCGTCCTTATCATTTTTTGAAAACAAAGCTTCAATTCTGTCAATCAAGAAGTGTCACTCCGGTATGGTTAAAATAGTATCAGTATCGCTCCCAATATTCACCTCCTAAAACGTTTCGAAAAACGACTTCGAGATAACGGATTGTCGGTCTGTACGATCTTGCGTCAACGGGGTGTGCATCTCTCAAAATACAAATCGAGTATCAGAAATGACAATTCTAGCACGCTAATCTTCAAAAACGTGCTTATATCACTCATTATCAGTGCTCTTTTGCAAAGATCATAATTCGTTGATTGTCAGAGAGAAGAAGCACTTTTCAGGGTCCCATTTAAGTACTGTGTCTCAATATCTGCCTGATATACAGCCAATAACGATGACGGGAATAGGTACCGAAAGTATGATAGAAAAACATCGAAATGATTCATACCGATACGACCCTTTTTAAGTAGCCAGTGAGACACGATTATTTGAACAAATCAGTGTCGTTCTTATCTTCCTACAACGACATATGCCCCTGAATTTGTTGATGTCCATATGTTTTCTGAAAAACTTAAGGACGTCACCGGAAAAACTAACATACGACAACTTTGCAAAAAATCAACCGTATGTCGCTGCGGTAACTAACGGATGTTGTTGAAGAAACTAACGTTAGTTGTCAGGATAACTTCCGTTAGTTACCGCAGTAACTTCCGTTAGTTATTGCTACGACATACGTCTGTTTCTGTTGCGTTTTTCTGTTTTCGATATTCGGAAGGCGTCATATTGGTGAGACGTTTAAATGTATTGGCCATGGCTGCTTGGTCTGTAAATCCTGTTTGTATTGCGATTTGAGCTAATGTCTTTTGCGAGCTATCATCTATCAACCTTTTTACTTCTTTTATTCGTAGGGTGTTGATCCATGTATTGAAGTTTGTGGTATATATTTGATTTAAGTATGCTGATAGTAATCTTGGACTGACATTCAGCGATTCTGCTACAGAAGCTAATGTTATGTCGTCATTTAAAAAGGGCTTTTCAGGACGTTTTGCCCATTCAGAGAGGGCTATGTCCAGGTTGCGGTCACGGCTTATTGCATTGCGTTCTTCTGTAGCTTTTACTGTTTCAGAATATGGGCTTATTGTTGGATCTATATTGTATATGGGCTGGATATTTAGATTCATGATTGATATGGCTGCAATGATAAAAAGAAAGGCATTAATGCAAAGTATTATACAATTGAATGCTGTATTTGTGATTACAAAATTGGATGCCGATAATATTAAATACCCTAAAAAAAGATAAGAGATTGTGTTTGATATATTGTTCTTTTTTGTACTGTTCCGTGAAAAGTTTGATAGTCTTTTTTTGAATAGTTCTTCTCTTTTAAATACTTGATATAAGTATGTCATGATTTCAAAGGCTATAATGGTATATATGATTTTACTAAAGATCTTCGAGGTCTTTGATGAGGTGAAAGAGGCGTAACTTTCTATTGAAAAAGAAGGATTTGGGTCTTGCCACGTAGAATATACGATAATATATCCGATCAGTAGAAACGATATAGGAATAAAAAACAAGTAGAATTTGTGTGTCTTTGTAAAACGAAGATGTATTAAGTTTAATATAGAAGATGTAATGATTAGTAGTTGTACATAGTAAATAAGAGGTATTGTAAAGGAATTTAAGAGGAAGAGGTCGTCCTCTTTGTATGTAAAGTATGAGATTATGATGTTTTTTATAACTTCTATAAAAGCAACACATGCGATACTTCGTCTTATACGCCCATAAGCGTTCGCATAAATTGAGTATGATTTCACTGTGAGAAGCATGATGCCTATGATAAGATAAATAGCATCATTTATTATATAAAACGTAAACGGCAGGAAAGTCATATCTTAAATTATTTAACAAGCAAAAATAGTAAATAATATCCGTATGTGTTTATTTTATTTTTATAAAAATAGTTAACAAGTAAGGTGCGGTATCAATCTGTCTGCTTATGTCTGTTTATTGAGTCTTTAGGGGATACTATAGTAGTCGTTTATTTTATGTGGTGCCTTTGAAAATATTAGTGTGTTTCTTTTTAGAATAAGCTTTTGATAATTGTTGAATACTAATATGGCCAATAAACTGAGGTGTAACTGTAATAGGTATAATAATTTTACCCTCATTACAACTATTTGTAACGAGGGTAAAATTATCAAAAAGAGAAGATCTGTCGAAGACCTTCTCTTTTTGGTTATTATTCTTTGTTGTGTACTTACAGCAAATTTAATTGCTTAAAGCATTTAACCAATTTGTCTACTGCAAAATCTATTTGTTCTTTAGTGTGTGTAGCCATTAATGCAACACGAATCAGTGTGTCTTCAGGAGCACAAGCCGGTGGTATTACCGGATTCACAAATACACCTTCGTCAAAAGCTAGTTTTGTTACGGCAAATGTCTTTTCCATGTCGCGAACATAAAGTGGAATGATTGGAGTTGCTGTATCACCTATTTCGAAGCCGCTGTCGCGGAAGCATTTCAATGCATAATGTGTCAGAGACCATAAATGTTCAATGCGTTCCGGTTCGCTCTTGATAATGTGGAGAGCCATACGCGCAGCTGCTGTTGCTGCTGGAGTATTGCTGGCACTAAATATGTATGAGCGGGAATTGTGACGAAGATAGTTGATAACAGACTTGTCTGCAGCTATAAAACCTCCAATAGATGCCAATGATTTACTAAATGTACCCATAATGAGGTCAACATCTTTGGTTAGTCCGAAATGGTTGCAGGTACCTCGTCCTTGTTTACCAAGAACGCCAAGTCCGTGAGCTTCGTCTACCATGATAGAGCCATTGTACTTTTTGCTTAAACGGACAATCTCCGGTAGATTGGCAATATCACCTTCCATACTGAAAACACCTTCTACGGCAATAATCTTTACTGCATTAGGATCACATTTTTTGAGCTATTTCTCCAGAGCTTCCATGTCGTTGTGCTTATATTTATAGCAAGTTGCAAAAGAAAGTCTGCGTCCGTCTACAATAGATGCATGGTCGCGCTCATCACAGATGATATACTCCCCACGACCGGCAGCAGCCGATAATGTTCCTAGATTAACTTGAAAACCTGTAGAAAATGATATAGCATCTTCTTTGCCAACAAATTCTGCCAACTCTTTTTCAAATTCAACATGAATGTCCAATGTCCCATTCAGAAAGCGAGAACCTGCACATCCGGTTCCATATTTTCGGGTGGCTTCAATTGCTGCCTCTTTAATACGAGGGTCGTTGGTAAGTCCCATGTATGAATTGGAACCAAACATGAGTACTTTTTTCCCACTCATGATAACTTCTGTGTCTTGTGCACTATTTATGCAACGAAAGTAGGGATATACGCCTTTAGCCATCACTTGCTGTGGTAAGTCGTATTTAGAAAACTTGTCTTGTAATAAGCCCATGTATTTATCGTTAGTTATTGCTGCCTCCTTCGAAACGTTGGTAGCATGTTTATTCTTTTTTTCTTTTTTTGATGTGCAAAGATACTAATTTTTGTTTTTTCTACTGCAAAATTGCTTTTTTTTTTGCATTACTTATAGATAGGAAAGATAAAAATTCAATTTCAGCGAAATATGTATTAATTTTGTCGCCCAAAATAGATTGAGTATATCGGATGAAGAAGACTGTAGCTGTTATTGTAAATCCTATTTCGGGGACGAAGAAAAAGGAAGGCATCAAACGCCTGATTTATGAAATATTAGATTCGGATCGGTTAGATGTTAGGGTCATGACGACTCTTTATGCGGGGCATGGTGCTGAAATAGCCACAGCCGAGCGAGAAAATAAAACGGATATTGTTGTGGCTGTAGGTGGTGACGGTACAGTTAACGAAGTGGCTCGTTCTTTAGCCGGGTCTGATACTGCTATGGCTATAGTACCATGTGGCTCGGGAAATGGATTGGCACGTCATCTGCATATACCCATGGATGTTGGTAAAGCTGTGAGTATTATTAATAAAGATATAATTGAACGGATAGATTATGGAACGATAAACAGTCATCCTTTCTTTTGTACTTGTGGAGTGGGATTTGATGCCTCGGTTACGATGGATTTCTCGAAGAAGAGAACTCGAGGATTGCTCACCTATGTAGAGACCACTTTGTTGGATTATCTTCGTTATGAGCCTGAGGTTTATACATTGACGACCGATGAAGAAGGTGAAAAACAGTATAAAGCTTTTTTGGTGACGGTTGCCAATGCTTCTCAATATGGTAATAACGCCTATATTGCTCCTCGGGCTACAATGCGTGATGGACTGCTTGATGTTGTTATTCTTTCGCCTTTCAAAACCTATGATGTACCAATGTTGGCATATAGACTCTTCAATAAGAAGATGGAAGGTAGTCAATATGTCACTCACTTACAGACTAAACATCTGACTATTCATCGTGAGAAGTCCGGTTGTGCTCATTTTGATGGGGAACCTCTTTCTATAGGAAAGGATATTGATATTCGTATATTCCCCGATCAGTTGAAAGTGATCGTCCCTAGTGAAATTCAAAAAATTTAAATTTTGGTGAAGAAAAATCACTATGTATGAACAAGTTTGCAATATTATTATCTAATTTTGCAAAACATAACAATAAAATAAAGCTTATATATATAATATGTATAGAACTCATACTTGTGGAGAGCTCAGAATCTCTGACGTAGATAAAAAAGTAACTTTGGCTGGTTGGGTACAACGCACCCGTAAAATGGGCGGTATGACTTTTGTCGATTTGCGCGACCGTTATGGTATCAGTCAATTGGTGTTCAATGAAGAAGATAATGTTGCTTTGTGTGAGCAAGCAAATAAATTGGGACGCGAATTTGTTATTCAGGTAAAAGGCGTTGTTAAAGAACGCTTTAATAAGAATGAAAATTTGTCGACAGGCGATATTGAAATTATCGTATCCGAACTTACAGTCTTGAGTGTTTCTGCTACTCCTCCTTTTACAATAGAAGATAATACGGATGGGGGGGATGATATTCGCATGAAGTATCGTTATCTTGATTTGCGTCGTTCATGTGTCCGTGCAAATCTAGAGCTTCGTCATCGGATGGTAGTTGAAGTACGAAATTATCTAGATAAACAGGGCTTTATGGAAATTGAAACGCCTATTTTAATCGGGTCCACTCCCGAAGGTGCCCGCGATTTTGTCGTTCCTTCTCGTATGAACCCTGGTACATTCTATGCTTTGCCTCAGTCGCCGCAGACTTTAAAGCAGTTGCTTATGGTGGCTGGAGTAGACCGATATTTTCAGATAGCAAAATGTTTCAGAGATGAAGATCTTAGAGCTGATCGGCAACCGGAATTTACTCAGATAGACTGTGAAATGAGTTTCGTTGATCAAGATGATATTATAGAGACATTTGAAGGCATGGCGAAGCATTTGTTTAAAGTGATTCGTAATGTGGATTTTGAAAAACCATTCATCCGGATGCCTTGGATAGAGGCTATGAAACGCTTTGGCAGTGACAAACCCGATATGCGTTTCGAAATGGAATTTGTCGAATTGATGGATGTGATGAAAGGGTACGGATTTGGAGTGTTTGATGAAGCTAATTATATTGGTGGCATTTGTGCTGAAGGTGCCGCAACTTATACTCGTAAGCAGCTTGATGCGCTTACCGATTTTGTGAAACGTCCTCAAATTGGAGCTAAAGGAATGGTTTATGCTCGTGTACAGGAAGACGGTTCAGTTAAGTCGAGTGTCGACAAATTCTATTCGCAAGAGGTGCTGCTGTCAATGAAGGATAAGTTTGGTGCCAAACCCGGTGACTTGATCTTGATATTGAGCGGTAGCGATGCCATGAAAACTCGCAAACAGCTATGCGAACTTCGACTCAAAGTGGCCGATGAACTGGGACTTCGCGATAAAAATAAATTTTCATTGTTATGGGTTATTGATTTCCCGCTGTTCGAATGGAGTGAAGAGGAGCAACGTCTGATGGCTACCCATCATCCGTTTACAGCTCCCAACCCGGAAGATATTCCAATGCTTGACGAACATCCCGAAAAAGTGAGAGCGTTGGCATATGATATGGTTTGCAACGGCATTGAAGTGGGAGGTGGTAGTGTTCGCATCCACGACAGTAAGCTGCAAGACAAAATGTTTGATGTGTTAGGCTTTACAGAAGAACGTGCCCAAGCACAATTCGGGTTTTTGATGAATGCTTTCAAATATGGAGCTCCTCCTCATGCCGGTTTGGCTTACGGATTGGACAGGTGGGTTAGTATAATGGCCGGCTTGGATAGCATTCGTGATTGTATCGCTTTCCCGAAGAATAATTCAGGACGTGATGTGATGCTTGATGCTCCAGCTCCTTTGGAACAATGTCAACTTGATGAGTTGAATTTGCTTCTCAAAAAGGAGGAATAGAATATGTCTTCCGTAGCATAGAGACAACGGCAATGAACTTGATTGTTGATATAGGAAACACAGTTGCAAAGATTGCTGTTTTCGACGGACAAGACATGCTGGAACAAGTATATGATTCCAATCAAACTTTGTCGCGCCTGTCTGAAATGTATGATAGGTATAAACCAGAACATGCAGTTGTGGTTAGTGTCATAGATTTGACCGATGAGGTAAAAAAGGCTCTCGATAGTCTTCCTATATTTAAGTTATATGTTGATTATCGTACTCCGTTACCTATCAAAAACCTTTACGAAACTCCTCGTACTTTGGGATACGACAGGGTTGCTGCCGTTGTTGGCGCCTTTGATCGTTTCCCTTATCGTAATATCTTGATCATCGATTCTGGTACTTGCATTACCTACGAATTTATTAATGCTGAAGGAGAATATCGTGGAGGAAATATTTCATTAGGAGTGGCAATGCGCTTCAAAGCTTTGCATTGTTTTACGGGGCATCTTCCGCTGGTGCAGAATGTGGAGCCTGATCTTGATTTTGGGGTAAATACTGACACTGCCATCCAGGCTGGTGTGATGAAAGGCTTGGAGTATGAGATATCGGGTTATATTGATGCTATGAAACAAAAATATCCCAATCTTTTGGTTTTTTTAACGGGAGGTAGGCATTTTCCTTTTGAATCTAAATTGAAAAATAGCATCTTTGTAGATAAGTTTTTGGTGTTAAAAGGGTTGAACCGTATACTCAATGATTATAAAGCATTTGTACAAAAAAGATAATATAGAGCATGTTGCAACACATAAAAAATAGTCTTTTTGATTTTGACCGAATTACGAGAATTACAGCTTGGGGGCTGCTAATCGTGGCTTTGGTGTTGGTTTCATGCGACAATAAGAAAACAAGGCTAGCCGCCGCTATTCAATGTCGTGACTCGATGCCGGTAATGGCTACTTATGGAGTTAATACGCTTATTTCCGATTCGGGAATAATTCGTTTTAGAATGAAAGCCAAAGAGTGGCTTATCTATGATAGACGGCATCCTTCCCATTGGGCTTTCGAAAAAGGTTTTTATGTAGAGCAATTTGATTCTTTAATGCATATTACAGCCAATGTGAAATGTGATACGGCTTATTTTTACGACCAACAAAAAATATGGCGCCTGATAGGGCATGTGGCGATAAAAAATAGAGCAGGCGAGCATTTTAATACTCAAGAACTTTTTTGGAATCAGTCTACTCAGAAGATATATACCGATAAGTATATTAGTGCCGAACTGGTAGACCGTGTAATAAAGGGGCATGGATTCGAATCAAACCAGCAAATGACGGTTTGGAAAATAAAAAACATATCCGGTATCTTTTATGTAAATCCAGCTCCGAAAGATACGGTAAAAGCCGAACCGATAAAATAGTATTTATGGATCCGATTATATTTTTATATTTGTTTTTGTCTATACTTTTCTCGGCATTTTTTTCGGGAATGGAGATTGCGTTCGTCTCGGTCGACAAACTTCGTTTGCGCCTAGATGAAAAAGGAAAATTAACTTCTCGTATTTTGAATCTTTTTTTTCACTCTCCCAACAATTTTATTTCGACAATGTTAGTGGGCAATAACATTATGTTAGTCATCTATGGTATTTTGATGGCTAAGGTTATTGGCTATTTTATTTTTGGCATTAACGATAATTCGGGTGATAATTTTGCTACTGTTTTGTCCGAGACATTGATTTCATCACTCATTATTCTTCTTACGGGGGAATTTTTGCCCAAGTCGCTTTTCAAAATAGATCCGAGCGGCATGTTGTGTACCTTTGCTTTTCCTCTTTTTATTTGCTATATTGTACTTTATCCTATATCTAAATTTGCGTCTGGTATTTCATATCTTTTTTTGCGGATGTTCGGTCTGAGGGTCAATACGGAAACCAAAGCGAAAGCTTTTGGGAAAGTGGATTTAGATTATTTTATTCAATTGAGTATTGATCATGCGCAAGATTCTAATAACGTCGATACGGAAGTTAAAATGTTTCAGAATGCGTTAGAATTCTCAAACGTTAAGGTGAGGGATTGTATTGTTCCCCGTACAGAAGTGGTGGGAGTAGATAAGAATAATACGACGCTTGAAGAATTGATGAAGGTCTTCGTCGAATCTGGAATTTCCAAGGTTATTATATACGATGGTGGTATTGATAATGTTGTCGGATATATTCATTCTTCAGAGATGTTTCACGATTCGGAAGATTGGAAAAACTGTATTAAAACTTTACCGATAGTACCCGAAACAATGGCCGCTCATAAACTGATGAAACAATTCATGCAGCAAAAAAAATCGATAGCTGTTGTAGTAGATGAGTTCGGAGGTACTTCGGGTATTGTTACCTTAGAAGATTTAGTAGAAGAAATATTTGGAGATATAGAGGATGAACATGATACTTCGTCGTATGTCAGTAAGCAAATAGGTGAACATGAATATGTCTTATCTGCCCGTCTCGAGATTGAAAAAGTAAATGAAACTTACGGATTAGAGTTGCCCGTTTCGGATGATTATCTGACGATAGGTGGGTTGATATTGAATAAATATCAAGGATTTCCGAAACTTCATGAAATTGTTTCGATAGAAAATTATCAGTTTAAAATACTGAAAATATTACCGGTTAGGATAGAACTTGTAAGCCTAAAAGTGCAAAAATAGAGAGCTTATCCATTCTAATCATAAAATTTTTCAATTTTAGATGGCAGTAGATGTACTTTTTTTGTATCTTCGTGCCCAAATTATAAACAGAAAAATAGGAAAAACAAATAAATAATTATTAATTAAAATGGCAACATTACAAAAAATCAGATCAAAAGGGCCTCTTTTGGTGATTGTAATTGGCTTGGCCTTATTCGCTTTTATTGCCGGTGATGCATGGCAAGTATTGGGACCTAAACAGTCTACAGTGGCTGGCGAAGTAAATGGTAAGACAATCACAGCCAAAGATTTTCAAGATTTAGTGGAAGAATATACCGATGTTGTAAAGCTTACAACCGGTGCAAGTTCTTTAACCGAAGAACAAAATGATCAATTGAAAGATGAAGTATGGCAAACTTATGTAAATAATCAGCTTGTCAGCAAAGAAGCAAAAAAAATGGGGTTGACGGTGACAGATGCCGAGATTCAATCTATTCTTGCCCAGGGTACCGATCCTCTATTGCAGCAGACTCCTTTCCGCAATCAACAAACTGGAATGTTTGATAAGGATATGCTTAATAAATTTCTGGTAGAGTATTCTAAAATGGATATGACAAAAGTTCCACAACAGTATGTTGAACAATATCAGTCTATGTACAAATTCTGGAAATTTATCGAAAAGACTTTAGTATCTACTCGCTTGGCTCAAAAATATCAAGCTCTTATCGCAAAATCGTTGATTTCTAATCCGGTTGAAGCGAAGAATTCTTTCGAAGGTCGTGTAAATGAGTCTCAAGCTTTGTTGGCCGCTGTTCCTTATAGCTCGATACCTGATAAAAATGTGAAAATAACCGACTCTGATTTGAAGAGCATGTACGATAAGAAGAAAGAACAGTTCCGTCAATATGCCGAAACTCGTGATATCAAATATATCGATGTTCAGGTTACCGCTAGTGCTACCGATAAGGCTGCTATTCAGAAGGAGATGAATCAATATACTCAGCAGTTGGGACAAAGCCAACAAGATATGAGTGCTTTTATTCGCTCTACCGGTTCTACGGTTTCTTATAAAGATCTGTTTTTGCCAAAAACGGCATTCCCTACCGATATCGCTGCTCACCTCGACGGTGCTGCGATTGGTGCTGTAGTAGGACCATTTTTTAATGCTCCCGATAACACATTGAATACGATGAAGGTGTTGGCTAAAACGGTTGCTGCCGATTCTATTCAGTTCCGTCAAATTCAGTTCGCTAAGGGCAACGGCAATTCTACAGCTCAAGCCGACAGTGCATTCAAAGCGATTAAAGGAGGTGCCGATTTTGCTAGTGTAGCCAAAAAATATGGTCAGAACGGTGAGCCTAACTGGATTTCATCCAGCAATTATGCTCAGGCACAAGTCGACGGTGATAATCTAAAATATTTGCAAGCTATCCTTTCTACCGGCGTCAATGAAGTGAAGGACGTGGTACTTGCTCAGGCAAATGTGATTCTTCAAGTTGTTGCGAAGAAAGGTGATAAACCTCAGTATAAAGTCGCTGTTGTAAAACGTACGGTAGACTTCAGCAAGCAAACCTACAATAATGTATATAACAAATTCAGTTCGTTCATGGCTTCAAATCCGACTTTGGACAAGATTAAGTCGAATGCTGAGATTGCCGGTTACAAATTGTTAGATCATAACGACCTATACAGTTCTGAACACAATATCGGCGGTGTCACAGGTACTCGTGAAGCAATGCGTTGGGTCTTTGGTGCTAAGGTGGGAGCTGTTTCTCCTATTTACGAATGTGGCGAAAGCAACCATATCTTGGTTATTGCCTTAACTGGTATCAACAAAGAAGGTTATCGTCCTTGGGAGAAAGTAAAAGACCAACTTAAAGCCGAAGTCTTGAAAGACAAGAAAGCCCAAATGATTATGGACAAGATGAAGAATTTTACTACATTTGCCCAATATCGCAATATGCCTTCTGCAGTTGGTGATACATTAAAACATGTTACTTTTGAAGCTCCTGCTTATGTTTCGTCTTTGAATAGTAGCGAACCTGTTGTAGGTGCATATACTTCTATCTCTGCTGTCAACAAATTGAGCAAACCTATTAAAGGAAATGCCGGTGTGCTTGTTTTGCAGGTGATTGGAAAAGATCGTTTGAACGAGAAGTTTAACGAACGTAGCGAAGAAGCTCGTTTAGTAGGTCTGCATCAGCAGGCAGCTAGCCGTTTGATGAACGATCTTTATCTTAAAGGTAAAGTAAAAGATAAACGCTATTTGTTCTTCTAAACTGGAACTAAATAACGAACATTTCTTAAAAGAGCCATGCTACTTGTAAAACTATTCAAAGTAGCATGGCTCTTTTTCAATTAAAATACTTACATTTGCAATAATGAAAATAGAAACTGTGCATAGTTCAAAGCAAAAGCTATTAGGAATGAGACTCGAGCAACTGGAAATGGTTACTCGGGATATGGGAATGCCTCGTTTTGCAGCGAAGCAGATGGCGGAGTGGATTTATAAGAAGAGGGTTTCTTCGATAGATCAAATGACCAATCTGTCGCTGAAACAGCGTGAAACTTTGAAAATGTTTTATGAAGTGGGGACCGAGTCTCCTGTTCATGCACAGTCTTCTGTTGACGGTACCATTAAATATTTGTTTCCTGCCGGTGAAGGTCAGTTTATAGAATCTGTTTATATCCCCGATAAAGATCGTGCTACGCTTTGTATCTCATCTCAAGTGGGATGTAAGATGAATTGTAAATTTTGTATGACAGGGAGAATGGGCTTTCGCGCCAATTTGACAACGTGTCAAATACTGAATCAAATTATTTCTTTACCGGAATTCGATCAATTGACCAATGTGGTAATGATGGGCATGGGAGAACCTCTTGATAATCTGGACGAGGTATTGAATGCTCTTTCGATTATGACTGCTTCGTATGGTTTGGCTTGGAGTCCTAAACGTATAACAGTTTCGTCTGTGGGGCTTCGTAAGGGCTTGCAACGGTTCATTGAAGAAAGTGATTGTCATTTGGCTATAAGCCTTCATTCTTCTATCCCGGCGCAGAGGGCCGAATTGATGCCTGCCGAACGGTCTTTCTCTATATTTGAAATTGTTGACTTGCTGCGCCATTACGATTTCAGCAAACAGCGGCGTTTGTCGTTTGAATATATAGTCTTTAAAGGATTGAATGATT
Organism: Bacteroidales bacterium; assembly: GCA_012517855.1. GTDB lineage: Bacteria > Bacteroidota > Bacteroidia > Bacteroidales > Bacteroidaceae > JAAYUD01. The sequence goes on from JAAYUD010000071.1 coordinate 31,962, forward strand.
CTGAAATTCATGCTAAGAATTTGTTGAGATTGTTGCGTGGCTTGGATTGCCGCATAAACTTGATACGATTTCATGCCATTCCGGATGCTCCTTTTGAGGGAGATGATTTGGAAACGATGGAACGTTTTAGAGATTATCTCACAAAGCATGGATTGTTTGCTACAGTTAGATCTTCTCGGGGTGAAGATATTTTTGCTGCTTGCGGTATGTTGTCTACGGCCAAAAATAATGCTGAAACAATATAGTTGGGGTTAGTGATGCGAAAGGATTGTTTATATATAATATGTACTTTGTTGGTCGGCTGTTGCCTCTCGTGCAATAATCAGACCTCTTTAACTTTGCCTTCAAGCGGAAGACCTTATGAGACTTTGGTGGTCTCTGAAACAGCCTATTGGGACTCCATTGCAGGACGTTCGGTAGCAGACGTCTTAAATTCCGATATTTCGATATTGCCTCTGCGTGAAAGGTCGTTTCGTTTTATGCACATTACTCCTCAGCAGTTTGATGGGACGATGAAAATGGTGCGTAGTATTATAATGATAAAAATAAATAGCCGATATACTAAGCCTCGAATGGTTTTGCAACGAAATCCGTATGCTGCTCCGCAGATTGTTCTAGCTATCGAGGCTCCAGATGAAGGGACATTTGTCCGGTACGTTAACAAATATTCATTTCAAATAATAAAGACACTTGTTCAATTTGAGATGAACACAAAGATTCTTTCATTGCGAGAGAAACACAGTGGCGTTGTCTCACAGGCTATAGATACTATCTTTGATGGATGTAGTGTGTTTTTGCCACAAGAATTCCATTCGGTCAAAGTTGGTGATGATTTTCTATGGGCTTCGACCGAAACAGCATCTGTGTCCCAGAATTTTGTGATGTATTCTTATCCTGCCGATACGAAAACTTTCACAATAGATTATTTTGTAGCCAAACGCGATTCGGTGATGAAACGCAATATCCCTGGGCGTTCCAAAGGAGTTTATCTTTCGACAGATGTCTCGAATTTACGCCTCTTGCAGCTTAAAAATAGGACCGAAGTACGCGGGTTATGGCGTATGAAAGGCGACTATATGGGCGGACCTTTTGTCTCTCAATTATATATCAATCCTTCCAATCATAGAGTCTACGTCGTAGAAGTGTTTGTATATGCTCCCGATAGGCCTAAGGGGAATTTGATACGAGGGCTGGAAGCTTCGCTTTTCACTTTAAAAATGCCTGTTAATCATATAAAAGATAAAAATTAATACACAGTATAGCATGGAAAGTAATAAAATAAGAGTAGGTATCACCCAAGGGGATATTAACGGTGTGGGGTATGAAGTTATTTTGAAGACTTTTGCAGACCCTGCTATGTTGGAGCTTTGCACACCGATTGTCTACGGTTCGCCTAAAGTTGCTACTTATCATCGTAAGGCGCTGAATCTAATGACGAACTTCGTTAGTATCAATAGTGCTTCGGAGGCTTCACGTGATAAATTGAATATAGTCAATTGCAACAGTGAAGATGTGAAGGTCGAATTTTCCAAATCGGATAAAGAAGCTGGTATGGCTGCATATCAGGCTTTAGAGAAAGCTGTTGACGAGTACAAATGCGGTCTGATTGATGTCATTGTTACGGCACCAATTAATAAGCATGCCATACAGTCTGACGATTTCTCCTTTCCCGGTCATACCGAATATTTCGAAAAAGAACTGGGTAATGGTGATAAGGCACTGATGATATTGATGCAGCGTGATTTTCGTGTGGCGCTTGTTACCAATCATCTGCCGGTTAGCAAAATAGCATCTTCTATAACAAAAGAGTTGGTACTGGCAAAGATAAATATTTTCAATCGTTCTCTAAAACAAGATTTCGATATTGATGCACCTCGTATAGCGGTATTGTCTCTCAATCCTCATGCCGGTGATGCCGGTGTATTGGGCAGTGAAGAAGAGGAAATTATCATTCCTGCTATTCAAGAAGCTTCTGCCAAAGGAGTACTTTGTTATGGTCCTTATCCGGTGGACGGCTTTATGGGATCTGGTAATTACGAGCATTTTGATGGAATATTGGCTATGTACCACGATCAAGGATTAGGACCGTTCAAGGCTTTGGCTATGGACGAAGGTGTCAATTATACTGCGGGCCTTCCCGTTGTCCGCACTTCGCCTGCCCATGGCACGGCTTATGATATTGCTGGACAAGGTGTGGCGAGTGAAGATTCTTTTCGTCAAGCCATTTATGATGCTATCGATATATTCCGCAATCGTCGTCATGAAAAAGCTATCCATGCTCATCCGCTTCGTAAACAGTATTTCGATAGAAATGACGACAGCGATAAGTTGAAACTTGATGCTCCCGAAGAGGAGATGGAGATTTAGAAGGAAGAAGAGGTTATGAACAAATCACAGATACAGCAAGTAAAACTTCGTTTCGGTATTATTGGTAATACCGAAGCATTGGCACGCGCTATTGATATTGCCATTCAAGTAGCTCCTACCGACCTGTCTGTATTGATAACAGGTGAAAGTGGTGTCGGAAAGGAAAGTTTCCCACAAATAATTCATCAATATAGTCGTCGCAAGCATGGTCAGTATATCGCAGTCAACTGCGGTGCCATTCCGGAAGGGACAATAGACTCTGAACTGTTTGGTCATGAAAAAGGAGCTTTTACCGGTGCTATAGGAGATCGGAAGGGCTATTTTGGTGAGGCCAACTGAGGAACTATCTTTTTGGATGAAGTGGGAGAATTACCTATGCCCACCCAAGCTCGTTTGCTTCGAGTGCTTGAAAGTGGAGAGTTTCTCAAAGTAGGTTCTTCCAAAGTAGAGAAAACTGATGTCCGCATCGTTGCAGCGACGAATGTTAATCTTACTCAGGCTATTTCTGAAGGACGGTTTCGAGAGGATTTGTTTTATCGATTGAATACTGTGCCTATAAAAATTCCGGCCTTGAGGGACAGAGGTGAGGATGCTGCACTGTTATTCCGTAAGTTTGCGTCAGATTTTGCAGAGAAGTATCAGATGCCGGCTATTCATCTCACGGAAGAGGCCAAAGAGGCGCTGGTGAAGTACCCTTGGCCCGGTAATGTGCGCCAATTGAAAAATATTACCGAACAAATTTCTATTATTGAGACCAACCGTGAGATTACTCTCGATATATTGAAGCCTTATTTACCCGAACCTATTGTTGGCACTTTGCCTGCTCTCTTTGGTGTAAAGCAGGGAAAAGGGTTCGAAAATGAACGTGAGATATTATATAAGGTACTGTTTGATATGCGTCAGGATATTACTGATTTGAAGAAAACTGTTGGTGATATGATGTGCGCCCAGACTTCTTCAGAACCATTGAAGCCTCATGCAGATGCACCATCTATTCATCCGGTTCCGGCGCTCATTCCGCAACAATTGCATAGAGTATCCGAATCTAGCTTCTCGAAAGAAGTGAACGATGAGAATATCAATGTAGAAGAATTGGAAGATACTCTTTCGCTTGACGAAGTAGAGCGGGAGATGATTGTGAAAGCCCTAAGTAAGCATAGAGGAAAACGAAAAGATGCCGCTCATGATCTGAATATTTCGGAGCGTACTCTCTATAGAAAGATTAAAGAATATGGTTTGGACAAATAAAATAACCCGTTTATTACTGCTCTTATTACTGCCGTTGTGCATGTCGTGCAGTATATCCTACAAGTTTAACGGTTCATCTATCAATTATGATAAGATAAAGACAATGATGATTAGCGATTTCCCTATTCGGGCAGACTATGTGTATGCTCCATTGGGAACGAAGTTCAATGAAGATTTGAAAGACGCATTTATCCGTCAGACTCGTTTGCAAATGGTGAAACGCAATCCCGATCTTTCTATCGAAGGTGAGATAACAGGTTACAATCAATATAATGAGGCTGTTAATTCGAGCGGATATGCTTCGAAAACAAAGCTGACGCTTACGATCAACGTGCGTTTTGTGAACAATGTAGATCATAAACAAGATTTTGAAAGGCAGTTCTCGGCATTCCGAACCTATGATTCTACCCAGTTGCTTACGCAGGTACAAGACCAGCTGATTGCCGAGATGACGAAAGAAATAACGGATCAGATTTTTAATGCGACGGTTGCGAATTGGTAACAAGCTATAGTAGTATGATAACATCCGATACTTTGCAATCATGGATTCAGCATCCCGAAGAACTTAACAGGGATACTCTCTATCAGCTTCGTACAGCGATGGAACGCTATCCTTATTTTCAGTCGCTACGTATGTTGTTTCTGAAGAATCTTTTCTTGCTGCACGACGATAGTTTCGGGGGGGAATTACGTAAGTCTATCATTTATATTTCCGATCGTCGGGTATTGTTCCAATTACTCGAGGGAGAGCAGTATATTTATCCCGGAATTGAAGAAGATAGAAAAGAGGGTAAATCTCCACTTTCTCCCGACGATGATGGTGATCGTACTTTATCGCTTATCGAGCATTATTTGGAAGAAAAGCCCCGTGAGCCCAAACCGTCTACACCGATCAATTATGCAACTGACTATGTAGCCTATCTGCTTCAGCAAGACGAAGAGAATCCGGTAGAGGCTTCTCAGCCTAAATCTCATAGTGACGAATTGATAGACGGTTTTATTCGTGATAATGGGGAGTTCAAATTGACACCCGATTCGCCCGACGATAAAATGCCCGAACCAAAGGGACCCGATATGAGTTTATCGCAGGATGATGAAGGTTGTTTTACTGAAACTTTAGCTAAAATTTATATCAAACAACACCGATATAGCAAGGCTCTTGAAATAATTCGTAAATTATATTTGAAAAATCCGAAAAAAAACATTTACTTTGCAGACCAAATAAGATTTTTGGAGAAATTGATTATTAACGAAAAACAGAAATAGTAACAACAATGTATTTATTAATCGTTATCTTGATAGTGATTGCGTCAATACTGATGTGTTTCATCGTATTGATTCAGAATTCGAAAGGTGGAGGTCTTGCTTCCAGTTTCTCTTCTTCCAATCAAATTATGGGTGTTCGTAAGACGACAGATTTCTTGGAGAAAGCTACATGGGGATTGGCAGCTTTTATGGTGGTGATGAGTGTTGTATCGGCTTATGTTCATGTAGGAAATCAGAAAGTCGATCCTGTTATGGAACAAGCTCAGAAAGAACAAAGTACAAACCCGTATAATATTCCGGCTGGTGCTACGGCGCCAAGTGGGAAAGTTCCTACGGCTACCACAACAACTACACCTGCGCCGGGTGCTACCGGTGCTAAAGCTCCTGTTCAACCTTCAAAATAAAAGAAGTGTTTGCTTTGCAGAAATAAACAAGGCTGTATATTTGCTTGAGAGTAGATATGCAGCCTTGTCTATTTTCCAGGAGAGGCTGACAATGTATTGTTTTTTATCAATTTAATCTAATATAAAGATGACCGAAGTTATAAAAAGAAAACTTAGTGATTCGAAAGCTATGCGGTGGACAGCCTTGGCGCTTGTCGCTTTTGCTATGCTTTGCGGATATTTCCTTGCAGACGTATTGTCTCCATTAAAACCTATGTTGGAATCGGAATTGGGCTGGAGTAGCTCCGATTTCGGATTGTTCACCAGTGCTTATGGCTGGTTCAATGTATTCCTACTGATGCTAATATTGGGCGGAATTATTCTCGACCGTATGGGAGTGCGTTTCACGGGGTTGGCTTCTTGTGCCCTGATGGTTTTTGGCTGCGGCATTAAATATGCTGCGATAGCAGGATATCTGGGAGATACTACTACGTTGTTGCTTGGCTGGAAATCGCAAGTGATGTATGCTTCTATCGGCTATGCTATTTTTGCTGTTGGTGTGGAAACGGCAGGTATTACAGTTTCCAAAGTGATAGTGAAATGGTTTAAAGGAAAAGAAATGGCATTGGCTATGGGGCTCGAAATGGCTACGGCACGTATCGGTACGATGATGGCTTTGGCTATTACGGTTCCTTTTGCTAAATATTTCAAAAGTGTCTCTGCTCCAGTTCTATTATGCTTGATACTGCTTTGCATCGGCTTTATATCTTTCTTCTGCTATACATTTATGGACAAAAAATTGGAGGCTTCTATAGCCGAAGGAGATGTTGAAGAAGAAGATCCTTTCCGTCTGTCCGATATATTAGTGATTGTAAAGAACAAGGGATTCTGGCTGATTGCTCTGCTTTGCGTACTTTTCTATTCGGCAGTATTTCCTTTCTTGAAATACGCTACCGATTTGATGGTCAATAAATATCATGTCAGTGAAGATTTGGCTGGACTCATACCTAGCTTGTTGCCTTTGGGAACACTCTTTTTGACACCTTTCTTCGGCAATTTGTACGATCGCAAGGGCAAGGGAGCTTCTATTATGATTCTTGGTGCTGTCATGCTTATCGGCGTACATCTGCTTTTTGCATTGCCTCTTATGAATCAATGGTGGTTTGCTACAATTCTGATGATTATATTGGGTATTGCCTTCTCGTTGGTACCTTCTGCCATGTGGCCGTCTGTTCCGAAAATTATTCCGGAGAAGCAATTGGGTACTGCCTACGCATTGATTTTCTGGGTTCAGAATTGGGGATTGATGGGCGTTCCTTTCCTGATTGGTGTTGTGTTGGATAAATATTGCAAACTTCCTACAAAGACAGCAGAAGGTGCGACAGCCTACAATTATACTATTCCGATGATTATCTTTACATGCTTCGGCGTTTTGGCTCTTATTGTCGCGTTCATGCTGAAGGCAGAAGACAAGAAAAAGAAATATGGTTTGGAAGAACCAAATATTCAGGAATAAATAGAAATTTCTGATTAGGTAACTTCCTTTAGATATTGGTCCCGCGGCAGAATGGTTTTTAAACTCTTCTGTCGCGGGACTCTTTTTTTTGAATTACTGCTCTATATAATTGTATGCATTCGGGCTATAACGTTGCGAATTATTGCCTTCGCACTCCACAGACATGTCTCTGTGGCAGGTACAGTAGTGTCTTCTCGGCATTGGTGTTGAGCAGAAGCGTATGCAATTTTTCCCCAATGCGTAGATGAGTATTAAATAGAGGTCTATCGCTTCGCTGAAAAGGGAAAAGACTCTCTTGAGGCAATCCTTTGGGGGTTGGAAATGGTTTCAGAACCTCGAAAAGCAATCGATTGGGCTTTGGAAATGGAAAATGAGGCTCTGATTGCAATCAATTGGGGTTCGGAAATGGAAAATGAGGCTCATTTTGGTCCGCTTGGGCTCTAAAGGTTAAAAACGAGCCTCATATTTGGTTTCCTTTAACCCAGCGGTCAAATCGGAGGCTCATATTTGGTTTCATTTAACAAAGTAAACCGATATGAGGCTCGTATTTGGCTTTCGTTAACTAAATGATTGGTTTTCGAGCTTCGAAAACTATGTCGGAGGCAAAACTTTAAAGAAACAGGAGTTCGAGACTCCTTACACACCTTTCGGCATACAGCAAGAGTGCTAAACAGTTCTGTTCTTTTGCGCACTGATTACTTTTGGCGGACGGCAATGATTTCGAATCATGGAATAAGGAGAGTGCAGCAGTTGCTAGCCTGCTCTGACTGCTCATTTGTCTGTGTCTTCTTCGTTCGTCCATTCGTTAATGCGCTTTGCCAATATACTTTTGGCCCGATGGTATTGAGAAGATGACGATTTTTCGTTGATGTGGAGTATGCGGGCTATTTCCCGATGCGATTTTCCTTCGATGGCAAATAGATTGAACACTGTACGGTAACCGTCGGGCAACTCGGCAATAAATTGCATTAATATCTCTTCGGGTATGCGTTCTATCGTTTCCGAATCAGGAATATGATAATGACTTTCTACTTCTTCGATCGGAATATCGCTTTTTACAATCTTCATGTTGTGTCTCAATCTTAAGTATTGTAGCGCCTCGTTTATCATTATGCGGTCGAGCCAGGCTCTTAAAGAGCCTTGGCTGCGCCAGATAAATTTATCGAATGATTGGTAGATCTTAAGAAAACCGTCCTGAAAGATGTCTTTTGCGGCATCGGTATTACAGACATAGCGCAAACATATTCCGAACAATCGATTTGCATACTTTTCATACAGTTCTTTTCGGGCCGCGTCATTTCCCTTTCGGCAATATTCCGACAGAGTTTGCTCTTCCATAGTAATTCCCATCTTGTTTTTTTACTTCGTCTAATCGGGCATTGCTCAGTCTTATCACTTTATTGGCCTCAGAACTGAATACAATGATACCGGTACCATCATGTACATTGGATGGGAATTTCATTGATCCGCTGAGTGTCTCGTCATAATTGTCCGATTTGTAGAGATTGAGCGCTTTGAAGTAGTGAAATGCTGTTTCGTTGATACTTCGGAGGCGAATATAGGCATCTATGGTATAATTGGGCTGTCTGGTATAGTAGCAAGAGTTGTTGTATACGGTCATCGTATACGACGAATTTGCAAAACGAGCATCGTCGAACACACCGTATCTGTTTTCTACCGATTGGGTGTAAGAAATAATTCCGTCATCGTCTTCAGAACCTGAAGAAGGGTTTCCATCGGTGAGTACTGCGTCGTTGCGTCCGGTATATCCAGTCAATGTGTTAGGATATGCATAAAAGATGTCTTGCTGGAGCGAATAAAGATAGTACATAAGATATTCGTCAATAGCCAGCTGATAGAAGTTGCTCTCGTTGGGCCGATCTTTTATCGTTATCTTGAAGCAGGTCAGTTTGGGATAGCTGGTGTAGTCCGAAGAAAAAGGATTGGTTACGGTGGACGTATCAACCTTTTCTACCGCTTCCATAGGTTGCGGAACAGTCTCTTCTACCCATGCGTGGTATTTGCCGTCTCCTGTTTGTGCATCGATGCGGACTACGTCTCCGGCTTTCACCGGCGTTTGGATAAGATATGTATTCGTTGGTTCGGTTGTTTCTCCGTCAGGAGTAAAGATTGTGTTTGTTTGGGTTTTTGCCGTCTCTTTGAATTCTCCGTTTACATTGATCGTCACTATTGCGTCTTTAATATCTATAGGGTGCTGGTTGCCTGTCAGGAAAAGTTTTATGGTATTATTGGTAGAGTCGGCGGCAATGTAGCCGTTCATCACGAGTACGTCTTTTTCTGCATTTTGGTCGACGGGCAGATCGTTAGTGCACGAAGTCATCAATAACGATGCCAGGAGCGTTGCTATATATAATGTTGTATGTTTCGTTTTCATTTTGTTGGAGCTTTTAAAATTTGAAAGAATAAGTGAACGAAGGAATTATAGGGAGTAATGTGAATTTTCTCAATCTAGGTGCCGGTTGGTTGCCTGTACCATTAGAAAATGAGTTGTCTGTGTCGCGTAAAACAAATGTAGGGTTCATGGCATTGTACATATTGTAAATACTGAAACTCCATGTGTGGAGGCCCTTTCTGGTCTGTTTGTTAAAGTCGCATCCCAAGCAGAGCGTATGGCTCGATGGCATGCGGTAGTTATTGCGATGGGGCACATATCCGGCTTCTTCTCCATCAATCAGCACTGTTTGTTTCAATGCCAGCGTTGCCATTCCTCCGGTATAAAACTCCCACGAAGCATGGAGGTCGAACTTTTTGCTGAAATGCCTGTTGAATACCAATACGAGGTGATGCCGGCGGTCGTATGTGTACGGGAAACGTTTTCCGTCGTTGATGCCTCCTTTCGAAAATTGGCGGTCACTTTTGGACCATGTATACGATAGCCATCCGGTATTTCGGCCTTCTGTCTTTTGCAACAGGAATTCGATTCCGTAAGAACGGCCTGTTCCCATTTCTACTTTATCTTCCCAACGCGACGAATTGCCATAAAAGCTTACTCCATCTTTGTATTCCAATACGTGGTTCATCTTTTTGTAATATCCTTCAACCGAGAGTTCCCAATTCTTGATGCCCGTGAAGTAGGCGCCTGCTGAGTATTGGTCTGCCGACATCGGTTTTATCTTTTGTGTAATCGGTACCCATAGGTCGGTGGGCATGGCTATAGGTAGCGAAGTGAGTAAGTGTATGTATTGTTTCATTTGGGTGTAGGCTGCTTTGAAGGCTAGCGAACTGTTTAGTTGGTAGCGCGCCGAAATGCGCGGTTGCATGGAAAAATAGTTCGTTGTGTGAACATGGAAAAGCGAAGGGTAAATGCCGAAGTTAACTCTCAGCAGTCTGCCTATCTGCCAGTTGTCTTCTGCATAGATCGAGGCTTCGTGGGCAAAAATAGTGCTGTTTGATAAGTTGGCGAAAGTCGTGTCGCGCTCTATACCGTTGCCTTTTTCGAGAATATGCGAGTTCAGTACTTCCGGATGAAAAGCGTGGTATGTATAGGTGGTGCCGAACTTAATGTGATGTGTCGGCGATGGATTGAACTCAAAATCACTTTGAGCACTCCAATCCTTAATTCGCGATTGATAGTGCGATGAATAGTTTGTAGACTTATCGGAAGTGTTGGTGTTGTCGTTGTTTTTCAGAGAGGATGAGTAATCGTTGTATGCCACTGTCGTGTTGCAGAACAGCTTATTGTTGAATATATGGTTCCATCTCAACCAGAAGATGTTGTTGCCCCAATTTGAACGCGAAATGGATGTCTCGGTCTTAGTATACGAGTCGTATGTGTAGTTGTCTTTGTATTTTCCTGACATGTGATCTTTGCCACCATAAAAGCTCAAGAACAAACGGTCGTTATCCGAGAAACGATGGTTTATTTTGGCATTGACATCGTAAAAATAGTAGCCGAACTTGCTGTCTTTATCCATAAGCAGTTTACTGGGTAGGTCTAGGTAAGTGCGGCGTGCTGTGAATAGAAACGAAGTTTTGTCCTTTTTGATGGGCCCTTCCAGCATTATTTTGCTGGTCAGTGTTCCGATGCTGAAACTACCGTGAAGCTTGTGCATATCTCCGTCGTTGGTACGTACATCTATCACCGACGATAGTCTGCCTCCAAATCGAGCAGGAAAGGAGCCCTTGAAGAATGTTACTTTCTTCATGGCCTCGGGTGTGAATATCGAAAAGAAACCGAACAGATGGTCTACTTTGTATACCGGTATTCCATCAAGCAATATTAAATTCTGGTCGGCATCGCCTCCTCTCACATACAATCCCGAACCTCCTTCTGTTCCGCTTTGTACACCGGGCATCAGCTGGATGGTTTTCAGTACGTCTTTTTCTCCCAGTAGGGCAGGAGTGCTTTTTATTTGCCCGATGGGAATATCGATGGCCCCCATCTGAGTAGCTCCGATACCAGCCTCGGGCTTATTGGATGTTACGACGATCTCGGGTAGTACATTATTGTTATCCATTTGAATGTTCATCAAGGTATCACGACGCAAAACGAATGAGTGTTTCTCCGTGGTGTAACCTATATATGAAATGAGTAAATCAGTGTCTCCTTCTGGTAGTGTAATGCTGTAGTAACCGTATGAATTGGTTGCCGTCCCTTGTCTGTCGGTTGTGGAGAAGATATTGGCGCCGATTAGTGTTTCGGAAGAATGCTCGTCGGTAATGTAACCGTGAATAGTGAATTTTCGTGTTGTCGATTGCTTCGGCTTTTCTCGTATTCGTTCCGTATGCTTTTTCTTTAAAATAATGTACCGGCCGTTAATCTGAAAGCTGATGGGCTGGTCGGCAAAAGCTTTCGACATAATTTCGGATAGCGTAGCATGCTTCATCTTCAGATTGATGGGGTGGGAGAGTCTTACATCCTCACCATAAACAAAAGTGCAGTCTGTCATTTTCTCGAGTGTCTTGATAAAAGCTTCCAGAGACTTGTCTTGTATGGATACTTTGATCCTCTTTTCGTTTGTCTGTGCTCCTGCAGATAGTTGTAGAGCAGTTAGTAAACAAAGTAAAACGATTTTCTTTAATAGATAGTAGTGGTTTGAACAGTCTTTCTTCATTTTGAATTAGTTCTTTTATATAATAGGATTTGATTGTTAGTTAGTTGGTAGTTGAAGTAGCCTGCCTGTTGCAAGATATCTAAAATAGTTCTTAGGCCTTCTTTGTGGCAGAACTTGGCATTGATATGGTAGTTTGATAATGTCTTATCGGTAATCTTGATTGTGACGTTGAATGAGTTGGACAATCGCTCGGCTACTTCGCTTATCGAACAGTGTTCGAAGACGAGTGATCCGTTTCGCCATGCAATGTCGTCAGAGATACGGTTGGTTGCCTGCTGTGAGAGTTGCCGGCTCTTTTTATTATATAAAGCTGTCTCTCCCGGTTTTAATAAGATATTCTTTCGATGAATATCGTCTATCACATTAACCGACCCTTCTATCAGTGCTGTCGTTATAGTAGGGCTCTGTTGATAGGCGCTTATATTGAATCGTGTACCCAGATCTTCTACCTTAATCGTCGACGTCTTCACCACAAAAGGATGACGGCTGTCGTGTTCCACTTCGAAATAGGCTTCGCCATTGAGTGATACCTCGCGCCGTTCTTTGAATTTCTTGGGATAGGTTATCGACGAATAGCGGTTTAGTGTGATGCGCGTGCCATCGGGAAGGGAGATGTTGCGGATGTTTGCTTGAGCATAAACCGATACTGTTTGTGTGGTGTAAAAAGATTGATATCCCCACCATGCCATAGCGCAAAGTATTGCAATCGTTGCTGCGGCTGCAAGAGAACGACGTACAAACATCAGGCGTCTGCCAAATATTTTTTTGCGCAAGAGAGGATATGTAGCCTTTGCCGAGTATCGTCCTTGCGGTGCATGGCTCGAGGCTATCAGTTTCTCTAAGACTTTAACTATTCTTTCTTCTGTATGTTCCATTTTCTATTTATTCGGTCTTTTCAATGATAAAGACAGGAAAAGATAGAAAACTCACTATTCGATTATGGTGAATAAAAGTTAAAGATGAAAGAATGTTATCTGTCGTAGAATTGTCGAATTAGTTCTTTCAGCTTGTTTTCTGCTTTCTGTAACTGTACACTTACGGTATTTACGGTAATATTGAGTTCTTTTGCCGTTTGATCATAACTTTTCTTTTCTTCTCTGATATGGATGAAGACTTCCCTGCATCGTTGTGGCAAACGGTCGAGCGCTTTGACGTAAATGGCAAACAGCTCTTCGCTTATAAACAGCTCTTCGGGCGAACAAGATGTGTCGGCCGATTCGGTTACTGTTTCCAGCTCATTATTTGTATATTTCGATTCTTTGGAAATATAATTGAGTGCAGCGTTTTTGGTTAGTACAAAACAATAATCTTCTATGTTTTTTACTTCAGGCAATTTGGCACGTTGATTCCAAAGGTTCATGAAGACGTCGAGTACGATCTCTTGCGCCCATTCTTCACGTTTGCAGAAGTAGTATGCTATGCGAAACAAACGGTCGTAAGTCAAGTCGTAAAAACGATGAAACGCACGTTGCGAATCATCGTTTTTCATTTGTCGTAGTAGCTTTCTTACCTCGGTATCGGTCATTGTTGAGTGATTTGTGTCGCAAAATTAGAAGAAAGAAATTATAAAACAAAATAAACACGGATTATAAGGGTCAAAAAATAATGGCATGAACTCAAGAAGAGAACATGCCACTATCATCTTTATAAACTGAAAATTACTTTTCCGTAACAGTCAGTACGGCTTTGGGCCCTGCTGCAAATGATACGGTAAAGACATACGTTTTGCCCGAGGTCAAGGTCTTTCCGGTAACGATACCTAAATTGCCTGAGTCTCTTCCGTTATTGCCATCACCTACAAAGATAACATCGCTTGTTGTTGATATGATTGACGAAATATTGCTCGTCCAACCCTTTTCATCGAAGAACTTAAAGTTGATGGCGTCCGTCGCGATCTGTTGTCCCGCCACGAAAGTAGCTTGGTAAACAGCGGGTGATACCTGAGCCATGCACAAGGCATTGTCCGTGTTCCAACCTACCTGATTGCTTGTTACGGATGGTTTGCCACATCCTTCGCCTATAATCCAAATAGCTCCCGATCCATCAGCGGTGTTGAGCGAAGCCGGCGAACCGTTTTTCATTGCTTCGACACGCAGGTAATTGTATTGATAATTGAGTGTAACCTTGTATTCTCCTGTAACTGGAACAAATGTCAATGTACCGTCGTTGTTCAATTTGAAGAAATCCGGATCTATCCATATCGAAGACAAATCAATACCATCTGTAGAGATTGTCTGTCCTTGAGTGAAAGTCTTATCTACATAGTAGTTGTTTTCGTCTGCCATGGTCATTGCTTGTCCGTCGAATTTAAGATTCAGGAACGGACTGCCTTCGTAAGTCAAGGTGTTGAACGTGATGGTGTATTGTCCGGCTCTTGTATTGGTAAACGTGATAGGCGATGTACTGCCTTGGGTAATGGCTTTGTCTTCCCAACCGAAGTTGATAACATTGCCATTACTACCCATAGCAGGTGCCTGAATGTATCCTTTTACCTTCATATCGAAATCTCCCGTTACACTATATTGATTTAGTCCTACACGGTTCATCGTCAAGTTACCGTATTGGTCGGTTACTAATGTCAGATGATCATAGTCCGGACGTGTTAATGCCAAGCTATAGGTTTGTTCGACCTTTGTGAAGTGAATGTTTTGTAGGACAAACTTCAGCGTTGCTGTTCCGTTAGGAATACTTTTGTAGAAGGGAATATATATTTTCCCTGCATATTCCTGATAATTCTTTGTACGGATAGTAGTGCTCGAAACCAGTTCGTCGCCAAAATAGAGTTGTGCCTTTAAGGTTGACAACGGAATATTACCTTCGTCAGAGACTTTTGTCTTGAATGCTAAGCTGTCGCCAAACATTGCTGATGAAAAGGTCGTTTCGGATGTCATTATGGGTTTTCCTGGAGCATCGTTATTGTCGTTGTTGCTACAAGAAGTCGTTAAAAGTAATCCGAAAAGAATTGATAGAGTATATTTCAATGTTTTCATGTCTTATTATTTTTCTAGAATTAAACAATTTACCATTGGCACGAAACAATGCCGTAAGCCGGAATTGTACAAGAGAAGTGATGCGTTCCGTCACTCAATACCAATGATTTTTGTGTGCTATTATTATTGCATAGAACCGCAGCGTATGTGTTGTCGGTATTTTTGAAGGCGGCATAGGTCAATCCGTCTTGAGAAAAGCTTCCAGCTGTTGTCGATATTCTGATAGCATTTGGCTTTACCACACTTGCCAGATGTGCAAGAATATAATAATGAGAATTGTAGCTGATGGTAGCATAATCGTTCGGATTGATATCTACCGCGCCATAACATGTTTGGCAACCGCCATCCAAATTGGGACCTTTGTTTGTATCGAGCATCAAGTTCCATACAATAACAGCAGTACAGAAGTTGTTTACCGTTCCCAAAGCAACATCTTGCATATCGTTCATCAAGCGAGCCGAAAGGTTACGTCCGTCGTTCCATTCGCCGATAGATGTTTCCGAGAATATCAGTCCTTTCGATGGTGCTTGATTATGTATGTTTGCCAATTCGGTATAAGAGCCTCCATAGTTATGGTATGCTGCGCCTACAATATATTCTGCACCTTCTACATCACCAAGCGTATTGTATATCTTGACAGGATAATCTGTTTGGTCTGCATTGCCGTCATAATTGAAATTATGGTCGAAAACGTAAACTTTTGTCGTCAGATTGCTTGCTTTTAAAGTAGGAGCCAATACTTTCAAAAAAGCGGCTTCTTCTTGCCATGGCATGAGCGTAGAGGCACAGTTACCTGCATTCAACGGTTCGTTTTGCGGAGTAATGGCATAGATTGGTATACCTGCATTTTGATAAGCTTGAATCCATTTTGTGAAGTAGGTGGCATAATCCTGATAATAATCGGGATTCACATGCCCGCCCGTCCACGAATTGTATGGAGTTTTACTTTCAATATCAGTAACCTTCATCCAGCGGGGACATGTCCATGGCGAACCGATAATGCGAAGTTTGGGGTTTATGGCCAATATCTCTTTCAATATGGGGATGACATAGTTATTGTCATCGCTCTTCAGACCGAAGTTGGAGATATCTTTTGTATCGCAACAAGTATACTCCGTACTTGAGAAATCCGAGCATCCAATAGAAATCCGAACATAGCTGAAACCATATCCTTCGCTATCCGAGAAGGTCTTTTTCAAGAATGCTGTACGATTAGCACTAGTCATCTTTAACAGATTGTAGGCTGTCGAATAGGTAATGGCTGCTCCGAAACCGTCCATCTTTTGATATGATGTGGAAGCATTCAAGGTAAGAGTACTCGGCGACATGTTGTCGGTAGTGCTGAAAGCAGCTGTTGTTTTGCTCAGCTTACTACCGTTCACAGAGGTCGTATAAATCGTTACGTCTTTTGCTGTTTCTCCTCCACCATTGTCGGGATCGGTTGTTCCGCTGGCAGAGTTTCCACTACCACAAGCAGCCAGAGCAAATAGTGTGAGGCTGAAAGTCACTATGAGGTATTTTAGGTTCATGCGTTATATTTAATTAATATCCCGGATTCTGGGTTAAGTTATTGTTTTTGTCCAAAGCCGTTTGTGGAATTGGCAATAAATAAGAGTTCTTGTCGAACGTCCTTTTTTGAGCAAGTCGTCCACTATCTTTAGCATAAACAGCATTCATTACCGGCTCTACTTTGTCGTTACGGCAAAGATCAAACCAACGTTGGCATTCGAATGCAAGTTCTAGACGGCGTTCTTTTAATACTGCGTCCGCCATTGCTGTCTTGTCTGATGTAACAGACGATGGAAGATTAGCCAAGTTCACTCTATTGCGGATTTGGTTGACAAGCGTGGCTGCATCGCCAAGGCTACCCAAGTTGACTTTTGCTTCTGCTTCCAGAAGAAGAATATCAGCCAAACGAAGTTTGATGATGCTGTTTACTCCAGAACGTGCTTTGTACATGAAAGGATAGTTGTTGGCAGGATAATAGTTACTCCATGAACAAGCATAGTAAACAATAGATTCGTTTTTGCGAATAACGTCTCCTTCATCATCGAAAGCTTTTATCAGATCACGTGAAGGTGTGATCCATTTGGCCCAGGTGAAATAGAAATCATAACTTGTCAGGTCTCTACCGAACATCCACGAAGCCCAGTTGGCATCACCCGTCTGGTACTGAATTTCCAAGATGCTTTCGCTGGTATTCCGTTTCTTACAATCTTGTGTTGTAGAGTCGAATCCAAACAGGTTGGAGTAGTCGCTTTCGAGGGTTAGTCCTGCTGTGCTTTTTACCATGTCAGCATATTCTACAACTTTATTATAGTCTCTGATAGGCTTTTCTGCATAGACTTTAGCCAGCATCGCTTGAGCCACTGTTTTCGATAACAATGTTTTGTCCGATGTCTTCATGTCTGGAGCATATTGAAGTGCGCTGGTCAAGTCGCTTTCAATTTGTTTGTAACATTCTGCAGCTGTTGTTTTTGCTGGATAATAAATAGGATAGATTTCTTTAATGTTACTGGATGTAATGGTTTGTGCTACTTTGGTAATCAAAGGAACTCCGCCCCATATACGACACATGTCAAACAATACCAGTGCCCGGAAGATTTTTCCTTCTGCTTGCCACTGATTGTATTCATCTTGCGATACGAGATTCTTTTTCAACAAATAGTCCAAGCCGTTTATGAGTACATTAGATTGAGCAATATCTTCCAAGTATCTGTCCCAGTCACGTTCGAGATCAGGGTTGCTTGCATCGAGACCATTATTCTCAAAAGGTACAACTTCTGCACCTGTGGTACCGGCATAAGCATTGTCCGAATGGCTTTCGGCTATCAATTCCAAATCCAGATACCAATGCTCCTGGCGGTTTCTGAGCAACTGATACAATACTTGACGCTGACTAACAGCTGCATCTCTGTCTTTTAAGAGAATTTGTGTCGTATCAGAAGGTACGCCGTTCGTTAGTTCCGTATACGATGACACTGGATCATAATTGAGTGTACAGGATGTCAGAACGCCTATAAACAGACAACTTAATAAAAGTTTTATATTTTTTGATTTCATGATAAGCTTATTTTAAAATTCAAGATTCAAACCAAGCAAGAAAGATTTATTTTGAGGGTAAGTACCGTAATCGATACCTTGTACTGTACCGCTATTGCCATATTGATTTACTTCTGGATCCATTCCCTTGTACTTAGTCCATGTAATGAGGTTGTTGAAGGTTACGTAAGGTAGTAACTTGGTGATGCCCCATTTACGGAGTAACGAATTCTTTATATCATACGAAAGTGTAATATTCTTTACTCTTAAGTAACTGCCGTTTTCTACGAAGTACGAAGAGTTTTTCATATCAAATCCGGCCTTTGGTATGTTTGTTATTTGTCCGGGTATTCTCCAGCGATTCAACACTCTGGTCGACTGATTCTTTCCATCATACATACCTTCTGTTTCCATGCGAGATACGTTATAAATGTCATTGCCATAGCTTCCTTGTAGCAATACGCTGAGGTTGAATCCTCTGTACGAAAAAGTATTGCTCATACCGAATGTGAAATCGGGATTTGGGTCTCCTATGTATGTTCTGTCCGATGCAGAAATCACACCGTCGTGATTTGTGTCTCTATACTTCAGCTCTCCGGTTTCGGGATCTACTCCGTCAGAGATGTATCCCCAGAAGCAACCTAATGGGCGTCCCGGTTCATTGCGTACAACGTAGTCGCTCACTTGGTCAGTTGTCTTTGCATCATAGTATATTTTCGATAATTCCAGTTTCTTCAATTTGTTTTTATTAAACGATATATTGAAGTTGGTTTCCCACTTGAATGCACCTACTAGGTTACGTGAGTCTATAGAAAATTCAAAACCTCTGTTTGTCATTGTTCCTTCGTTGCGGGTAAACGTGTTTGCCGGAGCAGATCCTGTAGGTAATGATACGGTCATCAGCATGTTTGTCGTCTTCTTGTAATAATAGTCCATTGCAAATGTCAGACGATTTCTTAAGATAGTCAAATCAAGACCAATATCTGTCTGAGATGTGGTTTCCCATGTCAAATCGGGATAGCTTAGTGTCGTTTGGTCTGTCGTATTGGGTACGGCATTATTATTTCCTGTTGTGAACCATGCAATACGGTTGATGTTGTATGCTGCCAGATAAGAGTAGTCGCCCAGTCCCGATTGGTTACCGGTTTGTCCCCAGCCTCCACGTATCTTCATATCGTCTATCCATGTCAGATTTTTCATGAAGTTTTCACTCGATATACGCCATGCTCCGGAGAATGATGGGAATACACCCCAACGATGTCCGGGAGCCAATTTAGACGAACCATCCGCACGTAGATTGGCCGTTACCAAATATTTGCTGTCGTAGTTATATGCCACACGTCCCATGTAAGACATGATTGCCCATTCCGATTCTGAGGTACCTGTACCGGTCCACGAGATTTCGTTGGCTGCATTCAATGTCTTGATATAGCCGTTGGCATAGTGAGATGCATTGATCCAGCTCTCCGACCATTTGGAACTTGTCCATGACGAACCGCCCATAACATCCAATCCGTGTTTACCAAATTGTTTATTGTAAGATAAAATATTATCGAATGTCAAGATGGTGTTTAAAGAACGTTGATCATATCCTGTTCCATAATTTTCTCTACCATTTGTCGTAGCGATAGGATCAAGAAAATTGAATACCTTTTCGTAGCCTCTATCCAGTGTCATTGATGACGTGAAAGTGAACCCGGGCATGAACGTGATTAATGCTTTTCCTGTAGCCAACAATCTGTCCGATGTTGTTTTATTGTCTTTCTGCCGAGCAACGTTTTCTGACGGACTGGTAATGTTTACGCCATAAAAATTGTTGTAATATTGTTTTGGATTGACAGGATCCCAAACGGGTGCATAAGTAGGGGTGTTGATCACAGCCAGTACTACACCGCCTCTGTTAGATCCTGTACCCGAAATAATATCGCCCTTACTTGCCATGTCGGCATAAGAAACGTCGGCACTTATTTTCAACCAACTCTTTATTTGATTGTTTAGCGAAGCGCGAAAGTTGTAACGCTTGTAGCCCGAATAGTCGATAACACCATTTTCTCCAGTGTATCCACCCGAGATATAATAATTCATTTTGTCGTTACCATTTGTTATCGACAGTTGATAGTTTTGTGAAGTTCCTGTTCGGTAGATTTCATCGAACCAATTGGTTTTGTCTGTCAGATTGTTTGGCAAAGAAACCAATCCTATTTCGTCTTGTAAGTCTTTGTATTGCGCGGCATTCAGAGGCTTTATCTTATTTTGTATTTTATTGAACCCGAAATGTGCATTGAAAGATATTTTCGCTATCCCTGCTTCTCCTTTCTTGGTGGTTACCATAATTACACCGTTGGCAGCACGCGAACCATATATCGCTGCCGAAGAAGCATCTTTCAGTATCTGAATGCTGGCAATGTCGTCGGGCGATAAATAAGAAATGTCTGTTGTGGGAACACCGTCTATTACATAAAGAGGATCGTTACTTCCATTCATAGACGTCGTACCACGAACGCGAATGGTCATTCCGGCGCCAGGCATACCATTAGGAGATGATACCGAGATACCGGCTGCTTTACCTTGGATGGCCTGGCTCACCGAGATGAGCGGGCGTTCTGCCAAGTCTTTTGTCGAAACAGACGAGACGGCTGTTGTCACATCTTTTCTTTTTACACTACCGTAGCCTATTACTACAACTTCGTCAAGGAGTTGATTGTTTTCCTGAAGTACTACGTTCATTGTGCCCGTGGCTTTTACTTCGAGTGTCTTATATCCTATGGATGAAAAGACGATTGTAGCGCCACGTTTTACGCTAATTGAGAAATGTCCGTTAATATCTGTTACGATACCATTTGATGTACCTTTCTCAATTACACTTGCTCCGATAACGGGTACTCGTTGTTCATCTGTTACTACACCGGTAACCGATATCTTTTGAGCAAAACCTGTTAATGATACAAATATTGCCAGTAAGGCAATCAGTAATTTTTTCATACGTACCAAATTTTAATGTTAATATAATCGTCAGTAGATGGTTACCCATCTGTGTACAAAATTAGCCGATTCTGGGGTACGCTGTTCCGATTCCAATAAATAAGTGGATAGCTACTGTATTTATTTATCTATAAATCAGATGCTTGTTGCGCTTTTTGATCACATAAAAAGTGGATAAAATATGGATAGGATAAATAGAAAAAAGAACTAACGAATCCTTTTTATCGCATCTTCGAAGGTGCTTCTCTCTACTTTTGCACTGTTTTTTACTTTTGCCCGATAATTGTAAATCGTATTTGCCGAATAACGCAAAAATTCGGCTATCTGCGAACTGTTGTCAATACCCAAACGTATAAGGGCGAAGATGCGCAATTCGGTGTTCAATAGCTCTCCCTTTTTAGGAATGAGTTTTCCTTCGTCTTCGAGCAATGAATTGATTTGCTCTACAAAATTGGGGAATAGATGTAGGAATGCCGAGTCGAATGTGGCATACAGTTGATCCAGCTCTTTGCTCAGTCCCTCAGAAGAGCGGGTCATGTTGTACAACTCGTCGGTACGTTTCATAGTCACCATTTTGTTCACCATCTTTCTGTAGGCATTGAGCTTGTCTATATACATAGAACAAAGGTTTAGGAAACGTCCGATGTATTCTTCTTTTATATGATTTGATTCCGATAGTTCGTCATTCGTTGATTTCAATTCATCATTGAGCGATTGCAATTTAAAATTGACTTGTTGCAGCGCATTCTTTGTTGCCGACAGTTTACGAAATTGTATACCTATATATATAAATGCCAGTGCGAGGGCTACGAACAGAAAGCTGATGAGAATGAGATTTAATTGAAGTTTGTGATTTTTCTTTTCAATCATCGATTGGAAGGTAGCGTCTATCAACGATAAGATTCCGGCACTCTGAATATTTCTCAAGCGGGCGTTATAAAGCTTGGTTTCATTCCACGAAAAGCGCATATAGGTGTAGGCTCTCTCAATATCTCCATTGTCGTATAGCAATTTGGCCAATGTCCACAGAGAAGCGTGGTCCATAATGGCCGATTGGATATCCGAAATAGAAGAAAGAGCCAGACAGCTCATCTCTTGCCTGCTGTTGAGCTCCAGATTATAAATAAGAGATCGATGATACATTACCAGTGCATAAGTAGGAGTGCCCATCTGGGCTTGTGCCAATCGTTCATTATTAATTTTCATCGCCCGTTTATAGTCTTTACAGTCTCTGGCCGACGTCTCTTGCATCTGTCGGTATTCATCGGTGTTTTTAGGTAGCAGTTGATAAATCAGGTTTTTGTAGTTTTGTGAGATCTTCTCATATTTTACTTTGCTCAATCTGTCTTGCGAGTAACATCCCATTTCGCCATAGGCATGATCATAGCACATATAGTATTGAAGTTTTAATGCGGCTGGAATTTTTTTCTTGTCAATACCGTTGAGCAAATCGATCGATTCCATATACATGCCCGATGAAGCTAGCAGATACGATAGTTTCAATTTGCTGTCTACTACCCACGATGCATTACCCATGGCTGTTGCCAGTTCGATGTTATTGTCCAGATAGGCAATGGTCGAGTCGCACGAATAGGGCTTGTATTCTTCATAGAGTCTTTCGTTGAGTAGGTAGCGTTCTTTCGATAGCGGTAAAGTCTTGGCTAGTTGTTTTTTTATTTTCTTTATGCGTAGTTCGCGTTGACTCTTATATATTTGGTGGTTTTTAATTGTTCGATCTAATACATTCAAGAGAGAATCCAATTGATTGTTGTCGGCGAATGCGGGAACAATGCCTATTATTCCCCATAGGATATATAGTATTAAGAGTCGGTGTTTCATACTGCAAGAATATTGTTCTTTTTTACTTTGACAAATATATATATTTTCTTTGATACAGCCATCAAGTAATTCGAAAATAAGCCCGATTATTTTTGTTATTGCTCTCAACTTCTTTTATCTTTGCCTCGCAAATTCAGTACCACTTAATTCGATACGATAATGGGATTTTTTAAATCAATATTCAGCACCAATAGCTTGGCGCCCGAAGAGGAGAAGAAGAAAGAAGAAAACAAAAATTTTGATATATTCAAGTACGATGGTATCCGTAGCCAGAACATGGGGCAGCTGGACTATGCCGTCAAATGTTTGCGCGAGGCGTTGAATATTCACGACGACGAGGAAGTGTTAGCTCATTTGGGGCAAGTGCTTTCCATTCAAGGTAAATTGGATGAGGCTTTCGACATCTATAGCCGGTTGACCGAAACTTATCCTCATAATGTGGAGTCTTTTCTCGCATTTGCCAATGTATGCTTTTTGCTCGACAAATTCGACGAAATGCTGGAAGCTGCCGAGAAGGCCATTGCATTGGATGCAAAGAGTGCGCCTGCTTATTTCTTGCAGGGCAGGGCTTTGTTTGGATTGCACAACGAGGTGATGGCTGTTGCGGCGTTGACTAAGTCGGTCGCGCTCCGTGAGTCTTATGTGCAGGCTTTGCTGTTGCGCGCCGAGGTGCTATTGTCCATGCGGCAATTCGAAGAAGCCGGAAAGGATATTGAGGATGTGTTGTCTCAAAATGAGGCCGACGAAGATGCTTTGCGGCTTAAGGGCAGAATGTTGGAAGCTCTTGATCGAAAAGAGGAGGCCGAAGAGGTCTATCGCAATCTGATTGCAACCGATCCGTTCTACGAACAGGCCTATATCAATTTGGGCGATTTATTCATCACGCAAAATAGATTGTCCGATGCGATTGCGTTGTTTGATGAAGCAATCGAACTGAATCCCAATTTTGCCGAGGCATATCGCGAAAGAGGGCGTGCCAAATTGTTGAGTGGAGACGAGGCAGGTTCGCTTCAGGACGCTCAAAAGGCCGTCGAACTCAAACCGCAGGAAGTTGATGTCAGCGGTCAGTTTAGAGTCGAAGAGAATAAGCCGATCAATATATTGGGCCTTTATAGTTGATAATGATGGGGTAGTGATGTTATCACTATTTTATGTCGGTCTGTTTTAAGTGCAGCGAGTCGTATTTCTGTTTTTTCAGTACAAACTTTATTTTGACGTTGGCGTCGTCTATTGATGCTTTCAGCTTCTGAATAGATGTGAGCACGCCCGTCAGTAGGTATATCTGCTTCAAGGCTTGCCGGTCCGATGCAAGCATGGTCGTGGCATATCTTGAACCTCCCAAAAATTCTACTCGTATATTCTTATTGCAGTTGGCATACAAGAAATTGATGACTCCACCGTCTGCGCCATAATGAAAATCCGCCTGCTCAAACTTCTCGTTCGAATAGTTGTCTTTGTATACGTTGTCCGATGTCGGGGTCTGTGCGTAAGTACCGTCGGGCGCCATTACTTTGATACAGCGGTGGTTGATATACTTGCTACCATGATAAATGGACGTTACTGTCATAATGCCCAGCTCGTTCACCTGAAAACGTAGAAAACTGCGGCGCAGGTTGCGCTCTACGGTTTGGGTGCGCCAGAAATAGTTGCCTATTGTTTGATATTTTTTGTCTTTCTCAAAAGTATATTGCCCCTTTATAGCATCCAGCTCCTGTTGCTTGCTCTCTAGCATGGACGACAGATAGCGCAGGTTGTGCTGTTGTTCTTTCAGTACTACAATACATAGCAGATCTTGTCCCGCTTTGCGCAGTTTGAATTCTTCCGGATAGAGTTTGTTCAGACTGTCTATCTCGAGTTTGGCAGTATTGAAATCTTCACGCCCCAGAGCTGCACGGGCAGATTCGAGCCGTGTTTCGGCTTTCTCTTTCTTCGAACCGCTACAAGAGACAATCAGAATAAGAATATTAAATAGTATAATAATTTTCTTCATCGCTTGTTCCTTTATTACTCACAAAATTACGAATTAATTCTGTATCTTTGCACACTCGAAAGAGAATAATAGTAATTTCATGATAAATTTGAACGAGAAGGAATTGAGAGATTGTTTCGCAGCTCCTATATTTGGAGAAATTTCGGCTGCGGCAGACGAATGGGGACTAGAGTGCTATGTCGTCGGTGGATATGTTCGCGATCTCTTCTTACAACGTCCTTCAAATGATATAGATATAGTAGTGGTGGGCAGCGGCATCGATATGGCTCATGCTCTTAAAAGACGCTTGGGCAGACAAGCCAATGTGGCTGTATTCAAGAATTTCGGTACCGCTCAACTCAAATACAAAGACTTCGAGATAGAGTTTGTCGGGGCTCGCAAAGAGTCCTATCGGCTCGATTCGCGCAAGCCTATTGTCGAAGACGGCACTCTCGAAGACGATCAGAACCGTCGAGACTTCACCATCAACACCTTGGCGGTATGTATGAACAAGGCTCGCTTCGGCAAATTGCTCGATCCCTTTGGCGGTATTGAAGATTTGCGTCGCAAGACCATTCGTACCCCGCTCGATCCCGATATAACTTTCAGCGACGACCCTCTGCGCATGATGCGTTGTGTGCGTTTTGCCACTCAGCTCAATTTCTTTATCGACGATGCTACTTTCGATTCGCTTTGCCGCCAGTGCGAGCGTATCAAGATTATCTCGGCCGAGCGTATTATCGACGAACTCAACAAGATTATCTTGTCGCCTGTTCCGTCCAAAGGCTTTGTCGATTTGGAGCGCTGCGGTTTGCTCGAACTTATTTTTCCCGAACTCACAGCCCTCGAGGGGGTTGAAATGAAAAATGGGGTAGGGCATAAAGATAATTTTTACCATACGCTGCAAGTGCTCGATAATATCAGCAAGCATACCGATAACCTCTGGCTCCGTTGGTCGGCTTTGTTGCACGATGTAGGCAAGGCTCCCACCAAGATGTGGAGTCCTAAGAGCGGTTGGACTTTTCATAACCATAATTTTATGGGTGAGAAAATGGTTCCCATTATCTTCGACCGTCTCAAGCTGCCGAAGAACGAAAAGATGAAATATGTCAAAAAGCTGGTTGGGCTTCACATGCGTCCCATTGTTATTGCCGACGAAGAAGTGACCGACTCTGCCGTACGCCGCTTACTCTTCGAAGCGGGCGACGATATAGACGATCTGATGACCCTTTGCGAAGCAGATATCACGTCCAAGAACAATGAGCGTCGCCAACGTTTTCTGAACAATTTTCAATTAGTGCGCCAGAAGTTGGTCGATTTGGAAGAGCGCGACCGTGTCCGCAATTTCCAGCCTCCCGTATCGGGCGAAGAAATTATGAAAATCTTTGGTTTGCCGCCATGCCGTGAAGTCGGTGCGCTGAAAAGCTCTATCAAAGACGCTATTCTCGATGGCATTATCCCCAACGAATACGAGCCTGCACGGCAATATATGCTCGAAAAGGCTCGTAAAATGGGATTGAAACCGGTAGAATAATTGCATTACTTCGTGCGTTAC
The DNA here is from genome assembly GCA_012517855.1 of Bacteroidales bacterium. Lineage (GTDB taxonomy): Bacteria > Bacteroidota > Bacteroidia > Bacteroidales > Bacteroidaceae > JAAYUD01. Next base: position 58,194 of record JAAYUD010000071.1, read on the forward strand.
GTCACTTCGTACGCAGCCTTTCAAACTCGGGAATAGCATCGAAGCAGGGGCATTCTTTGCGTTCTATTCTTCATTTTCTGGGTGGTCAGAAAACGAAGCAAAAGAGCCACCGGCGCATCTTTACCAGTCTCATTCCATACCGATCTGAAGCCGTAAATCCATTAACGTTTCCGATAAGCGAGAGTAGAAGCCAAAGGACTTTGGCTTCTACTCTCGCTCATCGGCAACGTTTACAAATTTCAAGCTCTAAACCAATTATTTGTTAGCTATATTGTGGTGCGCCGGCAGTTCTTCTTGTTTCGTTCTTCTGTCTGCGCAGAAGAATGAAAACCTAATCCATGCGCATCTGCTCCCCACCGTGCCTCGTTCATCGCCACGTGCAACAGCACCAATTTCATGAGCGATCCCTCGGGTAACCGCCGTTTCCACGTGTTCGAAGTCACCAGCGTCGACATGAGTTATCAGGTAAACTACGAGCAGCTCTTCGCTCAAGTCATCCATCTGTACGACACGGGCTTCAAATACTACTTCACGCCCGAAGAGCAGGAAGAACTCTCCGCCTACAACTACCAG
>JAAYUD010000072.1 GCA_012517855.1 Bacteroidales bacterium
ATCTGCTGACTAGACAAATATTGCTCAAAGATTATTTTAACTCTAGTCTTTCGTCTCTTACCATCCGAAATGGGAAGGTAATGCACGAAGAAGACAAAGAGATACTTGAAAGGGTGAACGACTTTATTAAAGAGCATATATCAGATGAGAACTTATCGGCAGAAATGATCGAACAATTCTTGGGTCAAAGCAAAGCTTCTTTTTATCGGAAATTTAAAGATTTATTAGATAAGACACCTAGTGAATACATAAAAAACGTGAGATTGGAATATGCGGCAAAGTTATTGCGAACAACAAAAATGACTGTCTCTGAAATTATTTATAAGTCTGGCTTTTCAAACAAATCATATTTCTATAGAGAATTCAAAGGGGTCTACGGATGCTCTCCTAACGACTTTAGAAAAATATAGTATACTGTTTTGAGACTCTTGTGCATCAAATTACGAAATGTCGGAACTAGGTTTGTTTCGACATTTTCTATCGTATATAATCCTTTGAGACTATAGTGTACTCTCTAATTTCAAATCCATATTAATTTTGCTTTAAGAAAATTTTAAAATTTAATATCAATGGATACAGCAAAAAGAAATCTATCGAATCCACTTCTTTTTCCTTCTGATTTAAGTCCGAGTATTAAAGGAATGGAAATTATTTGCCTACTGAATCCGGGAGTTTTCAGATACAAAGATAAAACATGGCTTTTATTGAGAGTTGCTGAACGTCCCGTTCAAGAAGAAGGTAAAATAAGTTTTCCAATATATGATAATAAAGGAGAAATAGAAGTAGTATCATTCGCTAAAGATGATCCTCGTTTAGATTGTTCAGATCCTCGTGTCATCTCTTACGATAATCAAAACTATCTGACAACCATGTCTTATCTTCGCTTAGTCAACAGTACTGACGGTATACATTTTAAAGACGACCCAAACTATCCTCCCATCTTTGGGAAAGGTGATTTAGAATCGTTCGGTATAGAAGATTGCCGTGTTGCTACAACATCCGACGGATATTACCTTACTTATACTGAAGTGTCATCTGTTGCTGTTGGTGTTGGGCTGATGCGTACTACAGATTGGAAACACTTTGACAGGTATGGAATGATATTCCCCCCTCACAATAAAGATTGTGCTCTATTTGAAGAGAAAATAGATAATCTATATTATGCTTTCCATCGCCCTAGTAGCCCCGAACTCGGTGGTAACTATTTGTGGCTGGCTGAATCAACCGACCGCTTACATTGGGGTAATCATCATTGTTTGGCAACAACTAGAAAAAACTATTGGGACAGTGTTCGAATAGGAGCCGGTGCTTCGCCAATTAAGACTGAAGAAGGTTGGCTGGAAATCTACCACGGAGCCAACGAACAAAACTGTTATTGTTTAGGTGCTTTATTAGTCGACCTAAAAGACCCTTCAAAGGTTTTGGGACGAAGCAAGGAACCTATTATGGAGCCTACTGCTGAATATGAGAAAAAAGGGTTTTTCGGGAACGTAGTATTTACGAATGGACAACTCGTCGATGGTGATATTATCCATTTATATTATGGGGCAAGCGACGAAGTAATATGTCAAGCTGATTTGTCGATAGACAAAATATTCAATTCTCTAAAATAAAAAAAATGAAAGGTATTATTCAAGAATATAAGCTATTCACACAACAGCCTCACAATATGAAGGTTATACTTATTACAAACCTCCTTTATGCTATGGTATTGCCTGTCGTAGAAATATTTGTTGGAGCATACGTCATGCGTTCTACAAGTAAGCCTATTATGGTTGCCTACTATCAGTTGGCTATGTATGTGGGAGTTGTTGCAACATCTATTGTGAATGGTTTTATGATGAAATCTTTCAGTGTAAAGAATTTGTATTCAGCAGGAATACTTCTAAGTGGCCTTTCTATGTTTATAATGATGTTCATCAAATCATTGGGGCTTTTCGAACTTGGAATGACAGGATTTCTTTTGGGAGCTGCTTCGGGCTTTTTCTGGACAAATCGTTATTTGCTAACTTTATACAATACAACAGACAATAACCGCAACTATTTTTTCGGTTTAGAATCATTTTTCTTTTCTATTATGTCTATAACGATACCGTTGTTTATTGGAGGTTTTATCAGTCAAATGGATGGAAAAAACGTATTGGGTCTATATTTTGATTTAAACCTATGTTATAAAGCCGTAACAATCGCTGTTGTTATTGTCACCATATTGGCGTGCATTGTCCTTCATCATGGAAATTTTATCGATCAGAAGCCAAAGCCCTTCCTATTCTTTCACTACCATATTTTATGGAGAAAAATGTTGCTACTTGCAGGGCTCAAAGGTATGGTTCAAGGATTTCTTGTTACAGCCCCGGCTATACTGATTCTTAAATTCATCGGTGATGAAGGAAGCTTAGGCTTGATTCAGGGTATCAGCGGCACTTTTACAGCTATATTGGTGTACGTGTTGGGTAGAATAGCAAAGCCCCAAGATCGTCTGAAGATTTTTATAGGAGGACTATTTATCTTTTTCGTTGGTACACTTTGCAATGGAATTCTTTTTTCAGCCATAGGTGTCATCCTTTTCGTATTATGCAAAGTACTATTCCAACCACTATTCGACTTAGCTTATTTCCCAATTATGATGAAAACTATCGATGTCGTTGCCAAAATAGAAAAACGTAATGAATACGCTTACATTCAAAGCCATGAGTTCGGATTATTTATTGGTCGTGCGTTCGGATTGGGATTATTCATATTATTAGCCTATTTCTTTTCTCAAGATTTTGCTTTAAAATATGCAATTATTATAGTGGCTGGTTTACAATTGTTGGCTTATCCACTGGCAAAGAATATAACAAAACAATCATATATCTAAAAAAATCATATCATGAAAAAACTCATCTTATTTGTGTTATTTATTTCTCTGACTTGTACTGGAGCAATAGCACAGCAAGTAAAAGAAATTACAGGGACTATCGCTGATAGCAATACCGGTGAGCCTCTCATTGGGGCAACAATTCGTGAGAGTGGGACTCAGAATGCCACTGCCACAGACTTGAATGGAAAATACAAATTGAGCATTCGCTCTTCACAAATCACAGTTTCTTATGTCAGTTACACTACCCAAAACATAAAGGTGACAGGAAGTGGAATATATAATATAAGACTGCAAACTGATAACAATATGCTTAATGAAGTTGTCGTTGTGGGTTATGGTTCACAAAAAAAGAGTGACTTAACAGGTTCTCTATCATCTATTAGTGGAAAGGATCTAAAAAATATGGCAGAAACAAATGTTTCTGAAATGCTTGCGGGTAAAGCAGCTGGTGTGTTTGTTGCAGCGGCTTCAGGTCAGCCTGGTGAAGATGCAATAGTACGTGTCAGAGGTTTAGGAACCGTTAATGATAATAATCCTCTGTATGTTGTCGATGGACAGTTTATGGACAACATCAGTAGTGTCAACCCTACCGATATTGACAGAATTGAAGTATTAAAGGATGCTTCGGCATGTGCCATCTATGGTTCAAGAGGTTCAAATGGTGTCATACTGATTACAACAAAAAATGGGAAAGAGGGTACAACTATTTCATTCAATGCATTTGTCGGTGTTAAAAATAGCTATAAAGCTCTTGATATGATGAACAGTGATCAGTTCTATAACTTTATTACTACTGCTTATGCAGGTGATGCCTCTTTCCAAAATTCAATGAAGAGCAAATTCACAAACCAGTATAAAAAGGGTTATAACACAGATTGGTGGAAAGAGTGTACACGTTCTGCCTTTACTCAGAACTACAACTTTAGCATAAGTAAGGGCTCCGACAATTCTCGTTCTTACTTAAGTGTCGGTTACGTAGATGATCAAGGGACTTTGATTACGACAGACTTCAAAAGACTGAATGCCAACCTTAAACAAGAATATGATTTAAGTAAGTATATCACAGTCGGTACCAATATTACTCTATCCAAGGTTACTAAAAGAGATGCTGGTCAATTACCATCGTTCGATTTTATTCAAAAGGCAGACCCATTTACTCCCGTTATCAATCCTTTGGTAGACGCTTCTTCGGAGAACTACGAGTATAATAAATATGCACCTACTGAATGGTCTTTTGATCCAAACCCTGTTTCACTTCTTCGTTTGCCAAACCGTAATAATGATATTTTTAATGTCTTTGGTAACGCTTTCGCACAAATCAAATTATTAAAAGGCCTGACATATAGAGCACAATTTAGCTTCGAACGTTTTAATAACAACTTTAAGAATTTTGTCCCAATCTATACCGCAACATTCTCTGATGATAACTTAGCCAATAAAGAGAGCAAATACAATACAGAGACAAAATTGACAAACAATAGTGATTTAATTAATAACTATATCTTCGAAAATAGATTAAACTACGATGCTAAATTCGGGAAAAATAGTTTGAATGCTATGTTCGCCATTACATACGAAAAAAATGATGAGAAGACCGTAAATGCGTACAAACGTGCTGCTCTCGGCAATTCCGACATTTACCAAATATTGGATGCACAGACAGCTGGCGATGCTACATCGGGCAGTAGAGTATCAACGTCTATGATGTCATATCTGGGGCGTATCAACTATGTTTATGATGATAAATATTTGCTAACTGCCAGTTTCCGTGCCGACGGCTCTTCCAAATTTGCAAAAGGAAACCGTTGGGGATTCTTTCCTTCTTTATCTTTAGGATGGCGTATCAGTAACGAGCAGTTCTTTACAAATTCTAATCTCAACAATGTTATTTCTAATTTAAAATTACGTGCAGGCTGGGGCGAAAATGGTAACCAACGCATTGATAGGAAAGCTGCTCTGACGCTTATTGGGACAACAAACGAAAACCAATGGTATTTCGGTTCCGGATATTCACAAGGATATATACCTAGTTATACTGGCAATTCGGATGTAAAATGGGAAAAAGATAGTCAGGCAAATGTAGGTTTAGATATGGGTTTGTTTGCAAATTCTCTGAACGTGACTATGGATTTTTACATAAAAAAAACGACAGATATGCTGCTACAAGTTCCTATACCTGTATTTGGAGCATATTCTAACAATCCATATTTCAACGCAGGTAACCTGAAGAATACAGGATTTGATTTTAGTGTCGATTATCATGGCAAAATAGGGAGGAACTTTTCATATAATGCTGGCCTTAATATGTCAACCTACAAAACCAAAGTTACTAAGCTAACTTCCGATTATCTAACAGGTAATGTAAGTCGTACATACGTAGGCGGTTCTATTGGTCGCTTCTGGGGTTACAAACAAATTGGAATTTTTCAAAATCAGTCAGAGATTGACAAATACGTTGACAAGAACGGAACAAAAATTCAGCCGAACGCAAAGCCCGGTGATTTCAAATTCGCCAAACTAGGGACGTCTGGTATATTGAGCGATGATCAAGACCGTACTTTCATTGGCGATCCTAATCCCGATCTGATTTATGGCTTCAACTTAGGATTTCAATACAAAAACTTCGACTTAAGTATGTTCTTCCAAGGTACGATCGGCAACGACATCTATAATTTTTCAAAAGGTAATCTTGCGCAAGCTGGTTTACAGAATGCTTTGGCTGAGGCCTATACGAAGGCATGGACAAAAGAAGGTGATAATGCTAAATATCCTAGAATGACAAACACAGATACCAACAACAATTATAGGGCATCTTCTTTCTACGTAGAAAAAGGTAGTTATCTGCGTCTTCAAAATATACAACTCGGTTACAATATACCGCGTAAAATTTGTGAAAAATCAAAACTCTTTTCTAGCTGTAGACTTTATGTTTCAGGTCAAAATGTATTTACTTTGACCGGATACTCAGGCTTGGATCCCGAAATAGGTGTCGACAATGCTTTGAATACAGGTTATGATCAGACTCATTATCCTTCTTGCAGGACATTTACTTTTGGTGTAAATCTTCAATTCTAAATTTTAAAGGACATTATTATGAAAAAGATATTAATATTATTATCTGCACTTCTCATAGGAACAAGTTTTAATAGCTGTTCTCTTGATGAGCCTAATTATGGTGAAACCACAAGCGACAATTTCTACCAGACAGAGTCAGAAATCAAAGAAACGTTGACCGGTACATATCTTCAATTACGCCAGACTTGGAACGAATATGCTCTAGACCATTATTTTCTTGGGGATTGCACAACGGATGATGCTTTAAAAGGTGGAAGTAGTGAAGGCGATAAATCGGAGATTCAGGAGTTATCCAATTTTATTGTTTCTACAACAAATAGTGAAGTGCTCCGTAGGTGGAGTATTCTTTATGACTTAGTCAATCGGTGTAATGATGTTATCTATCATGCACCTAATGCCACAGGCGACAAAACATTGCTCACACGCTATACTAATGAAGCAAAAGCATTGAGAGGATTTGGTTATTATTGTCTTGTCACAACATTTGGCGCAGTTCCATTAGTTACAGTTCCAATGAAACCAGCCGATTTGTTGAAAGTTCCAAGGACTTCTGTAGACAATGTTTACAGTCAAATTATTTCCGATCTTACTGCCGCCGAAGATTTGCCAGCCAAAAACGCTTATTCAGGAGATGATGCTTATCGGGTCACACGAGGCTTTGCAAAAACGATATTGGCGAAAACATATATGTTTAGAGGTGAATATGCAAAAGCCGAAATGGTTTTGAAAGAAATAGTTGAAGTCGACAAAGACTACTCTCTGCTAAGTGATTATGGAATGAATTGGCGTCCAGCATATGAAAATAGCTCTGAATCTGTTTTCGAGATACCCAATAAAATGTATGATAAAGATGTAGCAACCGGTACAAATGTTCCCCACTATTTTACAAGTCGTAACGTCAGCGGTTATCAAGGATACGGATTTCATGTGCCGTCTCAAGATTTATATAATGCCTTCGATAAAGACGACCCACGTATAACATACGTTTTCACACAAACAGGAGATCGTTATGTAGGCGATACCGAATGCCAGGACAATTCTCAATCTCCTACAGGATTTCACGACTACAAGATGACAGTCCCTACTGTTGAGAAAGCTGGTTACGATGTCTGGATGATTCCTTATAATATTCGTATGATACGTTATTCAGATGTATTACTTTTGTATGCAGAAGCATTGAATGAAGACGGAAATCCGACCACAGCTCTGATATACCTCAATGAGGTTCGCCGCAGAGCACGTAATACAGCCCCTCTTGATCCTCGTCGTGATAAACAAGCTTACGTGCCAGCTACAACAGCTAACACATTGCCTGATATTACAACAACAGACAAATTGGCATTAAGAGAAATTATTTGGCACGAACGGCGTTGTGAACTAGGTATGGAGGGATGGAGACGTGACGATCTGATGCGTCAAAAACGATTTGGAACAGTGATGAAAGCTTACGCACAAAAGTACAGTACAACAAAAGGTGCTAATTTTGATGATAACCGAGATTATTTGCTCCCGATACCACAAACAGAGATTGATAAGAGTAACAATGTACTAAAACAAAATACGGGTTATTAATGAAAACCAATCATTTCTATTTATATTTCCTATTGGGTGTGTCATTTCTGACACACCCAATAGGTGTTTTGTCTCAAAGTTTGGGAAATCCCATAAAACAGACGGACATACCAAGAGTAAATATGATGCCCAATATCCCTTCATCATATAAAATGTTGGATTGGAAATCGAAGGCTAAAGCTTTTGATCGTTATGTCTTCGATTGGCATAGAAATGATTCTGTTGGTCCTCTCGTTTGGCTTGACAATAGCCATAGGAATTTTGATCAATCGTCATTTGGACTTTATACAGCAGTAAAGGATATCCGCCAAGGTTTAAATAATGACGGAGAATTCCATGAGAGTGTCAATACTATGGCGGCAGTACTTGGGGCCGGATTGATAGGTATAGACAAAACTAATCAAAGTGGATACAACTATGTGAAAATGCTTCAAAACTATTTTAATTCTGCTGTAGGCTGGAATATCATGATGAATAATACTTATTCCAAAGTAGCTCTTCTTGGAGGGGGATACGGAAGAGATTGGTGGTACAATATTCTCCCCAATGCCCTTTATTATGCCGTATGCGATGTCTTTCCACACGTACAAAGAGCAGATTCTATACAAAGAATAATTGCAGATCAATTTGTAAAAGCTGATTCCGTGTTAAATGGTAATTACGATTTTTCATCTTTCGATTATAACAAGATGAAAGGAATCATTAATGATATTCCTTTTCAACAAGATGCTGCTGGCGGACATGCATATGTATTGTTATGCGCATACAAAAAATTTGGAGACAAACGATACTTGTATCATTGTGAAAAGGCTATACAGGCATTAGAGTCTCAGAAAGAAAGCCGCTTTTATGAAATACTTTTACCGCTTGGAATCTACGCTGCTGCATATCTAAATGCAACAGAAGGTACCCAATACGATCTAAGCAAAATGCTCAATTGGGTTTTTGACGGCTGTAAAAGTCCTACGGGACGAACAGGTTGGGGAGTTATTGTCGGAAAATGGGGAAAATATGATGTGAGCGGACTACAAGGAAGTCTTACTGACGGAGGTGGATATGCTTTTTTGATGAATAGCATCAAATTGGTGTGGCCCTTTGTCCCTCTTGTTAAATATCAACCGCAATATGCCCGGGCTATAGGAAAATGGATGCTTAATAATGCCAGTGCTTGCAGATTATTTTACCCTATGCAAATAGACAAATATCATCAATGGAATTCTGATTTGCGAAATATTACTAACGATAATATCGCATACGAGGGATTAAGGCGGGTAGATTCTTATGGCAAACCATCTTTAAAGGGAGTTACTCCTGTTGCCCTAGGAGATGGGCCACGGTGGATAAATGGTAATCCTAGAGAAAGCATGTTCAGCGTGTATAGTTCTTCTCCTGTTGGTATTTTGGGGGCTGTTATTTCTACTACAAATATAAAGGGTGTATTACGCCTTAATTGTAATGTCACAGACTTTTATATGCCAAAAAAATATCCGGAGTATCTTTACTATAATCCCTACAAAAAGAAAGTGAAGATTCTCTACTTAGCGTCTAGCAAAAGATGTGACTTATTTGATATCGTATCAAAAAAATATATAGTTAGGAATGTAATTAATAAAACGAATATAATGATACCTGCAGATACTGCAATGGTAATTGTTGAGTTGCCTACAGGAACTATACTGACACAGCAAGGTTCAAATATTATAGCGAATGGCAAAATTAATATATGCTATTAGTAAAGCAACTATGATTCAAGATCACAATATATTCTTTCATGTTTTTTTTAAAATGGGTGCTAACTATGACTACAGTCTTCTAATGAAGGTATCTTTTTATATAAAAAAAGTATCTACATTTAATGTAACGGCTTGATTTTGAATTGGTAATCAGGATGCGATTCGAACGCATGACTCACTGCTTATAAGATAAAAGTTTCACTTTTCGATTTGTTGATGTAGAGTATACCTTCTTTCACAGATTGTAACAAGCAGTGAACATAAAATCAGAATAATTCCTGCACCACATACACCATACCATTGATCTATTTTCCAAGCTATTCCGGCAAAAAGAGTACCTATCGAACCTCCTATAAAATAAGTAGTCATAAAAATAGTATTTATTCGATTTGATGCAGTTGGGCAAATGTCGAAAATGGAAGCTTGATTGCTAAGCTGAATACACTGCATGCCTATATCTAATAAAATGATTCCTGATATGAGTCCAATATAAAAATTCTCGAATAAAATTAAAATGCTCCAAGCTATAAATACGAATGCGCATCCAATGATATTAAATGTACTTACTCCAACCTCTTTTACATATTTGCCTATAAAGGAGGCTGCTAAAGCCCCTACTATACCGCACAATCCGAGCATACCGACAATGTGACTTCCCGCATAAAACGGTGCAAGCTTCATTTTGAATGCCAAAGTAGACCACATGGCTAAAAACGAACCGAACGCCAATCCCGATCTTGATGAATAAATCATTAAATGGGGATATTCAATGATTAATGATGCTAATGATTTTATAAGCTGTTTGTAATTTCCTTTAAACGTAGGATATATTTCGGGGATTTCTGTAGCAATTACAATTGTAGATACAAGCATTAGAGCTGCAGCAATGAAAAACATAGAACGCCATCCCCAATATTCACCCACAATTCCACTGAGTACACGTGAGGCTAATATTCCAGTTAATAAACCGGAGATAATAATCCCTACATTTCGCCCCTTATTTTCGGGTACTGAATATTGTGCGGCAATAGGTACGAAAATCTGAGGTACAATAGAGCAAATGCCTGTAATCAAGGAGGCTGTCCAAAGAGAATATATGTTATGTGAAAAACCAATAGAGAGAAGAGATATGATTAACAGAGAGAAGCAAATGAGTACAATTTTTTTTCGTTTTATCAAATCTCCAGTAGGCACAATAAAAAATAAACCTATGGCATATCCAATTTGTGTAATCATTGAAATTAAATTTGCTTGAAATTCACTTATTTTCAAATCTACGCGAATCATGTTAAGTAAGGGTTGATTATAGTATAAATTGGCAACTGATACACCTGCTACAATCGCTAAAATCCAAAGTATTTTAGGTGGGATACCCTGGCTCTCTTTTAGAACAACTTTCATCGTGATTTGTTTTATAACCTTTTAAATAAAAATATCCGTTTGCAATATTAGTCATTTTTATTGAGAAAAACAAAGTGCTTTGGGCTCACCGGTAAAAGTTGGGGACTAAGCATTATGACTTCGAGTACTCAGATCCGAGAAAGAGGCTGGATTTATATTAATGAGTTGCAAGAGGATGTGAAATATTTATTTGCTTTGCGGGAAAAAGAATTGTATGAACAGTCACATTGATGTTGTTTTATTCCATGTAAATAGTAGGAGTGCTTACACCATTGACATGGGAAGGAACTATGATACAACACTTTGCCTACAATCCATTTTTCAGAA
>JAAYUD010000073.1 GCA_012517855.1 Bacteroidales bacterium
ATCTTTAAGGTACTGATGGAATGCCGTAATGTCGCAATCGCTCGAATCGAAAGTCACATGATGGTATTCTCCAAACGGGAAACATGCTTTTGTTGGTTGATAGCTCCTCACATCTTGAAGCAACTGATGCATCTTATTGCTCCGTACTCTGAAGAGTGGACTCCCATATTGTTCTACTATGTGTTGTGGCGTATCTATCTGCAATATCTTTCCATCTTTTATTAGTCCGATACGTTGACAACGACTAGCTTCGTCCATATATGGAGTGGATACCAATATGGTAATACCTTCTTTTCTCAATTCGTCCAGAATATCCCAGAATTCATTGCGCGATACGGGGTCTACACCAGTAGTAGGCTCGTCCAGAAATAGTACTTTGGGCTTATGGATTAATGCACAACAAAGAGCTAGCTTTTGTTTCATACCGCCCGATAGCTTTCCTGCACGGCGCCCTTTAAACGGTGCCAGAAACTTGTAAATGTTCTCGATCAGATGATAATTGGCTTCTACCGTCGTATGGAATAAAGCGGCGAAGAATTTCATATTCTCTTCGACTGTCAAGTCTTGATAGAGCGAAAAATGTCCCGGCATATATCCCACCATATTTCTAATGGCCTTATAGTCTTTTATCGTATCGAGTCCTTCGACATGTGCTTGTCCCTCATCAGGAATGAGTAGGGTAGTGAGTATTCTAAACATTGTACTCTTTCCTGAACCGTCGGGACCGATAAGTCCGAATATCTCGTTAGGTTTTACCTCAAACGATACATCCTTTAGAGCTTGTACTTTTCCGTAGCTCTTCGATATATGTTCTACAACGATGGCATTCATTATTTGATGAAATTGATGTAGCCGTACATACCTATCTTGATATATCCGTCATTCACAATGCTGACCTTTATGGCATATACCATATTTTCTCTATCATCGGCTGTTTGAATGTTTTTAGGAATAAATTCTGCTTTAGATGAAATCCATGATATGGTGCCGCTATATTTTTTCTGTTCTTTACCATAATCGGCATAAACTTCTACTCGCTGGCCTAACTTTAGATTAGCCAATTGTCCGGAAGTGACATAACTTCTCAGAAATAAGTGCTTCAGATCGGCTATCTTGAACAATGGTTTGCCTATTGCGGCCATTTCGCCCGCTTCCGTATACTTGTCGAGTATGGTTCCTGAGATGGGCGAAACAATGCGGCATTTTTGTAGTTTATCTTCTATCTGTGCTATTTGTATGCTGATGGACGAACTCTGTGCGTTAATACTATTGACACTATTCTGCAATGTCGATTGTTGTGCTGCCAATTGGTTGCGAAGTACTGTGATGGCCGAATTGATATCGTCCAACTGTTTCTGAGTAGCTGCATTGCCTTTCATCAGATTGATGATGCGTCGGCGTTCCGTCTCTTGTTTGCTGATCTCCGATTTGAGAGCTGCTATTTGAGTATTTACTTTCGGCGTGTTGCTTCGCACCGAAGTGATGTTTTTGGCCAATTGCAACTTCTGGAGGTAGAGTTGTACGGAATCTATGCTGCCTACACATGTCCCTGCTTGTATTTCGCTACCTTCCGAAATGTTGAACTGCATGATTCTACCATTACCTTCACTCGAAACATTAACTTCTGTCGCTTCAAATGTTCCGGTTGCATCAAAGTTTTTTTTGTTGTTAGAACAGCTTGCCAATAGCATGCCGGCAAAGCAGAAATAAATGATCTTTTTCATACGGCTTATTCGTTAATTGTATTTTTTAATTGATATATACGGTTTATAAGTTCTATCTCATGAGTTGCTTTCGCAATCTTAGAATTGTTTTCCGAAGTGATGTCTCGAAGTAAATCATTGACGTTGATGATGCCATTACTTAACTTTGATTCTGACGCTTTTCTTACCGATGTGCGTAACGAGATAATTTCATCGTCATCATTGAGTATCTTTCTCATTTCATCGATGGCATTCTGTTGCTTTGTCGTAGCAATCAATGTGTTGAACAAGAATGTTTGTTTCTGTGCCTCGATGCGTTGAGATGCAATATGAAGATTTGTCAAGTCGCGCTTTTGAGTATAAAGACTGCCGAAGTTCCACTTCAGCCGAATACCTACCATCACATTCATAGTCCATTTATTTTCCATCATATCTTTGAATAAATTAAACCCTGGGTTACCATAGTAGCCTTGCGCAAATGCTCCGACTTGCGGATGTAAAGCTGCATATATAGCCGACCGATGTGCTTCAACACCCTTTTGTTGTGCCTCGAAAAGCGCTACTTCCGGACGATTTATCATTTTAGTATCAACAGTCATTGCTGAAGGCATTTCCAATTCTGCATTTTCGGTATCTCTATGAATGAATAGACTCAACATTTGTCTGTACGATTTGCAGGCTGCTGCAATTTGTGTATATTGCTGGCGGGTCGACAACAATTCGGCTTTTACTGTATTGAGATCGCTTGGCAACGCCGTGTGATTGTTTATCATCGTCTGAATCTTTTCACAATTGCTTTGCAATAATTGCTGCATATTGACATTCTCTTTTTCTTGTGCTTCCAGTAACAAAATACCGAAATATAAGGCATTCACTCTGTCCTTCAAACCATAAAGCTCTACTTCAACTTGTTGCTTTTCTGCCTCGCTCTCCGATTGAGTTATTCTATTCTTTGACTTGATGGCGCCTCCATCCCATATCACCTGATTTACGTCTACACCAATTTTATATTGATCCTTGTTGAGGCCTTTCATATTCACTCCCATATTGCCGAATGCTTTCTTCATTGCATCGGGATATTCTGTGACTGCATTCTGATAGGTTGCTTGAGACGACAGACTCACCTGAGGGAGATAAGCTGTTTTTGCATTCTCTATCGTATATTGCTTTGAGCTTTCAATAAAATCCATTTGTCGTAGTGAAGGGTAATTCTCACGTGCCAGGCGTTGGCATTCGTCTATTGTGAGGCTTTGCGAATAGGCCGAGACGGAGTAAGCTACAAAGAGCATGATTGATATTAACGATTTCATACTGCGTATTGTTTATTAAGTAAACGGTTTATGATTATTTGAGTTGTTTCCTTTTTACGAGCTTCCAAGAATTCTTTATCCGATTTGTAGAAGAATCCCGAGAAGTTCTTAACGATAGGGAAGGCAATGAAAACGAACAAGTTCAATGAGGCGATGTCCAATAACAGATCGATGATCTTAATATCGTTTATTTCGCATGCTGCTATCAGTTCTTTCATTTCTTTTTGAAGTTTACCTGCGATGTTCCCGGCTACATCTTTTACTCTTTCTTTTAGTAATTCTGCTCTTTCCGGTTTGGATATCAGTTCGTTGATTACGAACCTTGGCAAATCCGGATTCTGAGCCAAAAAGTCGAAATGTGCCTCGATACCTTTTTGCAATCTTTCAATGAAGCTCCCTTTGGTGTCTTGGAAAGCAGATATGATGGATTGCATCATTATTCCGGTCTTTTCTTTGAAGACCTGATTGAATAAGTTTTCTTTTGTACGGAAATAATAGTGTAGCATGGCGTGGGTCACACCAGCCGTTTTTGCTATTGACTGGGTTTTTGCGCCATCATAGCCTTTTGACATAAATTCTCTTTCGGCAGCTTCCAATATAGCTCTTTCCGAAGTACTCGATTGTATTGTCATATTACCTATTAATAATTTTGTTTATCAAATCTGTCTAACAGTTTTGTTAGTACAAAGGAAAAGATAAAAACGATACGCTGTTATTAACAAGATTGTTAATTAAAGAAATTTAATATAAATGGTCTTTTAGAATGCTCCTAAGTGCATATTCGCAAGGATAATTTGTAGTCTCTTACTCTTTATACCTTCGAAATATCTATATATAAACGCTTGTAAGGTTAGTTCTCTTATTTTAATTCTTTTAGAGGGGAGGGAGTATTCATTTTTCTATATTATTTCATAGAAATATACCCGTATTGGTGTTCAACTTTAAATAAATAATTTATATATTTGTAAGTGAAATTTATATGATAAATTATTATAATATAGAATGGTAGATGGTTTGCTTTAGAAATTATTTTTAATGGCTGCCATTTCTTAATCATTAATAGTCAAATCTATAGGTTAAACCTTGTCTCTTATGAAAAGGTCTTTGATTTTTATCGTGTTATGTATGTTTTATACTAAAGGTTTCTGCCAATATAAAATATGCGGACATATAATGGATATTTATGGTATGCCGGTAAGTAATGTAAATGTTCAATTGGGTGATACATACGATGGAGCTTCATCTGATTCTTTAGGTTATTTTGCTTTTGTTACTTACGAGAAAGGAAAAATGCTTTTGAAATTCTCTCACATCAATTATAAATCTGTCAGTGTGGAGATAAATTTGGATTCTTCTTTTCAGGGGATGCCTATGCGAATACAAATGAAAGAGAAGAATAATATCTTGGACGAAGTCATTGTAACTGCTTCTGCTATCGGATATAGTAAGAATAAAACCGTTGCAATTTCCAAATTGGATGTATATACAAATCCTCATTCAAATGGAGATTTGTCGTTTGCTCTTAGAACTACGCCCGGACTTCAAAATATTGACGACAAAGCCGGTTTCTTTGTGCGAGGTGGAAATTCGGATGAAACGGTTGTGGCTATTAATGGTGTCACAGTTAAGAACTTCTTTACGCAAGGGATAAGTAGTATAGCCGGTAGAGCAAGATATGAAACTGGATTATTTAAAGGAATGAACTTCAGTACTGGAGATATACCTGTTGAATATGGAAATGCAATTAGCGGCTCTCTTGAGCTTAAAATTAATGATATACCCGATGAAAATATATTTGGTCTCGGCTTTTCTCCGGTATATGCGACTGCCAATGCGGGGTCATTACTTTCAAATAAGACAGCCTATGTAGAAGGCGCTTTTACTTATTCTAATCCGACATTATATTATCCGATGTTTCTAAAAAAAGGTTGGAAATTTACTGCTGATAATAGCGCTTTAGATGGTACTTTGCGGTTTCAGAAAAAGATCAGGCAAAACGATTGCATTACATTCTTATCTACTGTTTCTAAAGATAATAAAGGAATAAGTCAATCTCTAGAGCAGTTGTCTATAAATAATAAGGTTCGTAATTTTTATATGATGAACCTCCTTAGCTATCAATATTTTCTTGATGAAAATACTAAGCTCGAATTTTCATCGGGCTTTTCTAAAGAGAAAAATAACCTGTTGGTAGATGCTGTTGACGTTGGGACTGCATCAAGGGATACAACCGATGACGTAATGTTTCAATTACATGCAAAAATGAATACGTTTTTGGGCAATTATCGATTCTGTTTTGGACTTGATTATTTTAATCAGAGACAAGAATACAATGCCAATCATTTTAACGAACAAGTATTGGGGAGCTATCTGTCATCTATGATGAAATTGTATCGTTTTTTATCGTTGAATGTCGGATTTAGAGAAGAGTATTCGACTTACTATAAGAAGGTCTTTTTTATGCCAAGAGGTGTTTTATCTTATAATCTTGGCGAAAAACACTTGCTAAGTTTAGGGGTAGGGATGTATAGTCAGGTTGGCAATACTTTTTTAACTTATGGACTCCAACCGGCTAATTATTCAAGAAGCTCCCAATATAATTTTACTTATCAATTTAGTATTCATGATAATTATCTTTTAAGAGTACAGCTCTTCGATAAGAATTTCAAAAAATTACCTCGACAGAATAATTTGTCAGGTGTTCCTATAGTTGTGAGTGATGGGAGTGGTTATGCCAAAGGGCTTGATATCTTTTGGAAAGATGCTCGGACATTAAAAAACTTCAGTTACACTTTCTCTTATTCATTTTTGGATACAAAAAGAGATTATTTTTACGGTGGGCATTATGCTTGTCCTTCATTTGCTGCCAAACACAATGCTTCGTGCGTATTGAAGTATTATATTCCGAATATTACTTCTCAATTGGGGATTTCGTATTCTTATCGCTCTTCTATGCCTTTTCTTATTAAAGAAAGTAATAATATAAAAGATATTCCACACATTCATTCTATTGATTTCTCGTACAATTATTTATTTAATATAAAGAAAATACGTGCTGTCCTGTCTTTGTCAATACCCAACATTTTCAATAATAATTCCACACTTGGCTATCAATTAATGAATAATCAAGGTGAACTGGAAAGGTTGTCATCTCCTATCAAGCAGAGTTTCGTCATTTCCTTGTTCTTGAATTTAGGATTCGACCGTAGAAGTGAAATTATTAACTCATTAATAAATTAAATATGATGAACAGAAAAGCATTATTGATTTTTTCTATCACATTATTTTTTGTGATGGGGATTGAGGCTCAAACGAGTAATAAAAAGTTTACGTTGAATATGAAAACGTTAATTCAAGAGGCAAATTCTATCGGAACTAATTACGATGAATTTGTAGTCATTGGTTCCAAATTCGAAAGAATAGGCAATGTAGAGACTAAAGAATGGCTGCCCTATTATTATGCAGCATATTGTTACTCTATGAAAGCCCTTCGAACTTCTAAAGAAAGTGAGAATCTTGCTAATAAAGCCGATAAATTGTTGGATATGGCTCTTCAAAGAGGTGGAAATAGATGCGAGATTTTGTGTTTGAAAAGTTACGCTGCAACAGCAAGATTATTACTAGATCCTCAACATAATTGGATGACAGAAGGGAAAAAAATCATCTGAATACATCAATCAGGCTATTGAGAGCGAACCGAATAATCCCAGAGCTTGTCTGTTGCTGGGACAATCCATATTAAATACTCCCAAAGAATATGGTGGCGGTTATGATGCTGCGAAAAATATTTTGGAGAAAGCTTTGGAGAAATTTAAAGCATTTAAAGCCCCCAATGAATTATATCCTAATTGGGGTGAGCAATATGCTCGTTATTTATTGACGCAGAAAAAATCATATTAGAAGTATCATAATATTTTATTCAAAGATGAAAGATTAAGTGGTATAGTGTTTTAATGTTTTAAATGGTGCTTTTTTTAATAAAAGAAATATTATTTTTGGATAATAAGGATTGGAGATACTGTTTTATAGGCTAGGCCAATGGGCTTCTATGACAAGGGCGTTACTATTCCTTGGATGTCTTGTGGATAATTTCTTCGATTGGAAGTCGTTCATCACTTCTTAGGGAAGGCTTATCTGTCCGTCCTAAACGTAGTACCAATGCTGGAAACTCGTTTTTAGCATTGGGAAAGATGGAGTAGAAAGGTTTTTCATGTGCAGTAATAGCTTTTTTATATAGCGGAGGAAAAAAGTCCGGTTCAATATCTTTTTTTGTGAAATATTGAGGAAGTACACCGTAGGGCTGAGCGGATAATCCTTCTGCAGTAACCGTAAGCCATAATTGTTCAATAGCCCGCCCCGCCTCTATATATGCGATACGGTTACGGCGGGATACGGTAATTAAGCAAATGCCGCCTGCTCTCATTAGCTTAGTCGATAAATGTTTAGCAACTAAACGTCCGATACCTAGATTACTAATCATTTGGTTAATTGACCAATAGCGGAGTTGTTTGGCAAAGCGGACTGCAATAGTTGGAACTTCAAGACTCTCGAATGTCAAACCATAATGCTTTTCATTGACCTCCTTTGTAGTAAACCTCAGAATGTGGAATAATTCATCATGAAGAGGTTTATGTGCAAGTCTGATATATGATGAGTGTGCATCCATATAAGCCATTTGTTTGAAATGCTTATAATCGGTTGTCCAATGAATACGAGCATCAAATTTTTCTACAGACTGGTTCAATCGTTCCATACAATTAGTCTCGATGGACTCTAATTGGAAAGGATTTCTGTTTGTATTCCGTATACGAATAAAATCAGTTAGTGCCGATTTTGTTGTGCCTATAGAAAAAGTGATGACTGCTACTGGTTCAGTTGTATCTTCAACTTCTTTATAAATCACTTTTGCACATAAGTTATATTTAGTGGCAGCCAATACTATATTTTGAATAGCTGCACCAATACTTATCCATGAAAACATACTCAAAGCATCGGTTGGTAGCATTCGCAAAGGAGAGCAATAGACCTCTATACTATCATTCTTCCTGCGAAATTCCCAAGGCTGCATATTGTCGGCTGAAGGAGCAAGAGATGCTTGTTCAACCAATGCTAAAAATAATTCTTCTGTTAGCATTATTTCAGTGTATGATAAAAAACTTATACTTTTGCATAAACTCTGTTTTTAATATCTTTCAATTGAATTCGGTCTGAAATATCTTGTTGACGAAAAACGTGGTGGTTGTTTTCAGGTTGTTCGATGTGTCTTTGAATAATATCCGCATATAAAATGCTCAGTTGAGGATTATTGAACGTCTTTATAAAATAAAATGCAGGTTCTAATTCGCCACCAATTGAAGTCTTAAAATCGTAAGTAGTAATGCCAATATTGAATATCTTTTTGTGAAGTCGACATGCAACACCGAACGATTCGAAAATATTATTGGCATACAAATCGTATTGATCTCTGAAACGGTAATCCATACCTATTGCCATTCCAAAATACTCTTTATCACCAATCAAATTTAGCCCATAAGCTATGATTTCTCCACTTTTTTTGATAGCTACTACATGGCTTCTATCTTTGAGAAAAGTGGACATCGCACGAAAAAAAGCAGGCGTAAGATGTTCATGTTCATAACTATTACTACGTTTCGCAACGTTTTCCCATAATTTGCTGAGTTTCTCTGCATAAATGCCATAATCTTTTATCACCTCAACGGAAATCTCAGGCACTTGCAATTTGGTACGTTTTTGGCGAATATTATTCCTGCGTTTTGCTGTTAAAGCACGCATATATTCTTCAAAACAGTTCCAATGAATGGCTATCCGAGCTATGGGGAAACCCATTATTGGATAATATCCATTATTTTTCAAGGATGCAAAGACTTTATAATGTGCTAAGTCAATATCCCTGATTAGGCATAAATCTGATTGTTCTATTGTTGCGATAGCGTTCAATTCTTCAGAGAGAGCTGTCAGAAAATTTATTTGGTGGGTAGATTGTATGGACACCGTTGGCCCTAACGAAGCAATATGCCCAACTTCAAGCACACGAATATCCATAAAATCATGCGTAGAACCACCTATCGTTTTCAAGACCTTACTATCTATTGAATAGTCAGATGCTATCTTTGCGAAATTTGCTTGTAAAACAAAACAGTAAGTTATTCCTATAGGCTCTCCGTTCCAATATCCAATTAAATAGTAAGGGTGAAGATGATTGACACGGGATATTTCTATAGCTTGCAAATGATCTATCTCGAGATTTACCATATCTCGCGTTACCAGACGATTCCAGTATTTCGTTGGAACATCTGTAATGGTATTATAGCGTTGAAATTGCAACATCGTGTATTTTTTGCAAAGTAAAGGGTTCTCATTTTTATATGCAAGGTAAAATCGGTGAATGATATGAAAAATACCGATGAATGCGACTTTTTCTTTACTAAGTGCTATTCTTTAATGGTTGAATTTAAAAAATAATAGAGTGTGCAGCATGTCTTGATACAGCAATTTCGTACCTTTGCTTTTGTAATAAGGTTATTTGAACTGAAAGAGGATAATAGACTAAAATACATAATTAATAAAAGCGGAACAGAATAGACAAGAGACCTTTTATTATCCACTAAAGATATAACTAAAATCGTCTGAATAGGATACAAAAAACAAAGGAAATGAAAAAGGCATTAGTAATAATAGATATTCAAAATGATATAACAAAGAATTACAAGGATGTAATTGATAATATAAATAAAGCCATAGATTGGGCCGTTAATAATGATGTTTATGTTGTTTATATAAGACACGAAAATTTATCAGCTGGCACAAGGACTTTTAAACCCAATACACGCGGCGCTGAATTAGTTTCGGATTTGAAAATAGTATCGGAAAATGTTTTCACAAAATACAAAGGAAATGCATTAAGTAGTGAGGGGTTTGCAAACTTTATTGATAAAAACGAAATAGATGAATTCTACATAGCAGGAGCAGATGCAATTGCTTGTGTCAAATCAACCTGCTATAACTTGACTAAGGCAAATTATAAAGTGAATGTCTTATCAGATTGCGTTACGAGTTATGATAAAAGAAAAATTGACGAAATGCTTCATTATTATGAAAGTAAAGGTTGCACAATAATTTGTTTGAATGACCTATTATGACAGCAGACAATAGAGTGAAGTACTTTGAAAATCGCGAAGATTGGAGGAAGTGGCTGACAGAAAACTTTGAAACCAAAAGCGAAATCTGGTTTGTGTTTCCTTCTAAATCGTCGGGAGAGAAAGGTATCACCTACAATGACGCCGTTGAAGAAGCTCTTTGCTTCGAGTGGATTGACAGTACCATAAAATCGCTTGATGAAGAACACAAAATCCAACATTTCACGCCTAGAAACTCTAAAAGTACATATTCACAAGCCAATAAAGAAAGACTAAAATGGCTATTGGAGAATAAAATGATACATCCTCAATTTGAGGATAAAATACGAAAGGTATTGGCTGATCCTTTTCTTTTTCCAAATGATATAATTGACAGTCTGAAGGAAAATCAAATAGTATGGCAGAACTATCAACATTTTTCTGATGCATATAAACGTATCCGAATTGCATACATTGAAGCTGCAAGGAAACGTCCTGAAGAATTTGAAAAGCGATTAAACAACTTTATCAATAAAACGAAAGAGAATAGAATAATAAAAGGGTTTGGTGGCATTGAAAAATACTATTAGTAGTAGATACTGATTTCTGAATTTTGTTTTTCAAGTCACTTCCGTCATATTATTCTATTGACTATGAGCGATATATACAGGTGAGATCTATTTTTGGGACCTCAAAAAGGCATCATCTTACTCATTGTTAGCGTGTTATGAAACGTGGATCGTCCACTTCGCCTATGTCATCACTCGATATCTGCCGTGTGTGCGCCGTGTGGAAACTCCCGGGCGTGGGAAAATAGATGCTGCTGTTGCGTGGCCCTTCTCGCGAGAGTAGAGGATATTTCCCGCTGCACAACTCTTTGAGGCGTCGTACGGCGGTAGGGCGTGTGAGTCCGCACAGACTTTCGAACTCCCGACGAGTGA
>JAAYUD010000074.1 GCA_012517855.1 Bacteroidales bacterium
ATGTACAAATAGACCAATTTTCATCGAGAAAACAGCTCCTTAATCTTCTCACCATTATTCTCTCTATGTATGTTTCTCTTTTTGCTTGCTGTATGTACGTGGCGCAAAAGCATAAGAACTATACCGATGGCCTTACTTGGAAGTTATAAATTACTTAGCTAATTGTTTGCAAATTTATTATCCAATCGTAAATTTGCAAGAAAAGAGAGCCATAAGGTATATAGAGTGCAAAGAAAGGAACTATCAGGCTGATACGGAAATTTCTGCCAGTCGGAGTTAGTACGAACACTATCGCAAACGGTTGATGACTTTCCATTAAAGAGGTACGGACAAAAAAGGTTAGTTTCCGTCATTTACGGTAATTAAGCATGTGGTGCATATTCCGGAGCATATCTCCACACATAGAGAAAAGGAGGTGATGATATCGTTGTATCGGAACCAAGCATAATGCTGCAATAGCAGAAAAGGTATAAATGAGGGATGTCTCTGAAAGTCTCCTAACTGTCTCCGAATGTTTTAGGAGTTTTTGAATATATCTTCGAAAAATAATGCAAATCCATGAAGAATATCTATAGAGTATGACATTCTTCATGGATATTGAAATACGCGGTTAGCCGAATGCTTACTGAGGAAGGATGTTTTTAGCTTTCTTTTTTTTGATTTTCAATATATTCTTAATAACTTGCCAGGGTTTATATGTGAATTTAGTTGGGTTGTATCTTATGTCTCTATTTTTATAATTCAAAAAGAGCCTCTGATATGTGCAATAAATGAGGGGGATGTAATGGGGCTTCGATAGAAACAATGGATTGTATGATAATGATAAAGGGGAGAAAACTTTTTGATTTTCTTTGGGGTATTAATGAGATTTGAAAGAAATATGATTGTTATTGATTATAAAAGAGAGATGATAGAATGAGAAAGCTAATCGTTTTTTGCTTGCTTTTGCTAGCTGGGATAATACCGGTTCAGGCCGTGCTCAAAGAGAAGGATCTGTCGCAGACCATTTCGGTGTTGCGGGCCGAACTCGAGTCTTATCAACGGGAGATGCACATGCGTACGCTAATGACTGAGAAACGGCAGCAGGAGAGTAAAAAATTCCTTGTTCAGCGATCGGAAGAAATAGACCAGATCACGCTGATGCTTTACTCTCAGAAGAGTGATTATATATTCGATTTGGCGTATGCTTGCCATGAAGCGACTGCCGCGTATGATGAGTTTTTCAATCGTAATAATCCGTTTGAACAGTTTCAAACAAGTGTCCTGACAAGTATTCAGCAATATAACGGACTTATAGCCAGCTTGCAGCGTATTCCTCCTTTTGTTCTCAGAAGTAAAAAGGCACTTGACGACCGTCGGGCCTGTATCCTTCTGACCATGGACATTCGCAAAGAGCTTATAACGCATTTGGCTCAGCTCAAAGAATTTCAGCAGCAGCGCAATATGATGGGGCAGAAGTTGATACAAATAAACAGCTATGCCCTCAAACGCTATAACGATATTCAGAAGAATGTGTTCGTGAATGGTGGAGACAGCTATTTTAAGATTCTGTCCAACATGCCCCGCTATTTCAAACAGGCCGGGCGCAGTTTGTCTGAGAAATATTCGATTGCTCCGAGAGCCCATTCGGAATGGGGCGGCATGATTGTGGTCTATTTGTTTATTGTGGTGTTGTTTTACCTTATTGTTTCGTCTCTGCTTTGCTATGTCGTGATACGCTGGATGATGCGTCGGCACTTCGACACGGAAGCATCACGCAAGAAACGTCCTTATATCACCTTTGCGGCTTCGATGCTCACCTTTGCCGTTATATTGATGGCGCTGCGCTATTTGGTCATCACTCATAATTTCTTTATTATGGCTTCGCAATTGCTGGTACAATATGCCTGGTTGGTGGGTATCATATTGGTTTCTTTGCTGGTGCGTTTCGATTCGAAACAGATCAATAGCGGTTTTCGCATCTATGTCCCTATTATCTTTACGGGCTTCGTTGTTATTGTGTTCCGCATCGTCTTTATTCCCAACGAACTGGTCAACCTGCTTTTCCCTCCGCTTATGCTCATCGCCACTGTTTGGCAATGGTCCGCCGTACGTCGCCACAATAATAACATACGTCGCAGCGATTTCTTCTATACTTGGATTTCATTGCTTGCAATGGTTGTCTCCGTTGTGGTGTCATGGACAGGGTATACGCTGCTTGGTGTGCAGATTCTGATCTGGTGGATCATGCTGCTCACTGCCATTCAGACAATCACTTGCGTATACGATCTGTTGTCCATTTACGAGAATAAGAAGTTCAAGGGAGAACGTGATATATCGCGCACTTGGTTTTACGATTTGATCTGTAGGGTTATCGTACCGGTATTTGCCGTGTATGCTTTGATGATCAGCATTTATTGGGCGGCCAGTGTATTCGAACTGACGGAATGGTGCAGTACCATTTTTGGTTATAACTTCGTGGATATAGACAATGTGGCTCAGATATCGTTTGAGAAACTGTCGTTGGCGGTGGCTTTGTTTTTCGTTGTTAAATACGTTGTCTATGCGGGCAAAGCGTTGTATTATAAAGCCCATAAGTTTAAGAATGGCGATAAGCAGGTATCGGCAATAGGTTTGAATATCGCTACGATTGTTGTTTGGTTCTTTTACATCATGGTGGCAATGATCATCTTGAAGATAAATCGTAGCGGATTGGTGGTCGCTATCGGCGGTATGTCGACAGGTATTGGTTTTGCATTGAAAGACACGATAGAAAATTTGTTTTATGGCATCTCATTGATGACGGGCCGTCTGAATGTAGGCGATATTATTGAATGCGACGGCGTACGGGGTAAGGTGATTGATATTACTTATCAGTCTACTCTGATAGAACCGGTGGATGGTTCGGTGATCGCTTTTCTTAATAGTCAACTGTTTCAGAAGAACTTCAAGAACCTGACCCGTAATCATGGATACGAGATGGTCTCTGTTCCGGTAGGGGTGGCCTATGGCACGAATGTGAAACAGGCCCGCCAGTTGGTGCTCGATCGTCTGGATACGCTCGATTGCTATTATAAAGAACGGAAGCCAAACATCTTGTTTAATGACTTTGGCGATAACAGCATAGAACTCGTGCTGTCTGTTTGGGTACCTGTTGCTGCCAAGGCGGCGGCCGTTTCGAAGATCAAAGAAAATATTTATGATGTCTTTAATGAAAACGGTATAGAAATGCCGTTCCCACAAAGGGATGTCTATGTGCATGGGATGAACTGACCTTGCAATAGATGCTATCCGGTTGTGTTATCGTCCAAACATCTATTTTGCCCTCGGTATGAGGGAATGGAATATAACAGTATACTATTACGAGCAAAAGTTGCTTTCTCTATTCATTTATGCGCAGTTGATTTTTTCAGAAAGCGCTTGGTCAACCATTTGCGTATCGGCTCATCGTATAGCTTTAAGCAGATGTAAGCCAGTAGCATGTTGACTATAATCAGGCATAGTGCCACGCATACGGTCATCATAGGCATAACTGATAACAAAGCCCGATAGGATAAAAAAGGAATGTACTGAAAAAGAACTACGCTTCGGGCATCATATTGAAAAACTCTTTAGAGGGGGTACATTTGCTGTATGATACTATTTGTTTTTGAAGCTATAGAAAAGCTATTTTTCAATAATGTTTTATTATTCATAGCTATGTTAATATGTTCATTTGAGTAATGTGTTTACGATAACAACTTCATCGAGAAATCCCCTTTTTATAAGGTGCCCCGTTTTATCATAAATAAATGTGGTTGGATAAGATTGAATATTGCACTCCTGCTTTATCCATTCTTCATCTCCTTTGTATAGGTAGTAATGCAATCCTGCCATTTCATTAATACTCCTTTTCCAATATTCGTATGGAGACGATTGCCCTGCAATATAAATATAAACGATGTCCTTATCTCTCAGTACAGATTTTTTTAATAATTCCAGCCCTTTGATAGACTCCTTGCAGGGACCACACCATGTTTGCCAAAAGTCTATGTAAATGACTTTCCCCCGATGTTGTTTGATAAGAGTTCTCAGAAAATCTTTTTTGCAACCAACCTGACAGATTTGAGCTTTATTACTATTCTTTATACGTATGAGCAACTCGTTATTCATTGCCAATAAATATTGTTCGAAAGAATTGCCATGAAAATAATCTGTTATCTGTGTTTTTTGATTATCAGTTAGTGGAATATGATCCCTTAAGTATTTACAATATGCAGCTACTATCAATTCATTGTAGAAAATTCCATCTTCAAAGCCCACTTTATCCGATAACTTTTGTTTTACATCTTGTATCCATTCGGATATAGGTTCATCTTGAATCGGAGAAATTCCTAAGACCTGATTGTCTGACACCATGAAGTTTAAGAAATCCGAATATAAGCCTCCTCCTCCTGCATACAAATACATGGGATTGTTCAAATCGAATTGCTTCAGAAAATGAAAGAACTTGCCATTGGCTTTTATTTCATTGATTCTTTCTGTTGTTATCTCTTTGTTGGATTTAACGTAGCCGAATAAAGTACTCAATATGGATGATTGAATAAACACCTTGCTTAATTCTTTGTCTCCTGCTGGAAGAGCTAAAGCATCTATTTGCCTCAAGGCATAATCGTTCAAGGCTAAAGAATGGGACAAGAGATTTTGTTGTGTGTTTGGCTCACTCTTATGATAAGGGATTTTTCCATCCAAATCGTTTAATTGCATAAAGGCAAAAATATCTTTCAAAAAAGACTCTTCGTCTATATTCAGAATCTTTTTCGGCTCAGCAGTTCCGTTAGCGCCAATCGATATATATGTCGTATCTTTCGGTAATAGGTTGCACCAGCCTTGAATATTCCCTATTTCGTAATGGGCGAACGTTTCAAACAGGACGGGAATATCGAATTGGTAATAACCGTCGGCTTTTCTGGCAAAGACTATATCGCGTTCTCCATAAAAAGGATCTGATACGGAAAGCTCTCCGGTATAGCTCTTGTTTCTGACCGTGCATTTATTAGATAATCTAATCTCTAAGTGAGCGATACCATAGTGTATCGAAGGAGTCGGAATTCCTGATTCCAAATTTTGCGAACATATCGGCATACAGTGCAGATAGATTATCGTTACAATCGAAATAATTACTTTTATTTTCATTTATTTAGCCTTCTTGAATGGCACCATATATAACTAAAAATAATTTGCAAGTCCCATAATGATACCCTCTTTAATTGGTAACGAATTTAAGCCAAGAATCATCATTATGCATCATCTACGACTACGGTATTTCATTAGTGACGTGTATAAATACTCTTTTGTCTCATAAATTAACTTTTTAATAATCTGTTTTATGGGCAATATAGTATGGGTAGACATGCGATTGAACGTATTAATACAAATCTCTTACAACTCGAATCGTTTCAACTTATTGTAAATATAGTGGTATAACTGATACGTTGTAACGACATGGGACATTTAATTGCAAACCGATGATCGGATTTGTTTCTTTTTTTTCTGCGAGTGCCTTTTCTCTGCGTTGCAATGAGATGTATTCTATTCAAACATTGGTGGTTAAATACTTTTTTTTGAATATTTTTCTTTGGAAAATAGACTGACTTATGGAAATAAATAAGTATTTTTGGCGCCAAACATGAAATAATATGTGGTGATTTGGGCTGTACTTGTGCTTGTACATGCCTGAGATTGAGATGTATGATGTGTGTCCTTATACGTGGTGTGTGATAGCAGGTACTCAAATAGTATATGGTGAGTGATGAATGATGGTTTATGAATAACGCAAACAAACTTTTGGGGAAAGAGAAGGAAAAGGTGTACGAAAACTTTTTCAAGGAACATTATACTCACTTGTATTATTTTGCACTTCATTTTGTATCCGATACGGAAGTTGCCAGAGATGTTGTGAGTGACGCTTTTCGGTCGCTTTGGGAAAAAATAGATGCCATCAATTATGATACGATGATGTCGTATATGTTGACGTGCGTTCGTAATCTATGTATAGATCATATTCGGCATGAAGAGACAAAGTGCGTATATATAAATTCGTACGAAAGTTTGGCTTCGGAACTTGATGCTGACGATTGGCGTGAAATGGAAAACCGGTGTTCTGATGTGATGCGCGAAATGGATCTGCTTCCCGAGAAAACGAAGTTTATAATGGAGCAGAACTATCTTTACAAAAAGAAGTATAAGGAGATTGCCGAAATGACTGGACTTACAGAAAGTGGAGTGAGAAAACAAATAATGAAGGGATTGAATATTATAAGAAGTAAATTTTCTGTAAAATATAAGAAAGGACAGTAACTAAATTAAATCTAATCCGTATAAATATTTAAGAACAACATATAAAAGATGGATAGCTTATTCGATACAAATAAAAAAGTAGAAGACCGTTCGAACGAATTGTTAGAGTTCGAATGCGAGCAAGCTATGCTTAGAAAAGCTTATGCTCCACCTGAAATGGATGCCGAATGGACCAAGATACAGCAAAGTATTCATTGTTCTGAAAAACAACGTAAAAGTAATACTCATCATACGATCTCGATACAACTGCGTTATTTCTCTTTTGGAGCAATAGCGGCGACTGTCACTTTGCTGGCTCTGTTGTATGTTTTGCGTCCACAACGGCAGTCGGTGTCTAATGGACCTGTCACTGTGTTTCTGGCTCAAAAAGGAAAACAGGCGGTGACTATCACGGCCAATGGCAGCCATGTGGCGTATCCCGTATCTTCCGGAACAAAACCTCCATTGTCGGGTGCTATTGTTAATGCCGACAAAGCAGACTTTACGAATGTGGAATCTAATATCGCTGAGGTGAAAACCATTATAACTCCTCGTGGAAAAGACTACAAAGTGATATTGAATGACGGTACTGAGGTCATAATGAATACCGACAGTAAGTTGATATTTCCGGTGAGGTTTACAGGTTCTAAGAGAATCGTGACTTTGGAAGGAGAGGCTTATTTTAAAGTGGCTAAAGATGCTTCGAAGCCTTTCATTGTGCGTTCGGGGCGGTTGGAAACACTGGCTGTCGGCACGGAGTTCAATGTTAGGGCTTACGATAAGGTTGCTCCTCATGTGACGCTTATAGAAGGTAAGGTGATTGTCAATGTGGCGGGAACGGCAAAAAAGGTATATCTGAAACCTGGCGAAGATGTCTCGCTGACTGATGATGAAATGAAGATCAAAAATGTGGATCCGCAATATTATATACAGTGGAAAGAAGGTTTTCTTTATTTTGATGATGTGCCCCTTGCCGATGTATTGTCCGACTTGGGACGTTGGTATAATGTGAATATAGAAATAGAGAAATCGTCTTTGATGGCTTATCGTTTGCATTTTATAGTAAATAGAAATGCAAAAATTGATGAAGTTATAGACAATTTGAATGATTTTGAATATCTATTTGCTCGGAAGACTGGCAATAAAATTATCATTTCGGAAAAGAATTAGGTTTTTTAGGGACTAAAAGAACGGATTTTTCGTATTATTAATAAATCTATGTTTTAAAGGTTTATTTATATGAAAAGATCTAAGAACTTTAAAAATTTTTGTAGAAGTCCCTTGCGCCTTAGAGCGCTGTTGTTGTTACAACTATTATTCTTTTTTTGCTGCAGTGCTTTTGCACAAAGTAAAAATGAGCGTATTTCGTTGGAATGTCGGAATGAAGCGATGTCTTCTGCTTTGAAGAAGGTGGAGCAGGCTTCGAATTACAAGATTTTGTTTACTTACGATGAGGTGCAGAACTATCGGGTCTCTGTGTCTTTGAAGAATGTCTCTGTCGAAAACGCTGTTAAAGCTATTATTGGAGATAATCCCTTTTCGTATAAGATTAAGGGCGTCTTTATTTCTATTCATGCGGTAAAAAAGAATAAGGCGGTAGTCAGAAAAAACGAATTGAGCGGGCAGGTAGTCGATGAGCATGGAGAACCTCTGCCCGGTGTAAATATAACGTTGGATAATTCTCGCATAAGAGGTATAACCAATGAGAATGGTAATTTCAACTTTGATCTTCCGTCTGAAGAGGGTGTTGAGTATGTGACATTCTCGTTTATCGGGTTTAAAACTCAGAAAGTACATTTCAGAGGAGAGCGGATGAAAGTTGTGATGAAAGGTGATATCCGCGAAATAGGAGAAGTTATAGTGACGGGTTTGGTTACTCATAACGCCAAGAGTTTTACGGGTAATGCAACCGTGTTCAAAGGTGACGATTTGAAGACGGTAGGCCGTCAGAATATTATAAAGAGTTTGAGTATTCTCGATCCTTCTATCAATATCACAGAGAACACACAGATGGGTTCGAACCCGAATACGATGCCTAAGATTCGTTTTCGTGGCGAAAGTTCTTTTCAAGGGTTTGAGAATGTGGATAAATCGGGTTTGATGAATGATCCCAACCAGCCTTTGTTCATATTGGATGGATACCAGACGACGCTATCGGCCATTGTCGATTTGGATATGAACCAAGTAGAATCTGTCACTATCTTGAAAGATGCTGCTGCGGGTGCTATCTATGGGTCTCGTGCTGCAAATGGCGTTATCGTTGTGAAAACGATTCAGCCCAAACAAGGGCAGTTGCTTGTGAGCTATGGTTTGAATACGAATTTCAATTTCCCTGATTTGTCGAGTTACCATTTGCTCAATGCGAAGCAGAATCTCGAACTTTACGACCGGTTGGGGATGTACCGTAATGATGACGGAACATTGACTCCGGCATATAATCAGATATGCCGTTGGGTAGCTCAAGGTGTTAACACCGATTGGTTGTCGAAGCCTGTTCGTAATGTGGTGGGCTATCAACACTCCTTGAATCTGAGCGGTGGCGATAGCCGTATGCGCTATGGCATCGATTTGAATTATGCAACGAATCCCGGTGTAATGAAAGGCTCTACGCGGGATAATTATGGAATAGGCGTGAGGCTGTCATACAATTACAGTGATAAATTATTGTTCAACAACCATCTATCTGTAGGACGTACCAAATCGAAGGATTCTCCTTACGGGAATTTTGCCGATTATGCGAAGATCAATTCTTTCTATCCTATTTATGACGAAAACAATAAGTTGTATAAGAACTATTATTGCGAGGACGAAACCGGGTCTCTGTCTGATATCTGGGGAAATAGTAGCAATATCCCTGTAAATCCATTGTACGAGGCTTCTGTAGGTAACAAGAGTACGAATGAAGATTTGAATATCAATGAAAATTTCTCTTTCGATTGGTTGATGCTTCCTTCTTTGCGATTCAATGGAATGGTAAGCTACTCCAAGACCAATAGTAAAGCTGTCTCTTTCTTATCACCGAGGTCTGCCACTTATTCCGATTATACAGGCGAGATAGGCAGCAGTACGCCAGAGCAGGATGCTTTGAAAGGTCGATATACGCTGAATCAGACTTATCAAGATAATATAGAGGGTAACGTTATGCTTACTTGGTCGAAGAATTTCGGAAAGCATTTTGCTACGGCATCTGCGGGTTCTTCTTTGTCCGATTCGCGTAGCCAGTTGTATGGATTTACAGCCGTAGGTTTTGGTGATGAAGACGAGTCGGAGCCGGCATACGCTTCGGGGTACGAGAAAGGTGGCGCTCCTGCCAATTCGGAAGGTCATACTCGTTTAGCCAGTTTCTTTGCCTCGGCCAATTATGCATACGATAATAGATACTTGTTTGACTTCTCTTATCGTCTGGACGGTTCTTCTCAATTTGGAACAAATAAGAGAACGGCTCCTTTCTATAGTCTTGGCTTTGGTTGGAATGTATTTAATGAGTCTTTCATCAAGAAACTGGGGTTTGTCGATATGTTGAAGTTGAGAGCTACTTATGGTGAAGTAGGCTCGATAAATTTCAATCCTTATCAAGCCCGAGATATGTATCAGTTTACAAAAGACTCTCGCTATGATGGAAATATTGGCGTATTGCTCGAAGCAATGGGGAATAAGGATCTGAAGTGGCAGAATACCAAAATGTATGAATGTGGTGCGACGGTAGGTATCTTCAATAGATTGGATTTCTCCATGAGCCTTTATAACAGGCTCACTACAGATATGGTGTTGCCTATTACGACACCTCCTTCAATGGGTTTTGGCAGCTATATTTCCAATTTGGGAAGAATGCGTAATACCGGTTATGAATTGACGTTGCGTGTTTTGGCCTATAAATCACCGAGCTTGAATGTCTATCTATTTGGTTCGGCCACACATAATAAAAATAGAATTCTGTCCATCTCTTCGGCTTTGGAAGCGTATAACAAGAAAGTCGATTCTTCTACCGGATATTCGGGTAATGAATATAAACAGCTGACACATAAATTGCTCACAAAATATGAGGAAGGACAGTCTACAACTGCCATTTATGCGGTTCGTTCGTTGGGCATCGATCCGATGACGGGAAAGGAATTGTTCCTGACCAAAGAAGGTACACCTACGTGGACTTGGAATGCCGACGATAAAGTTGTTGTGGGCGACACGGAACCAAAGGTGAGAGGTACATTCGGTACCAATATAAGCTGGAAAGGATTATATTTCAATGCCACATTCGCTTATTCTTATGGTGGGCAAGCCTACAATAATACGCTGGTCGACATGGTAGAGAACTCTAATAAATATCAGAATGTTGATAAGAGAGTGCTTACCGATACTTGGCAGAAAGTAGGCGATATAGCTCGTTATAAAGCAAATGTCACCTATAGATATTCTCAGGAATATACTTATGCAAGTTCGCGTTTTATACAAGATTATAACTATTTGCAATTGTCATCATTGTCTTTGCAATATGAAATGCCTAAAAAGTTCATCCGCCCATTGCGCATGGAAAGTCTGAGGTGGTCGTTCAATATGTCGGATATCATGTATTTCTCTACGGTGAAACGAGAAAGAGGAACTTCTTATCCATACGCTCATTCGTTTTCTATTGGTCTACGTGCTAACTTCTAAAATTACAGACGATGAAAAAGTTTATATATATTATCTTAATATCAATCGGTTTAACTTCGTGTAGTGATTGGCTCAATGTTAGTCCTTCGACCGAAAAAGACCGTGAAGATTTGATTACTACCGAAGCAGGTTTCAAAGAGATGCTCTATGGATGCTATATTAATATGACTGATGTGTCGTTGTATGGTCATCAACTTACTTATGGCTCTATAGAAAGTTTTGCCAAGAACTATTGCTGGGCGTTTGCTCCTAACTACAATTATACGGACAACAGTGTTCGGCCTACCATCGATGCCATTTGGACGGGGATGTATAATACCATTGCCAATGATAACAGTATATTGAAAGATATTGAAAGCCATAAAGAGCTGTTCTCTAATGGCGAAGGAGAAATACTCGAAGGGGAAGCTTTGGCTATGAGGGCTTTTCTTCATTTTGATTTGCTTCGTATGTTTGCTCCTGTTTATACGGGCAATGAATCTAAGATTGCAATACCTTATGTAGAGACTTACGAAAGCAAACGCTATTCTCACATTTCAGAATCGCAAGTTATCAAGAAAGTACTTGCCGATCTGGATAAGGCCGAAACGTTATTGAAAGGTGCTAACGATCCGATATTATCGGGTATCACCAGAGTACTTTCGGGCAAGGGTAATTTTCTTGCCAATCGTCAGTATCGATTCAACTATTGGGCTGTAGAGGCATTGAAAGCTCGCATTTATTTATACGTAGGCGATAAAGATTCGGCTCTGAAATATGCGATGGACGTTATCAATAATGGACCATTCAAATGGGTAAGTGAAAGTGACTTGACCGGTGATCATCCCGATCGGGTTTTCATGTCCGAGATAATCAGTGCTCTAAATGTTCCTAAATTGAGTACTTCTTATACCACTTATTTTACATCAGAGAAGTATTCGTTGACCGACGGATACGGCAATTATGGCCTTAATGTATTTGAAGACGGCAATGACTATCGCTACCTTTATCTGATGACCAACAATAAGCAGAAGAACAAAGTCATCTCTTGTAAATACGATCAGAGTCCCGCCGGATCGTCTGCAATGAAAGAAGAAACAGTGCCTTTGCTACGTTTGGGCGAAATGTATCTTATTGCTGCCGAATGTAATATCTCTTCTAATCCAACAGAGACAATACGTCTCTTGAGAGAACTGAAAACTCATCGTGGCTATTTATCAGCCGATAAAGGAATTGACGATAATGCTAACGGAACTCAGCTGTTGGAATATGTAAAGAAAGAAATGCGTAAGGAAACTTATGCCGAGGGCCAGACATTCTTCATGTATAAACGCTTACAGCTCGGTGCGATTCCGGCTTTCAGTCCTTGGTGGTCGGGCGCTACTTATACAATGCAGCCCAGCTATTATACATTCCCACTTCCTGAAGCAGAGAAGGAATATGGAGATATACCCAAATCATAAAACGCAGAAATCATGAAAAAAATATTATACTTAATATTGATGTGTACGGCGCTTATCTTTTGTGCCGGTTGTTCTACGGATGAGATTGATTATTTCGATAGTAATGAATACATTTCTTTCAATGAACCTGTAGCTAGTGGTCAGGATTATCCTTCCATATCGTATACTTTTACTTTCAAAGATGCTTCTGTAACGACCGACACTATCAATATCCCGGTCAGTTTTGCCGGTCGGTATATGGATAAAGATGCCGAATTCACTTTTAAAGTGATCGATACGTTGACAACAGCTAAGGCCGATGTGCATTACCGCATATTGAATCCCGAAAAACAGATTATTCCAACCCATAAGAATACCGGCTCTGCCAAGATTCTATTAATCCGTACCGCTGATATGAAAACGGCTTCTTATAAACTGACTTTACAACTCGTGGAGAACGATAAGTTTAAGATAGGTGAGGTTGATAAAATACAAGTGTCTATTACCGACCAATTGGTAAAGCCTGATTGGTGGACCTCTGCAGTGTATAAACGTTATTTAGGTAGCTATTCTCCTACGAAGTTGTTGCTTTGGCTTGAATTTATGGGAGTTGCCGATGGATCTGATCCTTTCGATACAAGCGAGTATATTGTATGGCTGGATCGTGGAACTGGAAATTTTATCTATAAATCTTATAAAGATGGATTAATCAAATTGAAAACGCAGGCTTTCAAGAACTGGCTGCGCACGACGAAGGGCAATCCGTATGACGACGATTTGAAGATGCCGGTATCCGAAAGTCTGGGTAATTATTAAAAGATATGCATTATGAAAAAGATATATTATTTGTTGTTTCTCGTTTTGGGACTTACTTCGTGTATCGAAGATAATGGCAATTATGAATATACCACTTTGAAAGAAGCCAAGATAAGTAGTCTGAATGACTCTTATCGATTTGTCTTGCAGCAACCTGTTGTTTTGAAACCTACTGTTACGACCGATATTGATGCTGCCGATCTTGAATACTGTTGGCGTATCGGCAACGATACGTTGAGTAGAGAGAAGGATTTATCGTACACTTTTGTCAATACTCTGACATCTTCCAATCCCTTGACTTTTGAAGTCATCAATAAGTCGAACAACGTGCGTTATACCAAACGGATGAATGCTACCGTCGTTTCACCTTTTCAAACGGGTTGGCTCATTCTGGGTTCTGTAACAGACAAGCCTGTGTTGTCCTTTCAATCTTATGAAGAGGGGAATACTTATTTCTCTGATGTGTATAACACCGTTAATAAAGAACCACTTTCGGGTACTCCAAATTGTGTGAAACAGCTTATATATCAAGATGGAGTAACTGGAGGCTATTATAGTCGCGTGACAGCAGTATGCAACAATGGTAAGAGTGTCGATTTGGATGGTACAAGTATGCTTCGTCAGGCCTATTTTGATGACCAATATAGAGGCGAGGGGAGTTTCTCGATCGATGCTATCAGTTCGGAACGCTATTCTTATGACAATGCACTGTTTGTCATTAATAATGGTAAAATCTACGAGAAGACAGTCGGTAATATGGGGGTCACACCCGAAGACGGCTATTTCGAATATCCTCTTGATGGTGATAGTAAAGGCTATAAAGTATGTAACTATTATGGTTATGGTTGGAATGGTGACTATTACTTGACTGCAGATATATTGAATAAGCGCTATGTGTATTTTTCTCGGTCTTCACTATCGACAAAAGTCTCTCCCTTAATAGTAGACAACACGTCTATTAAGACCGTCGACCCTGATAATTTGGAAGGAGAACCCGTCTGGATGGGTATGGATTATAAAGGAGAGGTGTTGAGTGTGTTGAAGACAAGTGCTGGGAAGTATGTGCTGCATAAAATGTCGGTCACGGATGCTTATGGTACAGTGATTTTCTCCGGACGTTATGAGTTTCCTGACGGTGCTATCAATGAAAGCTCTTGTTTTGTAGGTCATAAGGTGAATCCTTATTTGATGATCTCGAACGGAAACAAATTGATGGCTCTGAATTTGGAAGCGCTAGATGCAGGAGCATCAGCCCTGAATGATATCTGTACATACGAAGGACCGATTACGGCGATGCATTACAGTTATGATAATAACAGAAGTGTGAATGAATTTGGTGTTGCTATTCAAACGAATGCGTCATCAAGCTCTTTGTTGATTATCAGTACATCGTTGACAGATAAAGGGAGTGTTTTGAAGAGGTATGATAATATTGCCGGAAAGGTTGTAAGTATCTGGCGTAAAATAATGTAATATGAATTTGTTAATATCATTTTTTGTAATGTGTTTGGCATCTGTTGCCAATGTCCCTGTCTATCATATTCAGGGGCATGTAGCGGACATTGAAGATGGCACGGTGTTGTATCTTCGCTTGGTAGGTCCTCCTGCCAAGGATATTGATAGTGTAGTTGTTAGAAACGGTAATTTTGAATACAGGGGAAATGCTCCTAAGCAGCCTGTTTGGGCAACTCTTTCTATAAAGGGAAAATTCAGCTCTGTTGCCGAAGTCTATTTGGAGAAAGGGGAAATTCGGGTCTCTGGGAAAATATATAATACAACCGTTAAGGGAACTCATACGAATAACGAAAATGAGGTGTTTAAGCACATGGTCAGCCCGATGTATAGTAAACGCTATACTCTTGTATCTATATTAGGGGAAAATTATAACAGAGGTACAGCTTATCGAGACAGTATGAATAAAGTAATAACAAACTACGATAAACAAATAAATAAGACGGAATTAAGCTACATAAAAACTTATCCCAAGTCGGTTATTGCATTAAAATTGCTAGAATACAAATCGGCGTACATGGATGGAGTACAGTTTAATAGCGCAATCGCATTGTTAGATAAATCTATGCAGAACAGAGAAGAAGTGCTGAGAATGAAGCATTACGCAAAGCAACTCCTTTCCTGCTCCGAAGGAGCTGTTGCTCCCAATTTTACACTCCCTTCGTCTACTGGCGATAAATTTACGTTGTCTTCGGCTAAAGGTAAATATGTATTGATCGATTTCTGGGCTTCGTGGTGTGCTTCTTGCCGTAATGCATTGCCTGGTGTAGCTGCCCTGAATAAGAAATATGAAAAGGCTAATCTTCTTATTCTCGGTTTGTCGCTTGACAGAAGTGATGAGGCTTGGCGAAAAGCATTGAACCAAGAAGGCTGTACGTGGCTCCAAGTATGCGATTATGACGGAAAAGTAGCGCGTGCTTATGCCGTGTCGGCTATTCCATTGACAATCATAGTAGGACCTGATGGGCGAATTGTGAGCCGAGGATTGCAGAAAGACGCTCTTGAGAAGAAATTGGATGAACTGTTGAAAACTGAAAAGCAATAGTAGGGCACATTTGTCGCATTATTAGATAGATAATAATCCCCTAATAAGTAAATCCTTTCGGAAGATACTTATTAGGGGATTATTACTAAAAAACAGACGTATGTCGCAGGCGTAACTTCTGTTAGTTACCGCAGCGACATACGTTGGATTGTTTGGACAGATTATTTTTCTAGCCATTTTTTGAAAGCAGAGACTTTCAATCGGCTTATGATTGGTTTCTCGGGTATTTGTATTTTCAATTGTAATACAACTTTGCGGTTAAAATACGGTTGCATTGATACTATAGCATTTCTGTTGATCAGAATTTGCCTGTTGATTCTAAAAAAGAGTTGGGGATTGCATGCACTCTCCACATATTCCATGTTTTTGAACAGCGGATATTTTTCATTGTCAAACGTAAACATATACACAATCGCATTCTCTATGAAAAATGCAGCCACGTCTTTAGTATATATTATAATCGATTTTTCGCGTACTTGAGTAAGGAAGCTTTCCTGGTATGTTTGTTGTGCCGCAGGCATGATCAATGAACTGATTCCTTTGTTTTGGATATGGCCTACAAATTTCTTAAATTTGTTGAGTGCTGCCATAATCTCTTCTTCTTGAAATGGCTTCAGTATGTAGTCAATGCCATTGCTTTTAATGGCTTGCAGCGTGTATTCATCGTAAGCGGTGCAAAAACAGACAGGGACCGTTACATCTATATGTTTGAATATTTCGAAGCAGTAGCCATCTTCGAGTTGTATATCTAAGAAAATCAAATCGATTTTATTCTGATGCTTACTTAGAAAATGGATAGTATCCATGATCGATCCGGTCATAGCAGTGACAAGAAAGTCTGAATCTTTTTCTATAATCTCTTTCAGAAGTTCGGCCGTATATGTTTCATCTTCTACAATTAAGACATTCATCCTTGTATCATTTTTAGTTTCACTTCGAAGTAGTCTTCATTCTTGTTTATCACAATTGAATTGTCTAGTATATTCAATAGCTCATAACGGCTGCGAATATTGGATAATCCATATCCGGACGGCTCGAAATGACTGATTTTGGGTTGTATATTATTTTTTATGCAAATGTAGTTTTCGTCGGAATAGATTTCGATCTGTAAAGGTTGCGTTGCTGACATCCTATTGTGCTTGAAGCAATTTTCTATCAATATTTGCATACTTAAAGTCGGCACTTTATTCTTTATTACATTTTCCGGCAATTCTATATTTATGCTGACGGCATCTTTATTTCGAGTCTGCATTAAAAAGAAATATGAATTCAATACGTTCATTTCCTCGGCAATCGTTATGACAGACGATTCGTTGTATTTGAGAGTCTGTCTGTAAAAATCGCATAGACTCATAACGAATTTTTCGGAATCTTTATTGCCGTTTCTTACCATTACGCGAAGAGTATTCAGGGAATTGAACAGAAAGTGGGGGTCTACCTTACTTCTTAGTTCCTGTAGCTGTACTCGATAATTCTCTGCAAGCATTTGTTGTTTTTCCATTTGTAGTTGAGTCCTATCTTCGCTGGCTCTTATTCCGAACTGAATAATTCGAAATAAGATAGCTACCATAAGAAATTTGAAAAGAAAGAGCCATCTGAACTTTTCCGTATCATGCAATATCAATACGACAAAAAGGATGTAGGCCATTGAGGTTACCAATACGTAAGAAGCCAATATCTCCAACCACTTTCTCTTATTTTCTTTTTTTGAACTTAAATAAAGAGCTTGCCACAAACAATATAGAGTAAAAGAAATGGCTAACCATTTCAAAAAATCTATATGCGTAGGCATCCTATTTGTAAAGATGTTCCATATCGGTAATAAGAGCGATAAGGATATTGCCCGAAGATTATTTTTGCCTCTTTCTGATAAATTTGCCAACATTGCCAATCAATATTACATTATGTCCCCAAAGATATATATTTATTTCAGAATTAGTTCTTTATTATTGAGGAAGAATAAAGGACTGTTCCGCTTCACGACTAGTAATATACATTTTCTGAAAGCTTTTGACCTGTTATTGGTTTACAATTTGCCCGTCTTTGAGTTCGATGACTCTGTCACAGTTACTGGCAAAATCATTGTCATGCGTTACGGTTATTATGGTTTGACCTTGTTCTCTTGAAAGCTCTCTGAAGATACGGAATACGTTTTTTGTGTTTTTAGAATCCAAATTGCCGGTGGGCTCGTCTCCCATGATAATAGTCGGATCATTGATCAATGCCCTGGCTATAGCTACACGTTGTTGCTGTCCTCCGGACAACAGCGATGCCTTTTTCTCTTCTTGCCCCGTTACATCCAACATTCTCAACAACTCGCGAGCTCGCTCACGAAGAACGTCTATAGGCTTCTTACCCCATTTCAATGCCGGCAGCATCACATTGTCAATAACACTGAATTCCGGCAGAAGAAAATGAAACTGAAATACAAACCCGATATGTTCGTTACGAAAGGCTGCAAGCTTGTTTTGCTTGACACCGGTCACATTGTTACCATTAATCGTAATGC
Organism: Bacteroidales bacterium; assembly: GCA_012517855.1. Taxonomy (GTDB): domain Bacteria; phylum Bacteroidota; class Bacteroidia; order Bacteroidales; family Bacteroidaceae; genus JAAYUD01. The sequence continues at coordinate 18,251 of JAAYUD010000074.1, forward strand.
TTCCGTCGTAATCTGTGTCCATCGTAGATAGGATATATAGCAGTGTGGATTTTCCTGATCCTGACTTACCGACGATGGATACAAACTCTCCTTTTTCCACTTCAAAGTCCACACCTTTGAGAACCTGAAAATCTTCAGGTTGATGGAAACTCTTCACCACATTATTTACCGATAAAACCTTTTCCATTTTATTATCCTCTTAATATTTCTACCGGATCTATTCTTGAAGCCTTTCTAGCAGGCAAATATCCGGCAATTATTGTAACAATCAATCCGAAGAAAAACGCCATGATGTAATCTATCAACCTGAATGCAACGGGAAGAGATGTGAATGATGCTATCTTATAGGGTATCTGTCGTACGATGTAAATAATCAATGAACCCAGTCCCATTCCGACGGCACCTCCTATTATTCCGATACACAATGATTGCATCAGAAAAATATGGACGATATCTTTTCCGTTGAATCCCATTGCTTTCAATATAGCTATCTCGCGCATTTTTTCGTTCACGGTCATATTCATAATGTTGTATATTCCAAATCCTGCTACAGTGAGAATCGAAATAGATATAACCATCGCAAGAATATTCCTCAACATTGAAGACGATTCCAATTGACTATTTCCTTCTTTCCATGACTCCACTTTGTAGGGAATCATCTTTGCCATCTTAGTCGATACTTTCTCCACTTTATTATAATCTCGCACATTAATTTGAATGTCTGAGGCGTACGAGGCGTTTTTTGAAAACAGTTGTCTTGCCGAACGAATGGAAATCATTGCTTTCGACTTATCGGTTGCCGATGCTCCGCTTTCGAAGATGCCCAATACCTTAAATGATTTGTGCGTTCCATCGGCAGTCGTTAGTGTCACATTGTCGCCTACGTTGACGCAAATGCTTTGAGCTAAGCCGCTACCGAGCACGATGCCGTCGTTTCTTTTCTCAAGATCGTAAATATGGCCTTTAAGCATGTATTTTGATATTCCAAACACTTTATCCTCATTTTCTACATCGATACCCGAGAGATTGCCGCTTACCTTCGTTATACCGTTTCGGAAGAATACATTTTGATTAATCTGTTCTGTCACAGCTGTGACCTGAGTAAACCCTTTGGCTATTTGGATGATCTTTTGGGCATTTTTTATTCCTTCCGTATATTTTATATGTCTGGCATTATGGATGAATTGAATCGTATCGTTAGTGGTGTGGGGGATAAGAGACGGTTCGTCGTTGGGCAGATCGTTGTATACTCTTATGTGCGCCATCGTAGAAAATGTGATATCGTCAAAAGCGGTATTGATGCCTCCTACAAATCCATTCATGAATATATACATGGATATTCCGAATGTGACGCTCAGAACGGCTACTACCAATTGTTGTATTTTGGATGTCAGATGTGTCCACGCTATTTTGTTGTTTGTATTCATTGAATCTTTATTTAGCCATTACTATCACATCCTTTTTGTTTAATCCAGACAACACTTCCGTCCACTCTCTATTCTTATTGCCTACTACGATTTGCCTCTGTGTGCCGTTTTGCAACATTACATACGTCTCTTTTACCAAATAAGACGATGGAATTACCAGTGTATATTTATTTCTGCTCACCACGATATTCGCTTGAACCTGCGATCCGGAGAACAAATGTACATTGTTGTCATTCAGCTTGGCTTCTATGACAAATGACTGTTGACTATCGTCAAATGCAGGCAGAATGCGGGTCACTGTCGCATCCCATGTCTTTCCCGGATAAGTATTTATCTGCACTTTTGCCTGCTGCCCGCAACGAATTTTCTCAATATCCTCTTCTGCTACATATAGTTTCAGGTATGTTTCACCGCTGGCTATCTGAGCAATCTGATCGCCTTTTTTCACCAGCTCACCTTTCTTCTTAAATACATTCAGTACCGTTCCGTTTTTATCTGCTTTTATGGAGAAATATCCCTTGTTGATAAGTTGATCCATCACCTGCGATTTACTTTTTCTCGCATTCAATCTTAGTTGGTCAGCCGTTTGTCTATAAGATTTTTCAAGTGCCTTCAAGTTCGAAAGAGAGTTTTTATAGCTTATCTCTTTCTCTTCCAAGTCCACTTCAGAAACCGCATTCGTCGCTCTCAAGGCCTTATACCGATCCAGATTTTTCTTATCAAAATCTACTTTCTCTCTTGCATAGCCGATTTGGATGTGTATTTGTGATAATTGTGGCGCCGACGGACTTGTGTTTCTTGCATCATCATTATACACTATCTGCGATTCACGCAATTGATTTTCAGGGGCATCGCTCTTTATGGTGAACAGCAAATCGCCTGTGTGTACTATTTTCCCTTCCGTAATAGGAATGTCATTAATAAATCCTTCTGCATTGGCAGATGCTATATATTCATTTCTTTGTGTCACCGCACCGTTAGCAAATACGGCTTCTTCAATATGCTTCATTATGGGTGAAGTCTTTTCTTCCTTTTTGCACGATGTAAGGTTCAATCCCACAACCGCTATAAATAGAATCGCTTTTATATATAATTTCATTGTATTAAAAGTTGATATGTCTGATGTAAACTTGATATTGGGCTATCAGATAATTGCCCATATTCTTGATATAATTATTTTGTTCATTCAGCAAATCTTGATATTTATCCAATCGCTCATCCAGACTGATGACCCCTTTCTGATATGTATCATTGATTTTAGAATCAGCATCTTGCCGGAGATTCAATATGCGAGATTCATCCTCATAGTCATGTTTTGACTGGAGATAATCGATCTTCAACATCTCATCTTTCTTGCTTCTGGCAATTCGCGTTGCATCCAATTGATATTGCGCCTGCCTCACATTCCATTCCGCTTCTTTAATCTTATACTTGTTATGGAATCCCGTGAATAAGGGGATGCTCAGTTTCACACCTACAAATTGGGTGTTGTATGAAATTGCATTGCTATAATCCATCAATCGATCCGCTGCCCAATTATACTGATATTGATAGGTCAGACTCAACGATGGATAGTTCGAAGCCTTTGCCTGCTTCAATTGCAATCGATTGTAATCGAGTATGCTTTCCTTATATTTTATTTCAGGATGCACCGTTCCAAAGTAGAGGTCCATATCTGCATTGATGTGCTTATCGGCATTATCAGCTACGACAATTTCATCATTTATCGCCAAGTCACTCTGCAATTGGCAAATCAACTTTTGCAATGAGCTTTCGGTGGCATGTAATTCTTTCAGCGCATTGATTTGCTCTATTTTAGTACGATCGAGCACCTCTTCGCTAATCACTCCGTTTTTATACTTATCCAATGCATTATTCAATAAAAGATCGGCAGTTTTCACATTCTCTTTATAGAAATCCATTGATTTGCGGGTAATTAGAATTGAGTAATAGACAGAAGCTAAGTTCATATAAGTGTTCCACTTACTCGAAGCGGTAGACAATCTGCTGGTCTTCATTTCACTTGATGCTACTTTCACTGCCAAACTCTTTTGAAAATCCATGATGCTCCATTGCAAAGCTATGGTCGCATCACTGGTATATTTCTTGCCGAATTTATATTTCTTGTATTCTCCGGCAGGGGCCGTCGAGTCGAAAATATTTGCCGGAACCAGCGTAGGCTGTAGGCTAATGTTGTCATTGTATCCGGCAGATCCTGTTAATTGGGGATATAGTTGCGACTTTGCTTGCTTTGCTTTAGCTGTTGTGATTTGTTCGTCTATAAGAGCTGTCTGTATGGATATCTCGTGCTTGTCGGCATATTCGAACACATCTTTCAAAGAACTGAATGTCACTTGAGCAGAAGCGGAAAGGCTACTTGCAATCCCCAAAGCTATCAAATATATTTTGCTTATTTTCATGCTATTTATCAATATCTTGTCCACTTCTGGGTCTTCAAGACAAGTCTGTATCTTCCGGTAATATACAGCTTTTGGGATCCTTCTAAATGGACCTCACATTTTATCTTTTTATTGTGGCTGAATAGAAAAGCCGTGCCGTCTACAAATAGATCAGGGGATGCAGGGCGCAATCCTTCAATCTGTACGTGTCCGTTCAATGATTTATTCTCGGCATGTATGATATAGGCATCATATCCGTGATTCGTTTTCACAAATTCGATGATCCGTGTTCGATTTTCATTTATCCACTTACCCAATATCTTGTCACTCGGGTTGAAAGCCAGCATATTGATCGTTACCAAGCACGATGCAATAAACAACGTCATTTTCTTCATTTTTCTACATTCTTTTAAATTCAATGCCACAAAAATAGAAAACGCGTATATACTGTTCTATTCAAATATCACTGTATTGAACAAATTGAGATATGAATTGAACATTTGGTTTGTTTGGATAACTTGGATGATTATATGCCTCATTCATAGCTAGGTGTGACTCTAAAGTAACCCACTGTCAACAGTAATGTCCTAGCTCTAGAAAAAACTAACGTATGTCGCAGCCATAACTAACGTATGTTGCAGGAGAAACTAACGTTAGTTGTCATGATAACTTCCGTTAGTTACCGCAGTAACATACGTTAGTTATGGCTGCGACATACGTTTCTTGTCAATGGGCGAGTACTCCAACGATTTACATAGATAAAGACAATATGTATGTGGTTGTTTATAGACTTTTTTTCTGCAAAACAGATAAATATTTCACATCCTATTGCAACTCATTAATATAAATCCATTCTCTGTCTCGGATCTAAGTACCCGAACGCCATAATGCTTAGTTCCCTGACTTTTACTGGTGAGCCGCTTTCACGGTTTGTTCATCGTAGTAAACGATTAAATCCTTTCATCTTCTTGGCTCTGCCTGCAACCCTACCGATTTTCTTAGTCGAGCGATTGACCAGCACCACCAAGCTGTTTGTTCTCCGTTACCCGCATCTTTGACTTTCCAAACCGAAGTTTTCATTTTAGCCAAATCATCATCCGAAATAATGTTGGATAGTGTCTTACCATTACCCTCGAGCCATGCTCCTTCCAAGTAAAGAGGTTTGCCGGCATTGACAGTTAATATTAAATCAAGAATTTGATGAATCCTTTTGTAATCATTTTCGGAACGCGCAAAATCGATCTCCCAAGCCATGCCTTTTCCAATTATTTCGTTCGAGAACCGCCCGTCGGGATAACCGTCGGTAGGCATCCATACTACGCCATTGCTGTGCTTTAATAATTTCCGGTTCATAATTTCTACGGTATTTTTCAATATCTGATGATCGACACCTTCCCATCCTGCAGCGATTGGCGATAGATTTACCCATCCAAGTCCATTGTACTGAACGCCCCCATTCCCATTCGGGACAAACATTTCGACGTAAGCTGGAGCTCCATAATAATTTGATACCAGATGATTTTTGATGCCGGTAGAGAGAATTGCTATTTTCTTATTCCAGTCAGCCACCAAGTCTGGAGCGTTGTGCCGCGCGGCTATTTTTGCCATATCTGTCATCGCTGCACCAACAAAGCTTTGTGTCAGTAAGTCGAAAACATCCCACATGCGGCTTTCTTTTGAATGTTCAAATGCAATATTTCTAACTAATCCCGGTTCTATGGACCAACCTCCATACTGAAAGAATGTTCTATCGCAGGTACGTCTCATAAGCATTTTCACTTGATTCCAAGTGTTATCTTCGAAGGGGGTACGTCCACGTTTTAAAGCCAAACGGGCCCAAGCTAGAATGACATGTGCCTGCGCATCAATCTGAAATTGGTCGTCCATGATGATATATTTCTCTTTTTCTTTACCTATAACGCGTGGTGTTCGCTCCATATCGTTTTGTGCTATCGCCTTCAATACACATCTTATGTTCGCTTCGGCCTCTTTGTATCGTCCAGTCTCGATCATTAGCAGTACAAATGCTCCGGAGGTGCGAGGAAACATTCCCGAATAGGCACCGGTAAGAGACTCCGGCAAAAATCCATCATGATTCAAACGATCCAACAAGCTATAATAAGTTTTGGAATAGAGGTGCTCCAATTCAGGTTTTTGCAACAATTCTCTCACTTTGTTTCTTTCTTGAATACTATCGTTAGTAATGTTTTTGCTTCTCGATTGAGAAAAAACACTTTGATTGACAAATAAGCATAATAAAATGATCAAATAGGGTTTGATAAAATTTCCTTTGTTCATGATATGTATAATTATGATACTATTTTACAAATATAAATCTGAGTTCGATGAAACACATGCACATGAGAATACCTCTGTAGCTTTGTATTGTTGCCTTTATGGCTGTTAATCAATAGTATAATAACCATTGAATGCCTTTTCTTACCACAGACAAAATTACTGAAATATTCTGTATTGCAGATGATTTCTGCAAAGAATTTGTTTTTCAATACATTCCGGTAGAATAAGTTTCGATTTCGTCTATGACGATCAGAATAAATAGGGGAGGCTAGAACAAGAAAAAAGCATCCGGCATTCTTGAGAGGAAGCCGGATGCTGCTTTATATATCGACGTGTCTGTGTTGTCAATAAGTGACTAGGGTAGATATATCACTTTCTACATTGTCTGCATTGACAGCAGTAACGAAGTAAGTGCCTTTTTCGGACAAGCTGTATGTGGTGCTCGATGTGATAGCTACCAAATAGGCTGTCTGCCCCGCTCCGTTGCTTTTGTATACGGCGTATCTTGATCCGTTGACGGTGTCCCAGGAGATGTTGCTCCCGCTTATTTTAACATCGGCAGGTATGGATGGAGCGGCTACAGTGGTTCTGCCCAGAAATGGAGGGAGGGCAGGGCGGCTGTATACTTTTTTAATGACGTCCATGATATTCACCTTATTGTCCAATAAAGACTTGGCGCTGTACAAGATGCTACCTTGTACTTTAGGTTTTGAGGCTGCATAGTCGAATTGGCTTTTCAGATCGTCCGACGTTTGGAATTTGTCTCCGGCAGTAGGGTCTCCGAATTTGTACAAGCCGTATCCTACCATTAAGGCATTCTTGTAGGTGAACTGCGACCACCAATACAACCGCTGGTTGAAGCTGCTTGCGGCAGAGCCTGTGGCGAAATAGAGTTGAGGTATGATAACATCTACCCAGCCTTCTTGCGACCATTTTACGACATCGGCATACAGGTTGTTGTAGTTGTTGTCATTGTCTGCTGCCGGAGAGATGGAGAATACAACTTTCGGTTTGGTATCGACAATAGCTTTTTGAATGTCCTGTATCACTTTGTTCACATTGTCTCTTCTGAAATCTTCGACGCTGCTGTATTTGCCGTTTCCATAAGTGGCATATTCGGCATCGTCGTTTATCTTCTCGTCGCCGTCGAGCGCGGGATAAAAATAGTCGTCCATGTGAATTCCATCAACATCGTATTTGGATATAATCTCCTTAACGATATCCGTTATGCGACTTTGTACTTCGGGCATGGCAGGATTGTATATCCGAATTTTGTTATAGTCTTTCACCCATTCTTTGGGTATCTTCGGATCCAAGGCGGGGAACGATGCGTTTTTGTCCGTGCGGGTTGCAATTCTATAAGGATTGATCCAGGCATGGAACTGGATGCCCCGTTTGTGTGCCTCGTCGATGAGAAATTTCAGTACGTCATAGTCCGGCTTTTGTGTCGCGTCGCCCGTGATGTTTTTGCTCCATGGTTCGTATTGCGAATCGTAAAAGGCATCTGCCATGCCACGAATTTGAACGAATACGGCATTAATGTTGTTCGCGGCAAATAGATCCAAGTAGCTCTTGTATAGCTCTTGCTGAGATTGCGAATCGTAATTTCCCATAGGCCAATCGAGTCCCCAGACGGTGGCCATCCAGACCCCCCGCAGTTCTTTTTTAGGCACTATCGGCTTGGTTGCCGTTGTATCTTCGTCATTATTATTACTGCTACAAGATGCAATAATGGCAGCAATAGCAATAAAAATGAGATGTTTTAATTTAAAATGTTTCATATCGGTCTTTTAAAAATAAGTCTACGATTAATTGTCATCTTGTTGTTTGATAGGGAAGGAGCTGATGGCAAATCCTGAATCGGAGCGTGCCCCGAATATATATAGTTTGCTGTCTTTGCCATTGGCGTCTTTCTCTACATAATAGCCTGTTTGCGCCGAGGGAGCCGAGTTGCCGGAACCTCCCAATGCGAACGAATAGACAGGGTTGTGATTGTCGCTATTGTCGAATATTTTAAGAGCATCTTCGATGGTATTGCCTCTAGTGATGTTGTACACATAGATCGTCGGGGTGGCTTTGCTGGCACTACCCAATCCTGCGGTACAAACCATGAGATAACGCTCGTTGTTGAACGTGAAGATTCTGGGGTCTATGGCTTCGGAAGCGATGTTTGCAGCGTTCATGGCATACTTGACATTGGCCGATTCGTCGGTCAGTGTGACCGGTATCCTTACACCACTCCATACGTATTGAGAAGTTCCTTCGATGCAATTGATATTCATAAATGCGGTTGCATTGGCATTGGAAGGCAGAACGATCGGATTGTCTATCGTTTTGTGATTTGTGACACTCAATCTCAAGATGGATGTAGAAGCATTGTCTCCGAAGAAGATATACCCGTTGCCATTCTTGTCGATACTGACAGACATGTTGTCGCCATACCTGTTGCCGCTATTGGGGATATTTGCAACGTTTATATTTGCAATCGTCTCGGGAACGGCATTCGGGGTATCCCAGTAATAAATTTTGAGCGGAGATGCCTTAGAACCCGAAAGTGTGGCGATATATATGTGTCCGTTTGCGAGAGCTCCTTGGTTGTATGAATATGTGCCGCCGCTAACGCCGGTCAGGTCGAGTGGTATCGGATTAGGAGTTCCTGCTATGAGATCGGAAACTTTGAGCAGATGAGGCTTGTTGGCCGCACGGCTTACGATGAGCACATAATTACCATCGAACGCCGCCGAACGGGTTAATAAAGACGTGAAATCGGCATAAATGTGATCGCCCGAGTAATTGTATACGGTGGACTTTGTGAAATCGGCGCCATATACAGGAATGTTTTTGCGAACTTTAATGAAGTAGTCTTTGTATCTTTTGTGGTTGATGACCCGCAAGATCAAAGTCTTCTCCACTTCATCGTCAGCCATGGAAAAGTCGAAAGACGATTGTTGAAGTTGAGCCCCTTCGGAAACCTCCGCGTCGACTTTGATAGCCGAGAAGTTGGATGCAACGTCCAATCGAGGAAAATTGATCATCTTGTTGGCCTCGTCGATAGTGCCCGATACCACCGTGCTGCCATCAGCTCCGGCATTGGTTATCTTTACTGTCTTCAGATCGGTGTCGTAAGGCTCTTCTTTGCTCCCAGGGTAATAATCGCCACAAGAAGTTAAGCCCAACCCCAGTAAGGCAGTCATAAAAACTATATTTCTTGTTAATTTGTACATCATTTTATCTTTTTATAAAATTGCCTGTTTTGTTTATTAATTTGTAGTGCTAGGCCAACCTTCGGTCTGTGTCAGCGTGTATCCTTTGTTTTTGTAGGTCGAAATTTGGGTCGTGCCTATGGGCGAAAGATACGGGTTCACATTCGGTATATTGATGAATGGCAACCGGCCTACATTTTCTGCCGGACAAAAGAAACCATTCATCTTGGAACCGTTGCTGCCATTGTAGACAATAGCATTTCCGTTGGCATCGATGACACGTATTTTGCCTATATTGGCCGCTTTGAGCTGATCCGGTACTTCGGATTGGAAGTTGACCCATGTACCTACCAACAGGTCTTTGTTGGCATCGGTATCCATGTATTGCAGCTTTTTCCATCTTCTCAGGTCAATGATTCGTGAATATTCGAAAGCAAACTCCATTCTTCTTTCACGTCTGATTTCCCAAATAAGAGGCGAAACGGAGGTGTCTCTGTCGGGGTCGTCGGGTAGGTTGCTTAAGTCCATGGGGGCCGTCTTTTGTACCCCTTTGGCAATGGCTTCGCTGTCCAATGGCCTGTTCCTTATCTTATTGATGGATTTGTCAATATCACCTTGTACGATAGGAGAGCCTCCCAATGTAGCCAATTCGGCCTTTGCTTCAATCCAATTGAGCAGCACTTCGGCATATCGCATGACCGGATAACCGGTGACATTCTTGTTGCTTTGGAATTCGGCTGTAGGAGTAGTGCCGTCTTTAAGGTAGTTCAAAGCACTGCGTGGAATAAACTTAGTGACATATAAATAGCAACTCTTCGATTTGGGAGTTGGTTCGCTCCAGAAGCTGGCTTCGAAACGCGGGTCTCTGGTCTTGATAAGGTTGCTCAAAGTAAAATCGTTGGCCTTTGTGACACTTGACGTTTGCCAATCCTTACCATCTACACAGATGAAAGATTTGATCAGATCCAAGTTGGGCCCGACGTCTGTCGGTGAAAACATATTGCAGCTCGAGGCGATAGAATGAGTAATTCCTTTTGTAGCGTCGTATTTGCGATACAGAATGCAATCTTTGTTGCTTGTCAAATCCGTAGATCCGAATAGTGTGCGGAAGTCTGTTACAATATCGTATTTACCGCTATTCATAACCATCTCGGCCGCATTGACTGCCAAATCGTAGAATTTTACGGCACGGGTGTCGTCTTTGTAATAGTATTTTTGCCAGCTGGCCTCGTATAACGCCCATCTCGATACGAATGAGGCTACGATGTAGCGATTTACGTTCTGAGCGCCATCGTCGACACGTACGTTCTCCATGGCGTATTTGAAGTCGTTGTAAACAGAATCCATCACCTCGTTTCGTGGCGTGCGGTCTTTGTACAGTTCATTCAAATCTGTGTTGGATATCTCTCTGTTGTAATAAGGAATATTCCCGAAGACGTTCGCCAGGCGTGCATACTCCAGTCCTCTGAAGAAGCGTCCTATTCCCATCCAGTGACTGTATTGTTCGGACGATAGAGTGCGAGTCATGCGGCTCTTAATGCGATCTATCATGATATTCGCTTTTCTAATCCAAGCGAAATTCCAGGTAGGACCGGTAAAGTCGCTTTCCCACATGACACTTAATGAAGTGCTCCCTTTGGATGTAGGTACAGAACGGGTGAACTGGGCTTGGGTAGACAATCGCACAGCGTCGTCGTTGAATGTATAGTTTGCATTCGGGGCATAAGTGGTGTCGTAGCCTACGCCATAGCCCACAAAGAAATAAGAATAAAAAGAATTGGCATAAAGTCGTACTTTTTCTTCGTTTGTCCAATACGTATCATCTTCTGCCGTAGTCAATGAAGGACGATCGAGTACATCATTACAACCGGTAAAAAACAAAGCCGTCAACATCAAAATGAATGATATTTTTAGTTTCATAATAGTTCGATTTTAAAGAGTTAATTGAATACCGCAAGAGAGGGACTTGAACACTGGAGTGCCGGTGCCTGTTCGTCCTAAATTATAATCCGTAGAGAACATAGAATATCCCGAAACGGCCTCTGGATCGACCGGTAGTCCCCTCAGTTTGTCGAACGTGAAAAAGTTTTCCAACGAGACATAAATTCTGGCCTTCGAAAGAAGAACGCGTGATAAAAGCTGCTTGGGTATGGTGTATCCTAATGTGATATTCTTGATTCTTAAATATGCCATATTCAATAAATACTTGCTTTGGCATTGCATGCCGAATCCGGTGTCGCTGCCTCCCAAATCCCATGCACGGGGATAGAAGGCGTTGGTGCGGTCTTCACGCCAGTAATCTTTTGCGAATGTTTCGGGTATGGCGCCCTCCTTAGCATTGTAGCCGGGTATGGCCAACTGACCGCTACCCCATATTTTGCGTTTGCCTATGCCTTGGCAAAAAACAGAGAAGTCAAAACCTTTGTAATTGGCTCCTAGGCGGAAACTATATTCATAGCGGGGAGTAGAATTGCCAATCACTTTGCGATCACCAGGGTCTCCATTAGTACCAGATCCCGGAGTAATGTAGCCATCGCCATCGAGATCGACAAACTTAACGTCGCCCGGCGCAAAAATTAATTTGTTTCCATCTTCGAAAGCAACTTGATAGATAGGATATTTGGCTGTTTGTTGATTTGTGGTATGTGCCGTGCCATTGTATACAACTGTCGTCTTTTGTATTGTATTGTCCGAGCCGTATACGAAGTCGTTCTTCTGGAAGAGCCGGTCGGTGACATATCCGTAAATGTTTCCATAACGTCGGCCCGTAGAATAGCTGTTGCTTAAATAACGGTCTTTCCATGGTGTCTGGTAGTCGGCACCTTTTGTAATTTCAGTTGTGGCGTCGGATATCGAAACGGTTGCATTGATTTCCAATCCTGTTGCAAATCGATGGTTGAAATCCAGAGACAACTCCCAGCCTCTTGTCCGCAGATTGCCATAATTGCCAACAGGGGCACTTGTGCCTAGTGTGACGGGCAAACTCTCTCCGGGAATGATCATGTCTTTGGTGTCGCGTTGATACCAATCAAAACTCAGTCCTAATTGGTTTCTGAAAAATCTGAAGTCGGCACCCAAATCAAGTGTCTCGATTCGTTGCCAACTGATTTTCTTGTCAATCAGTGAAGGTGTACCAAATTCTACCAAGTAATTGTTGGATGCATTGAGCCATGTAGATTCATCGTAGCCTAAAACTGACTTGTATAATGTGTTGGAAACCGATTGGTCGCCGATGCTACCCCAAGAAGCCCTCAGCTTGCCGAAACTCCATATCTTCTCGATTGGTTTCATGAATGTCTCATTGGAGAAAACCCATCCTGCCGAGAATGAAGGAAACCAGCGCCAACGCAGATTGGAAGGAAACTTGGAAGAACCGTCTCTACGTAAATTCGCTTCGAAAAGATATTTATCTGCGTATGCGTAGTTGATACGTCCGAAGAAGCCTAATTGCGCTTCCCAATTACGGTCGCCATCGATGAATTGATCTCCCGACGCCAATGGGAACTGAGGATTCTCCTGATCGATCAGATTTGTTTTCTTACCAGTATATTCGCTCCATTTCTTTGTGACACGATTCATACCAAGCATAAACTTGAATGCATGTTGCCCTTCGCGTCCCAAGTTTAAATTGTAAGTGGAATATACGTTGAACGTATTGTCGTCTACAGCCTTGTTGTAGTTTTGCACGTAGTTGACAGTGTTATTGGAATAGTATTCTTGCATGGGGAAACAGTAAGCAGGAATACCTCCTGTGTCGACAACCTTCCCAGTAGTCGGGTCTATATATACCTGATAACCGTCGTTGTCTTTCCAAGCGGTAGGCGCATACCATGTCTGGCCGGCATTGTAGGACACTACCGAAGAATTTTTGTCGGTCGTTTGTCTGTCGTACGTATAGTCAAACTTGACGTCCCAATTTTTGTTGATGTTGACCGTAGCTCCCAGGTTGATATTATAATATTTATTTTGTAAATTATCTGTATTGGCGGCTCCCATCTCGTAAGAAGGTTCGCGTAGCGGATTTCCGTTTTCTTTAACTCCGATGGGGAAAAGCGGACTCCAACGATATAGATAAAGCCAAGGGTCGGCACTTGTTGTTCCGACACCCGGATAGCGTTTATTTCTATCTGAGTAAATGGAACTGGCACGGATTGTGACATATTTGTTTATTTCGGATATGAGGCTGACCGATGCATTGTATCTCTTGTAGTCGTCGTTCTTGGCTGTTCTTGACATTCCGCTTTGGCTCATATATCCCAAACCGACATTGTAGGATGTCTTGCCCGATTTGCCGCTTACGGATAGATTGTGCGAAATAGTTGGTGTCCAGTTTTTGATCATTGCCTTTACGGCATCATACGTTCTGTAGCCATATTTGTCTACGCCGTCGAAGGTCCAATCCCGTCCGTATACGACGGGGTCGTCCCATTTGACTTTACCTCCGTATAACTTTTGCCATTCGATGGCTTTGGCAAAACTGTCTCTGTTGATTCGCCAAAAACCGCCTGCAGGCATTGTACCGCCTCGATTGTCTTGTGCATCCAGCGTATATTGAAGAGCGTCTATGCCGCCCATATTAATCTGCTTGGCGGGGTTCTGCCATGAGATATTGTTGGAATAGCTTATTTCCAATTTTTCGCTTCTTGAACCCGATTTCGTGGTTATCAAAACGACACCGAATGCAGCTTTGGAGCCATAAATGGATGACGATGCGGCATCTTTTAGAATGGATATAGACTGTACGTCTTCGGGATTTACCAACTGGATGCTTGGAATTTCGACATTGTCCAGTAATATAAGCGGTTGGTTGTTGCCACTGATAGAACCTATCTGCCCACGGATTTTGATGAGCGGGTCAGAACCTATTTCGCCTGTAGGGATGGTGATGTTGACACCTGGTATGGCTCCTTGTAATCCTCGTCCGATATCCGCGATGGGGCGGCTTTCGAGGGTCTTGCCCACATCTACGGTCGCTACCGCCCCCGTAAGATTAATTCTTTTTTGAGTTCCATAGCCAACGACGACAACTTCATTCAATGTCTTGTTGTCCTCTTGCATTACTACTTTCATGGCTTTGGAAGCTTTTTCTTCTCGATTCAAATATCCTACATAAGAAAAAACAAGAATAGCTTTCGGATTTACAGTCAGGCTGAAGTGTCCCTCTATATCGGTAATAACACCATTGCTTGCCCCTCTTTCTCGCACACTGGCGCCGATAATAGGCTCGCCGGAAACATCTTTTACGACACCTGTTATTTTTCTTTTTTGATTTTCTTCCGTTTCAGCTTTCGCTTTCGGTCGAGGTTTGTCTGAAATGACGATAGATTTGGAAGATATAATGCTATATTCCAAATTTCTGTCTGCTAATACCGTGTTGAGTACCCAAGCAACCGATGTGTTCTTTTTCGAGATCGTGATGTCTTTGCGATTGTCAATCATCACATCTCGGTATGAAAAACGAAACGTCGTTTGTTTTTCAATGACATTTAGCACTTGTTTGAGCGAAGCGTTTTTCAGATTAATCGTTACTGTCTGTTCTTGTGCATATACTTTCATACAGCAAAAGCACCACAGTAGCATTAACACTGCTAAACACCTAGTTTTAGAATGTCCATTCATTTCTCGTAATATTAAAACAGTTAAACATTTGTTGTTGTCTTAAAAAAGACCATTTGATGTAAAGACAAGCGTTTTTACTGTAAGTACCAAAAAAAATACATGTTGTATAACATATATGAAAGAAGATAAAAGCTGTCTTTGGACGAAACAACCTTTACTTCCGTTATCTTATAGGACTTTTTTAATTGCTGGGAATGATCAAGACCTCTTGGCTTGTCATTATTGCTTTAAAATGATATGATTTCTCTAGTATCTCCAGGTCTTCGTTGATATTCGAATTCGGTAGTGTTCCCGTAAATAAATCCTTTAGATAGCTTTTGGTCTTGATTTTGATTTTTATGTTATAATTCTTTTCAATGGAATTGATAACGGATAGAAGAGGCGCATTCCTAAAAACTAATTCTTTGCGTTTCCATGCTACTATATCTTGGAAGTTTTCGGTTTTTTTAACGGTGATGATTCCTGTCGACTGATTCAATATGGCTTTCTGATCAGGCTTAAGTATCACATTTCTGCCTGTTAATATGGAAGAAAATAATACGCTGCCCTCTTGCAATGACAATACGGCAGTGCTTTCTCTCTTGCGTGCCAATAAATTGAATTTGGTTCCCAGGACTTTGACACTTAACCCTTGTGCATTTATCAAGAACGGACGTTGTTTATCTTTCCGAACCTGAAAATAGCCTTCGCCATCAAATCGTATTTCCCGCTCTTTTTTATTATAGGTTTTGGGGATATAGCAAAGCTTAGATTCAGCGTTCAGATTCACGTCAGTGCCATCAGGCAAAGTAATCTTGGCATGTTCGCCTACGCCGGTAGCAACAACCATTTCTTCGGAAGACAGCTGGTTGTTTTCTTTATACAAGTACCAAATAGTTGCTATGGATATAGGCAACAAGATAATGGCCGCCACTTGGATCCATTTGAAAAAGTTGGAATAAACAGTCCATTTCTTATTGATTTTTTTATCAATAGAACGTTTAAGCAAATCAATACGTTGAGTATCGACATGGGATATGTCTATATCGTCGTGCATCCACTCATTACACATAGCTTCTTCAAGCATTTCATCCGAAGTGGAGTTCACTTTAGCCCTCAATTCATTCAACTCATTAGGGGTTAGCCTGTCTTGTTTGTATTTTTGCTCCAGATTCATCATTTTATATATAGACATTATATTTTTTCATAAATACCGAGTGATGCTTATTAATTAACGAAAAATAGCAACCAAAAAAGAAAAGGAACCTTATTTAATTCTTTCCGCAAGTTTTTTAGTCCCAACGACAATTGGTTTTTCACCGTTTGTTCACTCAATGAAAGCTTAATTGCTATCTCTTTGTTGCTTACTTGTTGAATCTTCGATAATTCGATAACTTGTTGCTGAGTGATCGGTAATTTGGTTAAAGCGTTTCTAAGCTGACGTACGAAATCCTCGTATTCCAGATGTTGTTGAATATCGTCGGCAGCCAATTCGTCTTGATAGTTCACATAGTCTTCATAAACAGGTGAATTAATGCGAGATCTATAGGCATTTATAAGGTAGTGTTTTGCCCTGATAAAAAGCAATGACCGCAAGGTCTCTTCTTGATGTATGTCACAACGATTCACCCAAATCCAAACGAAGACATCTTCTACAATCTCTTCTGCGTTTTCTTTGGATTTGGTATATTGCAGGCAAAAGGCATACAATCGTTTTGCATACATCTTGTAGATGCTGTCTAATGCTTCTTGCGAATCTTTTTTTAATTCGCTTATTAGCATTTTTTCATTCAATTCATTAGTAGTATTGTTAGGCACAAATAGGATTTTTCATTTTTTGAATAAGGTTCAGTTATTCGCTATATATGTTGATTTTACGTTGCCACTTTTCTATGAGAGCAAGTGCGCACGACGCAAAGTTATGGCATTATTTCGTATGTTGTATGTTTCTTCCGTAAGAAAATAAATGTCGTTTGTCTTTTTGTGCTTCTGTTTTATGGTCATCAATAACGTTTTTGTCCGTTTATTGCAAAATCCAAAATATGCTTTAAACGCTCACCTTTAGGGGCGTTCAAAAAATAGCGGCAAAATCTCTTTTGCTCTAAATTTGTATGATACTTAATGTGTTTTTAATCAGAGTGGGAACCGCTCTTTTTTGTAAAATCTTGCTTTTTGAGAAAACAGAAAATTGTTTATTTGTTTTTATCGCATAATTTTTTATATCTTTGCCCTATCTTATCGTATCTCTTTTAGGGATTGTGGCAATTAAGAAAATAGAGCGCTGAAAATATTATCCTGTTATGAAATCTGGACAGTTTCAATGAATGAGGATAATGGACAATAGCGCTTACGTCAATACTAATATATAATTACATAAATATTTTATATATATCCTATTGGCGTGGGCTATTGTTTATTACTTATTCATGGGCAGTCCAGGGCCTCATAACGGTAATAGCAATAGTTCCACGCTTTTCCCGACTTAGAAACTAAAGTAGACAACTATAATTATAATATGGGTCTGGTAGAATGTAAATCAGTTGGTTATGGAAGAATTTATGGATTGGATTATTGATGAGCATGGTCTTGCGGTCGATTTTCTTTCTTCTCGTGTGGCAAAAATGACATTAAAGGCTATAATTTATCCTGATATAGAGAAGCTGTACAATTTCTTGTATGATGCGCAGATAGTGCGTTGCCCATTGCAAGAAGTGCTTGATTTTGAAGAGCGAATTCATTGTTCCTGTGTCATTCAAAAAGGATTGGACGATAAAAACGAGGGGGAGAGTATGAATTGCTCTATGGAATGTCTCAATCTTCTTTGTGACTTCGGTATATCCAATACTCACTCTTTGACGGAAGAAGAAACCAGTATCCTTTTTATTTCATCTATCGATCGCTCTTTCTTCTACAGACGTATGATGAAAAAGATAAAAAAGGCGGTCAAACAATATCCTGATTTACGTTTGTCTATTGTCTCCTTAACCAAAAAAAAGGGTTTATTGGATGTGGTATGAAATGGTTGTTGATTGCTGTAGGTTTCTTCTATATACTATATTTTCGTTTTTTAATTATTTATTTCTTTTTGGTTAAAAACGAGTCTTTTTAGTCTGATAGTTTGATTTAAATATTTCTTTTTTCTTTCTTTTATGCCGCTCTTCTTCAAGAAGAGCACCGTTTACTCCTTTAAATTTTGTAGTTTTTACTGCTTTTATTCGGTGTTTTAAAGAAATAGCCGTATCTTTACACACCCTAAAATTATTGTTAAGATAAAACCTTATAATTTTGAGAACAATGAACGATAGTAAACTTATGAACCGAGCAGCTGATAATATCCGTATTTTGGCTGCTTCTATGGTAGAAAAGGCTAAATCCGGACATCCGGGTGGTGCTATGGGTGGCGCAGACTTTATCAATGTGCTTTATTCTGAATTTTTGGTGTATGATCCGGAAAATCCTCAGTGGGAGGGTCGCGACCGCTTTTTCTTGGATCCCGGTCATATGTCGGCAATGCTCTATTCTACATTGGCATTGACCGGTAAGTTTACGTTGGAAGAACTTCAACAGTTCAGACAGTGGGGAAGTCCTACTCCAGGGCATCCGGAAGTAAACGTGATGAGAGGAATTGAAAATACTTCCGGTCCGTTAGGGCAAGGACATACTTTTGCTGTAGGTGCTGCGATTGCTGCCAAATTCTTAAAGGCACGTTTCGGAGAATGGATGAATCAGACCATTTATGCTTATATCTCTGATGGGGGCGTTCAAGAAGAAATCTCTCAAGGAGCTGGTAGGGTAGCCGGTGCGTTGGGCTTGGACAATCTTATCATGTTTTATGATTCAAATGATATTCAACTTTCTACCGAAACAAAAGACGTTACGATAGAAGATACTGCAAAGAAATACGAAGCATGGGGTTGGAAAGTTATCTCTATCAATGGTAACAATCTTGATTCTATTCGTGCTGCTATCAAAGAGGCTCAGGCTGAAAAAGAACGTCCGACATTGATCGTAGGAAAAACGATTATGGGCAAAGGTGCATTGAGAGCTGACGGTAGTAGCTTCGAGGCCGATTGTGCAACTCATGGTTCGCCATTGGGTGGCGATGCTTATATCAATACAATTAAACATTTGGGAGGCAATCCTGAAAATCCATTTACAGTATTTCCAGAAGTGGCGGACCTCTATGCACGTCGTAAATCCGAATTGAAGGAAATCGTTGCAGAGCGCAAAGCTGCTAAAGCTCAGTGGGCAAGTTCGAATGCCGAACAAGCTGCCAAGATGGAACGTTTCTTCTCGGGTAAAGCTCCCATAATAGATTGGTCTGCTGTTCAGCAAAAGCCCGATTCTGCTACTCGTGCTGCTTCGGCTACGGTTCTTAGCGTATTGGCTTCGCAGGTAGAAAATATGATTGTTGCTTCAGCCGATTTATCTAATTCCGATAAGACGGACGGTTTCTTGAAGAAGACGCATTCCTTTAAAAAAGGTGATTTTAGCGGTGCTTTTTTCCAAGCAGGAGTTTCGGAATTGACGATGGCTTGTATTTGTATCGGAATGTCGCTTCATGGAGGTGTGATTCCGGCTTGCGGTACATTCTTTGTCTTCTCCGACTATATGAAACCTGCCGTGCGAATGGCAGCTTTAATGCAACAACCGGTCAAATTCATTTGGACGCATGATGCTTTCCGTGTCGGTGAAGATGGCCCTACTCATGAACCAGTAGAGCAAGAAGCTCAAATTCGCCTAATGGAGAAATTGAAGAATCATGAAGGACATAATTCGATGTTGGTGTTTCGTCCTGCGGATGCTGAAGAAACAACGGCTGCTTGGCGTCTGGCAATGGAGAATGTTTCGACTCCTACTGCGTTGATTCTTTCTCGTCAGAATATTGCAAATCTACCTGTCGGGAATGATTATTCGCAAGTAGCTAAGGGTGCTTATATTGTTGCCAATTCGGACGCCAATCCCGATGTCGTTTTGGTCGCTACCGGTTCAGAAGTATCTACGTTGGTTGCCGGTGCTGAGTTGTTGCGCAAAGACGGGCTGAAAGTTCGTATCGTATCTGCTCCTTCTGAAGGGCTCTTCCGTAGTCAGTCGGCCTCTTATCAAGAGTCGGTGCTACCGAAAGGAGCCAAAGTATTTGGTTTGACTGCCGGACTACCTGTTAACTTGCTTGGACTCGTCGGTACCAGTGGGAAAATTTGGGGACTTGAATCTTTTGGATTTTCTGCTCCTTATAAGGTCTTGGACGAAAAACTAGGCTTTACTCCAGATAATGTATACAAACAAGTAAAAGAAATGGTGTAATGAAAGTTTTAGGACTGTGTTGTGATCATGCCGGTTTTGAACTTAAGCAGTTTGTAAAGCAATGGCTTGATGCTAAAAAACTTTTGTATAAGGATTTTGGTACTTATTCTTTGGATAGTTGCGATTATCCGGATTTTGCTCATCCGATGGCTTTGGCTATTGAGGCAGGAGAATGTTATGCTGGTGTTGCCATCTGCGGAACCGGAAACGGTATTGCTATAACGCTGAATAAGCATCAAGGAATTCGGGCTGCATTGTGTTGGATTCCTGAAATATCCTATCTTGCGCGTCGACACAACAATGCCAATGTACTCGTGATGCCCGGTCGGTATATCACTAACGAAGTGGCAGAGAAAGTGCTTGCCGAATTCTTTAGTACTGACTTTGAAGGCGGACGACATCAACGTCGCATTGACAAGATTCCCATAAAATAACAGTTGTTTATTTTGCAAATAGAGCCGTCTGCCGATAAAGACAGACGGCTCTATTTTTAATTTGAAGAATGAAAAATTGATCCATACAAAGAAATACATTGCTTGTTTCGATGGTAAATTTATTTTTTAGAAAATAGATCAATTGCTTTTACCGCATTATCACTTATATCCATTTTACTTCTGCCTTTTTGCGATAGGGTGTTTTATAATAGTGATATTTCGGATACCCGATCATCATTGCAGAATGCACCGTGTGCGATTCGTCCAGTCCTATCATCTTTTTAATATCCGGTGAATAGCGCAAAGCAATCATCAAATAGCCTGCCCAGCAACCTCCTAATTTGAAGGAAGGTAAAAGCAATTCTAATTGAGATGTCGCAATGATTGAATCGATAGCTCCGCCGGTATGGAGGGCGTCTGTGTATCCTATCACCAGATTCATGGCACTTCGGCAAATAATATCGTTGCCTTGTTCAAAAGCGTTGACTAGTTTTTGGAAATTTAGATATTGAGCCAACTCAGCTTTTTGCTCAATCATTGTTTTCATCCAGTTGATTACGGCATTACTCAATTGACGGATAAAGTGATGATCGCAAATCATGATCCATTTATTCTTTTGGAGATTAACGCCTGTGGGAGAGTAGCTGACAACTTCAAAAATCTTTTCGAGAACAGACTTGTCTATAGGTTTTGGTAAAAAGACTCTGATAGAACGTCGATTTCGGAAATATTCTGATAGATTCTCAGCATTTATTTCTTGTAGTTTATCTCGTTGAACCATTTTCATTTGAGGCAATAAGTAGTGTCTTAATGCTTGTTTGCTACATACTGCCTCGCAATGGCCACAAAGTACGCATCGCTTTTCGTCTTCCTCTTTCATATAAGGAAAATTCTCTGCATCCAAACTAATTACTGATACAGGGCAAGTTGCAATGCAAACCCCGCATCGTTGACAGCTTTGGTGATTGATCGTTAAAATGTTCATTTCTTTTTACGTCTATTAAATTTGTATTTATAACTTTAAATTTGAATTTTGCACGCCAAATGGCTTATGATATGAGTTTATTTATTGCAAGCTATTGATACATATTGTTCATGTCCAGCTGTGAATTAGTATCTTATTATGTTGTCGGCTATCAACAAAAATCAATACCACTCAAATTTATGAACTTTTTTTGATAGATATGCTTTTCCGTCGAGTAATTTTTAATTGCTTCTGAATGATTCAATTGCTTGTCTGACTTTTTAAGAGCTTACTAGTAAAAGTCAGGGGACTAAACATTATGGCATTCGGGTACTTAGATCCGAGAAAGAGCTTGTATTTATATTAATAAGTTGCAAGAGAACGTGAAATATTTATCTGTTTTGCAGAAAAAAAGTCTATAAACAGCCACATACATATTGTCTTTCTCCATGTAAATAGCAGGAGTGCTTACCCCATTGACATGGAAAGGAACTATGATACAACACTTTGCCTACAATCCATTTTTCAGAACGTATTTCAATGTGAACATTTCCAGACGTTCTGATACTTTCTTATCCAAACATCCGTTACGGCCCCTTGTAGGGCACTATTTTCACTATCGTTTCAGTACTCGAATGTAAGCCGAATAAAAGCAAAATGTAAATGCATGTAGCGCAAATCGTTGATATACAGCGATAAATTCATAAGGACGAAAATAAATGTTTGTAAGTATAAACTTTTAGTTTCGTCCTTATGAATTTTTATGTTCGTCCTTATCATTTTTTCGAAAGCAAAGGTTCAAATTTTAGATCAATAAGTACCA
>JAAYUD010000075.1 GCA_012517855.1 Bacteroidales bacterium
AGGAGCTGTGATTTCCAATTATTTGATAAATGATTGCTTCGGGGCCGCCTCATATCTTATTTTAATATTTCTGGGCGTCTGTAGCTTTCGTTTGATGGGTATTCGTCAGTTTTGTATTTGGCGATGGTTTATAATTTGTTCTCTTCTTACAATCTGGATTTCTGTCTTTTTGGCTTTTGTAACTATAAATGTTTCTGATTCATATATTTATTGGGGAGGTTTGCATGGATATCATGTCAGTACTTGGCTTACTTCTCAGGTGGGTTATCCGGGAGTGTGGCTCTTGCTGGTATTTACGGCTATTTGTTTTTTGATATATGCCAGTTCTAGAACGATTATATGGATCCGTTCAATGTTGTCGTTTAAGAAGATGCGTCAGTCTTCTGTTGATAAAAATAATGTTGATGAAGGATATTTTTCGGATTCTGTTGATAAGGAAGGTCTTCATGCCGCTACAGCAACCGGTAAACAATTATTGAAAAGTCATCAAGAAGATGATGATATGTTCTCTGATGCAGTAGATAATAATGATAATGAAATAAAGAATGATAATCAGATAACTTTAGAATATGAAAATCCGGCACCTTCGGCAATAACTGCCGTATCTCCCTTGTCGGGTGAAGAAGATGTGGAAGAAGAGGAAAGTGAAAGTTATCAGTCTGTAGAAAAGGAACCTTATAATCCGAAACTTGATCTTGAAAGCTATAAGTTTCCCACTGTAGATTTGATGAAGTATTATGATAGCGAACCGACTATAGATAAAGGAGAACAGGAAGCTAATAAGAATAAGATCATTAAAACTTTAGGAAGTTTCGGTATTGGTATAAGCAGCATTCGTGCTACGGTTGGTCCAACGGTTACGCTCTATGAAATAACTCCTCAACAGGGTATTCGCATCTCTAAAATTCGTGGGCTTGAAAGCGATTTGGCATTGAGCCTTTCTGCTATGGGTATTCGTATTATTGCTCCGATTCCAGGTAAGGGAACTATTGGAATAGAGGTGCCTAACTCGAAGCCGAAGATTGTATCAGGGCAATCTATAATAGGTAGTCAGAAATTTCAAGATTCCACCTATGATTTACCCATTGCATTAGGAAAAACGATTACTAATGAGGTCTTTATGATCGATCTTTGCAAGATGCCACATGTCTTAGTGGCTGGTGCCACAGGGCAGGGTAAGTCGGTTGGATTGAATACTATTATTGCTTGTTTGCTCTATAAGAAGCATCCTGCCGAATTGAAATTTGTTTTGGTCGATCCTAAAATGGTAGAGTTTAGTATTTATTCTGTCATAGAGAATCATTATCTTGCTGAACTGCCCGAAGGTGGAATGCCTATTATTACAGATGTAAAGAAGGTCGTTCAGACTTTGCAGTCGCTTTGCATCGAGATGGACAATCGGTATACGCTTCTGATGAAAGCTCATGTGCGTAATATAAAGGAATATAATGCCAAATTCATTAATCGTCGTTTGAACCCTGAGAAGGGACATAAATTTTTGCCGTACATTGTTGTTATTATTGATGAATATGGCGATCTTATAATGACAGCTGGAAAAGATATTGAATTGCCAATTGCTCGAATTGCTCAGAAGGCTCGTGCAGTGGGTATCCATATGATCATTGCTACTCAGCGTCCTACCACTAATATTATTACCGGTACTATCAAAGCTAACTTCCCTGCCCGTATAGCCTTTCGGGTCACAACAGCTATAGATTCGCGAACTATTCTTGACCGTACGGGAGCCAACCAATTGATAGGACGTGGGGATATGCTTTTTTTACAAGGAGCTGATCCCGTTCGTGTTCAATGTGCATTTATTGATACTCCCGAGATAGAGCGTATCACCCAGTTCATTGCTGAACAACAAGGTTATCCTACTCCTTATTATTTGCCTGAATATATCGATGAAAACGGTGGATCGTCAGAATTGGGTGATGTAGATATGGACAAGTTAGATCCTTTGTTTGAAAAGGCTGCGCATTTATTAGTGTCCATTCAACAAGGCTCAACGTCTAAGATACAGCGAGAGTTCTCTATCGGTTATAATCGTGCAGGGCGAATTATGGATCAACTGGAAAAAGCCGGTATCGTAGGTCCCAGTGAGGGTAGTAAGGCTCGGGAAGTGTTGTTTAAAGATAGCTTGATGTTAGATGAATTTTTGAAAAACTATTTATAGTATTTTATTTATTAAAAAAGACAATGAAAAGAATTTTATTTTTAGTAGTAGCTACTTTGTTTGCATTATCAGCTTTTCCTCAAAAAGATAGCGATGCAAAAGCTTTACTTGACCGTACTTATAGCGCTTTTCGCAACGCTAGTGGCATTAAAGCAAAATATAGTATGTCGGTTGTTAAAGGCGGTAAAAGTCTGGCGGCTTCACGGGGTTCTATTATGTTGAAAGGTACTAAATTCGTTTTGAAGACTTCGGTTAGTACAATATGGTTTGATGGTAAGACCCAATGGAACTACATATATAAAAATCAAGAAGTGAATATCAGTCATCCTACAACGACAGAATTGCAGAATATCAATCCTTATTATATTCTTTCTATGTACCAGAAAGGATTCAATTATAAGTTAGGCGGATCTAAAGGTGGTGGTCAGGAAGTGATATTGACGGCACAAAATCCAAAATCGACTATTACCAACATATCGATTATTGTCACATCTAAGAGCACTCCTAAGTCTATTAAGATTATTCGTCATGATGGAAGTCGTACAACATTAAGTGTGTCTGGATATGAGGTCGGTGCCAATTTTAGCGATTCGATGTTTGCTTTTAATAAAAAGAAATACCCTAAAGTAGAAGTCGTAGACCTACGTTAATATTAATCTAAATATGGAACAACAAGTAATTAAATGTTTGATTATTGGCTCGGGGCCTGCCGGATATACATCGGCAATATATGCTGCACGTGCAAATCTTTCTCCCGTGCTTTATGAAGGCGTTCAGCCTGGTGGACAACTTACCACAACCGGCGTCTTAGAAAATTTTCCTGGCTTCCCTGATGGGATAGATGGACAGCAGTTTATGGATGACATGCGCAACCAAGCATCTCGTTTTGGAACGAAAGTATGCAATGGTGTTGTTACTTCTGTCGACTTTGGCAAAATTCCTTATCGTGTTACTATAGATGGCGAGAAAGATTTGCTTGCTCATACTGTTATTATCTCTACCGGAGCTTCTGCAAAATACTTGGGGCTTGAGGATGAAAAGAAATATGCCGGTATGGGTGTGAGTGCATGCGCTACTTGTGATGGATTTTTTTATCGCAAGAAAGTCGTTGCTGTTGTAGGTGGTGGTGACACCGCTTGTGAGGAAGCTTCTTATCTCGCAGGTTTAGCATCGAAAGTATATCTAGTCGTTCGTAAGCCATTTCTACGCGCTTCACAGATTATGAAAGATCGTGTGATGAAAAATGAAAAGATAGAAGTGCTTTTTGAGCATAACGCTACAGGACTTTATGGAGAGAATGGTGTGGAAGGCGTCCATCTTGTAAAACGTAAAGGAGAGTCAGACGAATTGTATTATGACTTGCCTATTGATGGCTTCTTCCTTGCTATTGGGCATACACCAAATTCGGACGTTTTTAAGTCTTATCTTGAAACGGATGAAGTGGGCTATATTATAACGGAGCCAGATAGTCCTAAAACCAAGATTCCGGGTATATATGCAGCCGGTGATATCTCTGATCCGCATTATCGTCAAGCAGTTACGGCTGCCGCTAGTGGTTGCAAAGCCGCTATTCTGGCAGAACGTTATTTACTTGAACACAGTTTATTGTAGAATTGTAATTAATAGATAGTTAAAATCATTATAAAAGCATCCGTATTTACTACGCTATTGTAGTCATAGTTCGGGTGCTTTTTTACATTTGTTCCGAGGCTTCCCAAATTTTAAATCGAATTGGAAAAAAAAGCCTTTAATTGGTTTTTAATCAGATTTTATTATTATATTTGTGCTAAATAACAGCACTTTATAACATACATGGTTAAGTTGAATATTTCGAATATTGACGTATCTGAAAGGTTGTCAGATTTATATGCTCCGCTTACTCTCGAACAAAAAAAACTGTTAGACGAGAATTATATGCTGCAATCCTTAAAGAAAAATGAGATGATATATTGTGAGGGAGATAATCCTGAACAACTCTTTTGTTTACTGAGTGGTAAAGTGAAGATTTATAAAGATGGAGTAGGAGGGCGAAGTCAAATAATCCGAATGATAAAGTCTTCCGGCTATTTTGGTTATCGTGCCCATTTTGCTCAAGAAAACTATGTTACTGCTGCGGCTGCTTTTGAGCCTTCGGTGATGTGTTCGTTTCCAATCAAAATTATTGATCAATTAATTTTAAAAAATGCCGAATTGGGTGGCTTTTTTATTCGTCAATTGTCTGTTGATCTTGGTGTTGCCGATCGTCGTACGGTTAATCTTACTCAGAAACATATTCGTGGTCGTCTGGCCGAATCATTACTGTTCTTAAAAGATAGCTATGGACTTGAAGAAGACGGATGTACATTGAGTATCTATCTCTCTCGTGAAGATTTGGCTAATCTTTCTAATATGACGACTTCAAATGCTATACGTACTCTTTCGAACTTTTCTACAGAGCATCTGATAGCTATTGATGGGCGTAAAATTAAGTTGATAGATGAAGATCACCTTCGTAAAATTTCTAAAATAGGATAACAGTTTATAGTCTTCAAAATGACATATGCTCCTAAAAATGTTGGCGTCCATACGTTTTCAAAAAAACTTAAGGACGCCGCCGAAAAAACCAACATACGACAATTTAGCAAGATATAGGCAGTTTATTAAAGCTTCTATTCGTCTGGTTATCACAATCATAAACAAATTTTCGTTTTGTAGTATGTACACCTTATTGACGCAGAAACGCATTGGCTGATGGATTGAGGTGTATCAAGAAGGCTGTTTGGGCAAAAGTAGATGTAGCAAATAAAAATGCTACAACAAGAAGTGAATTTTTTTCATAATCTTTTTGTTTAAAAGTATACAACTAAATAAGAAACTGTTTTGAATTTATTGAATAAGTTTTTTAAGCATGATTTGACAGCCTGTTATTTGTAACATCGCTTCCGCTGATTTGGTTTTATATTCATAATTTGTTGTAATCCAACCATGATAAAGTCTTTTTTGTTACTAATCTTTGCGAATCTGCTAGAATCTCTCTTATACATGCTAACTACAACTTATATCGTATATACGAATTTTTCTTTTGTGTTACTAACGAGTTCCACTCTGCATCCTCTATCAGCAGAATAACTTTTATTCAATTAATGTGCGTATGTCTTTAGTAATTCTATCATTTTGTTCTTTTATATCAATCAATAGTAGTAATTGGTTTGTAATATTGAAAAAAACGTTCTTTTTGTTTGGATGATAATAATAAATGGTTTACCTTTGCCTCGTAAAAATAAAAAAGATGGCATTAAGCTTTGTATATATGATCAATCTGGCAGTCCTGCTGCACATTATTATTATTCGCGTCGTGGTGAAAACAACTATGAGGTGAGATAGGTCGTGTATATATACTAAAGATAAAATAAGTTTTAAATAAAAGCCTTTCTCACATGTGAGAAAGGCTTTTTTAGTAATAATATAAATCTAAAATAAAGATGAAGAATCAGTTACGCAGTTCGTTCAGTACTCAAGGCCGTCGCATGGCAGGTGCGCGTGCTTTGTGGATGGCTAACGGAATGAAAAAGGAACAGATGGGAAAACCTATCATCGCTATTGTCAATTCATTTACTCAATTTGTGCCGGGACATGTACATCTGCATGAGATTGGTCAGTTGGTGAAGCAAGAAATCGAAAAGCTGGGTTGTTTTGCTGCCGAATTTAATACGATTGCTATTGATGATGGTATTGCTATGGGGCATGATGGAATGCTTTATTCTCTTCCTTCGCGTGACATTATTGCTGATAGTGTAGAATATATGGTTAATGCCCATAAGGCTGATGCGATGATCTGTATCAGTAATTGTGATAAGATAACACCTGGGATGTTGATGGCAGCTATGCGTTTGAATATTCCTTCCGTATTTGTGTCTGGTGGCCCTATGGAAGCAGGTAATTATAAGGGCGAACAAGTCGATTTGATTGACTTGATGGTGCGGGGTGCTGATAAATCTGTCTCTGATAAAGAGTTGGCAGACATAGAGCAAGTGGGTTGTCCCGGTTGCGGTTGTTGTTCGGGTATGTTTACTGCCAATTCAATGAATTGCCTAACCGAGGCAATCGGACTTTCGCTTCCCGGCAATGGAACAATTCTTGCCACTCATACCAATCGTAAAGAGCTTTTCAAGAAAGCCGCTCATCTTATTGTGGAGAATGCATTTAAATATTATCGTGATGGTGATGATACCGTATTGCCTCGTAATATTGCAACTCGAAAAGCGTTTCTCAATGCCATGGCTCTTGATATCGCAATGGGAGGATCTACCAACACGGTACTTCATTTGCTTGCCGTCGCTCACGAGGCAGGTGCGGATTTCAAGATGGATGATATTGATATGTTGAGTCGTAAGGTGCCTTGTCTTTGTAAGGTTGCCCCAAATACCAATAAGTTTCATGTACAAGATGTGAATCGTGCAGGTGGTATTGCTGCTATCATGCAGCAGTTAGCTAAAGGCGAATTGGTGGATGGCTCGTCTAGACGAGTGGACGGAATGACATTGAACGAATATATTGAAAAGTATAATATAGAAGATAATCCGTCAGATGAAGCTCGTAAGATTTACTTAAGTGCTCCTGCCAATAAATTCTCTAATGTAATGAGCTCGCAGGAAACATATTATAAATCATTAGATGCCGATCGTTCGGAAGGTTGCATTAGGGATCTGAAACATGCTTATACCAAAGATGGAGGTTTGGCAGTATTGAAAGGTAACATAGCTCTTGACGGTTGTGTGATTAAAACTGCCGGTGTAGACGAAAGTTTATATCATTTTCGTGGTACTGCCAAGGTCTTTGATTCTCAAGAGGCTGCTTGTGATGGCATTCTTGACGAGAGCAGAGTGAAAGCTGGCGATGTCGTCGTTATTACCAATGAGGGCCCAAAAGGAGGACCTGGTATGCAAGAGATGCTTTATCCTACGTCTTATATCAAGTCTCGTCATTTGGGAAAGGCTTGTGCTCTTATTACCGACGGACGTTTTAGTGGAGGAACATCGGGATTAAGTATTGGTCATATATCACCCGAAGCCGCAGCAGGAGGAAATATAGGCAAAATACAGGATGGTGATATCATAGAGATTGATATTCCGTCGCGCAGTATTAACGTGTTACTGTCGGATGCCGAACTTGCTGCCCGTCCAATGAGTCCTGTAACTCGCCAACGATA
Organism: Bacteroidales bacterium; assembly: GCA_012517855.1. Lineage (GTDB taxonomy): Bacteria > Bacteroidota > Bacteroidia > Bacteroidales > Bacteroidaceae > JAAYUD01. The sequence goes on from JAAYUD010000075.1 coordinate 7,368, forward strand.
TATACCCAAGAGTCTTAAGGCTTATGCTTCGTTGGTAAGTTCGGCTGATAAAGGCGCTGTTCGTATGATATAATTAATTATGGTAAAGAGATAATTTTCAAGATGAAATCAAAAGATAAAATACAATATGAAAAGGATGCGAAACCGCTTCGTATCACTGGGGCGGAGGCATTAATCCGTTCGCTTGAGTATCAAGGGGTGAAAACAATCTTCGGTTATCCCGGAGGTGCCATCATGCCTGTATACGATGCTCTTTATGGAAATAAGACATTAAATCATATATTGGTTCGCCACGAACAGGCAGCAGCTCATGCTGCCGAGGGTTTTGCACGTGCTTCGGGCGAAGTAGGTGTCTGTCTCGTGACGAGTGGCCCAGGGGCTACAAATACGGTGACAGGTATTGCCGATGCTATGATAGATAGTACACCCATTGTTGTTATTGCCGGTCAGGTTGCTGCATCAACACTCGGGATGGATGCTTTCCAAGAGGTAGATCTTGTAGGTATTACACAGCCTATTACCAAGTGGAGCTATCAGATTCGTTCGGCTACTGATGTCGCGTGGGCTGTAGCTCGTGCTTTTTATATTGCAGGTAGTGGCCGTCCCGGACCTGTCGTACTAGACTTTGCAAAGAACGCGCAGCTAGATATGACGGATTATCTGCCAACAAAGGTTGATTTCGTCAGAGGGTATGTTCCCGAACCGGAAATGGATGATGATGCGATATCTGAAGCTGCTCAACTTATCAACAATTCGAAACATCCGTTTGTTCTTGCCGGTCACGGTATAGAACTAGGCAATGCTGTTGAAGAATTCAAAACCTTTATTCACAAGGCTGATCTACCGACCGGTGCTACACTTCTAGGACTTTCGGTTCTGCCTTCAGACGATCCATTAAATATGGGTATGCTTGGTATGCACGGCAAACTGGTAACCAATGTCAAAACGAATGAATGTGATGTGCTTATTGCCGTAGGTATGCGTTTTGATGATAGGGTGACAGGAAAACTTTCTGCTTATGCTCCTCAAGCTAAGATCGTTCATTTTGATATTGATCCGGCCGAAATCAATAAGAGTATTCATGTAGATGTTGCGGTTGTGGGTGATTGTCGCAAAACACTTGCTGCTGTGACTGCATTGTTAAGTCAGGGAGATCATAGCGAATGGAAGAAAAGCTTTGAACCTTATATTAAGAAGGAAAACGATAAAGTGGTGCATCCGGAACTTCATCCTTCCAAGGAGTTCATGACAATGGGAGAGGTGATTAATGCAGTGAGCGAGGCTACTTCTCACAAAGCTATATTGGTGACTGACGTAGGTCAAAATCAAATGTTGGCGGCTCGCTACTTTAAATATTCTTCTCCACGCAGCATCCTTACTTCGGGAGGTGCAGGAACGATGGGATATGGATTGCCGGCAGCTATCGGAGCTACTTTCGCTTGTCCCGATCGTACCGTTTGTCTATTTGTCGGAGATGGAGGACTTCAGATGAACTTGCAAGAATTCGGCACGATAATGGAACAGAGAGCTCCGGTTAAAATAATATTACTCAACAATAATTTCCTTGGCAATGTACGCCAGTGGCAAGCAATGTTCTTCAACCACCATTATTCGTTCACGCCAATGATGAATCCTGAATATCCCGCTATTGCATCCGCCTATGGTATTGCTTCACGTAGAGTGATGAAGCGTGAAGAGCTTGCTGAGGCTATTGATGAGATGCTTTGTACTGATGGTCCTTTCTTGTTGGAGGCTTGTGTGGAACAAGAAGGTAATGTGTTGCCGATGACTCCTCCGGGTAGTCCTATCGATCAAATGATATTGGAAATTAAATAAGGAAAACATAGAGATGGAAAACAAATCATATACGCTTATTGTTCATAGTGAGAATTTTGCCGGATTACTCAATCAAGTTACGGCTGTTTTTACTCGTTTCCAGATAAACATTGACAGTCTCAACGTATCGGCTTCGTCTATACCCGGACTGCACAAATATACAATCACGGCTTGTACCGACGAAGAAAGTATTGAAAAGATAGCTCGCCTCATCGAGAAAAAAGTAGACGTTATATCTGCACATTATTTCACCGACGATCAGATCTTTTCATACGAAGTGGCACTTTTCAAGTTGTCGATGTCGGAAGCTCATATTGAGCCTAAAGTACTGCGCATTATTAGTCAATATGGTGCAAATATTGTCGAAGTAAACAATGTGTTTGTGGTTATTGTTAAAACCGGAACAAGTGAAGAAATCACAGCTTTGCACGAAGAACTTCAAAAATATCATGTAGTTTTGCAATTTGTCAGGTCGGGCAGAGTAGCCGTTACGACCAGTTATTACGAGAAAGTCAATGAATTTCTCGAGAAGCGTGAGTCTGACTATCGCCTGACACATAAATCTTAAAAACAACTGTTTGATATGAATGAAGAAAACAAAATTGGGAATTACAAATTTGTTGCCGAACCATTTTGGGTCGACTTCAGCGGTCATTTAACGATGGGAGTACTGGGCAATTGCTTGCTCAATTGTGCAGGATTTCATGCTGCTGATCGCGGCTTTGGAATTGCTAATTTAAATGAAGCCAATTATACTTGGGTTTTGTCGCGTTTGGCTGTGGACTTGGACGATATGCCCTATCAGTATGAACCTTTTGAAATTGAAACATGGGTAGAAAATGTATATCGGTTGTTCACCGACCGTAATTTTGCCATTATAAATAAAGATGGCAGAAAGATAGGATATGTTCGTTCTATCTGGGCGATGATAGATATGAATACTCGTCATCCGGCCGATTTGTTGAAATTGCATGGTGGCAATATAACAGAATATATCTGTCAAGATGTTCCTTGTCCTGTCGAACGCCCATCACGTATTACATTGGCTGATGGCGGGAAATTGGTTTCTTCTCATCGGGTAGTTTACAACGACATTGATATTAACGGACATGTTAATAGTGTACGTTATATAGAGCATGTACTCGATTTGTTTCCTATGTCGCTTTATCAGTCCAAGCGTATTCGGCGTTTTGAGATAGCTTATGTAGCCGAAAGTTATTTTGGTGATAGGCTCGACTTCTTTACTTCCGAAGATAAAAGTGACGAATCAAAAGAAGTATATAATATAGAGATAAAGAAGAATGGCAGCGACGTCGTTTGCCGTTCTAAAATAATATTCGACTAAAACAAAATATTTTATTAATCTGTAGTCTGTCTTTAATATAATGAGAGAGTGCTACATTAAAACAAACAAAAAATGGCAAAAATTAATTTTGGCGGGGTAGAAGAAAATGTAGAAACCCGTGAAGAGTTCTCTTTGGAGAAAGCACGTGAAGTATTGAAAAACGAAACAATCGCTGTAATAGGATATGGTATTCAAGGTCCCGGTCAGTCGATGAATCTGCGTGATAATGGTTTTAATGTCATTGTCGGACAACGCCCCGGCAAAACTTTCGACAAAGCTGTGAAAGATGGTTGGGTACCGGGCGAGACTCTTTTCAGTATCGAAGAGGCGTGCAAGCGTGCCACCATTATCGAATACTTACTTTCTGATGCAGCTCAGATAGAGGTATGGCCTACCGTCAAAGCTAATCTTACTGCCGGCAAAGCACTTTATTTCTCTCATGGTTTTGCTATTACCTTCAGCGATCGTACTGGCGTTATTCCTCCCAAAGATGTGGATGTTATTATGGTTGCTCCAAAAGGTTCCGGTACTTCACTTCGTTCACTTTTCTTAGAGGGACGCGGTATCAATTCTTCTTTCGCCATCTATCAGGATGCTACCGGCAAAGCTCGCGAGCGTACATTGGCATTGGGTATCGGTGTGGGTTCCGGTTATTTGTTCGAGACTACTTTCAAGAGAGAAACATGGTCCGATCTTACAGGCGAACGCGGCACTTTGATGGGAGCTATTCAAGGAATGCTTCTTGCTCAATACGAAACTTTGCGTGAGAATGGTCACTCTCCATCCGAAGCTTTCAATGAAACGGTAGAAGAATTGACACAGTCGTTAATGCCTCTCTTCGCTCAGAAGGGTATGGACTGGATGTATGCCAATTGCTCTACTACAGCACAACGTGGCGCTCTCGACTGGATGGGCCCGTTCCACGATGCTACCAAACCGGTATTCGAAAAGTTGTATCACTCTGTAAAGACAGGCAACGAGGCTCAAATATCTATTGACAGTAACTCGAAAACCGACTATCGTGAGAAACTAAATGAGGAACTGAAAGCATTGCGCGAAAGTGAAATGTGGCGTACAGGCGAAACTGTTCGTAAACTTCGTCCAGAGAATAACTAAAAGTACTATACTACATTGCAATAGATGCATAACATACGTGTCGAATGAAAATTCGGCACGTTTTTTATTCTATCTATAAATTGCTTACAATAATATCGTATATTTGCAATACTAAACTTATAATCCTTATTGCTCATGAACCGATTAAAACTGATCCTTGTTAGTAGCGTGTTGTTTTTTTCTATCTTCTTGTCGGCTCAGACAAGTATAAAAACTTATATGCTTCCAGATACTATATCCTATATTTTTACAGACTCTTGTTTGCATAATCGACATATACTTCTATCTGCGGCAATACGTAAGAATAATGGTAAAATATCTGGTAGGATGAAGAAAATGATCTTTTTTAATCTTGAAAAGGGTACTGTTGATTGGAGCTTGCCATATGCTTTTGATTCATATACTAGAGAATCGAGAATATGGCTCATGCCTGAAGGATTGTTGCTAGAAGAAATAGGAAAACTTTCGCTACTCGATTATAAGGACGGAAAACGATTGTGGGAGAAATCTGCTTCTTGTGTTAGTCTTGAACCTCGGCATAAAGGGTTGTTTTATACCTTGAATACCTTTGGCTCTGCATTTGCTCTTAGACCCAAATTGTTGTATATGGATCTGAAAACCGGAGAAGATAGAAAGTTGCGAATAAGATCTTCTTGGAAGATTACAAGCCGTTCGAGACATTTCACTTATTTGAACGATAGTGTGATGTGTACTTTGGATAATGATATCCGGCTCCTTAATCTATATAGTGGGGAACTGAAAGCATACAATCCTAAAGTGCTTAATGTCTGGTCCTTTCCGGGGACTGAGGCTCGTTCCAACTTGTTATATAATGATTCTTGTTTCTATATGTCCGATAAAGAAAAGATTTTTTGTCTTGATAACCAACTCAAGGAACTGTGGCGAACTGCACTTCCCAAAAAGTCGGCATCGTTATCGCATATCTATACCGATTCGACCAATGTTTATATGGTGAATTATGGCGTTGGATCCGATTGGAAATATCGGTTCGAGGGTTATCCTTTTGTTGCAGCTTTCGATAAAAAGACCGGAAATAAGTTATTCTTGACGCAGATATCAGATGCCAAAACCTCTGTAGTAGATTTCTTTAGATTGGGTGATACGCAGTTTCTGTTGTTCCCTGACCGAATAGCCAATTACCGTCTTTCGCCAAATGCTCCGATCAATACAATTGCCTGGAATTGGCAGAAGTATGGCTACCTGCGTGGAATCGAAGAGAATGAATTCTATATACCGGATTCTTCGGACAGTCTACACTACTCCAAAGCACCTATCGAGAACCTGCTTCCGGTACATACGTCGACTGGTATGATTTGTACTGTCGATCCTAGTGATATGCGTGTAATTAATGCTTTTCCCAATTCGCTCTATCGAATGGTTATCGCTCAATACGGTGGAAATAGAATATTGGAAGGAGATTCCAATAAACTTATCATTATTGATGAGAAAGGCTATCGCAAACAAGAGGTTACTCATGTGTATCAGAAAGTCTTTCAGTCGGGCAATCACGTATACGCTTTGAAAGAAACTGGCAACGAACTCGTTGATATTTCTTTATGACAGGTACGTATATCTGAATAAAAAAGTAGATGAGATGCATTGTTTTTGATTCATTTTCTTAACTTTGTGATATTATCAACTAACTGCATCAAGATTATGGCTAGAAAACTAATATTTGCATCTCTTTTGGTATGTACGCTTTTTGCGTCATTGTTTTTAATCACCGATTGTACCAAGGTCTCAAATCATCCGTTTGCTACTAGTGTCATTAAATACAATAAGGTAGAGAAGGTTGCCAAGTGTAGTTTCATTGTCGATTATCCTGCCAAAGGTAATGAAACTTTGTTGCAATCGGTCAGAGAATGGATCAGCGAGCAGTTTGGTGGAACTTATAAAGGTAGTTACCAGCATGGAGATTCTCTGTTGCTATATTATGGTAAGGCTGCAATGGATACTTTGAAAGCTTATAGCAAAGACCTTCAGCCCAATATGCAAGTAGAAAATACGATGAGCATTCGCAAGAATTATGAGACGAACAAATTTGTGACGTACGAAGCCGCTTCATATTCCTACTTGGGTGGTGCTCACGGCGGATCTACGCTCGAAGGAGCTACTTTCCGTAAATCGGATGGGCGAAGGTTCGGGTGGGAAATGTTTACTCGCGAAAGTCGTTTCACCATATTGCAAGGACTCATTAAAGAAGGTTTAAAACAATATTTCAAAGTCAAAACTGATGAAGAATTAAAAGCCAACTTCTTGAATTCCGATAATATTTATATGATTCCATTGCCGCAAGCACTCCCTTACTTTACTAAAGAAGGAATAAAGTTCGTATATGCCCAATACGAAATCGCGAGTTATGCTGCCGGAATGCCTTCTTTCACGGTGCCTTATGACAGAATTAAGTCTATACTTACTGTTCCGGCTGCCGATTTAATTTGATCTTGCTGTTATTTAATGAGGTGGAAGAGATTTGGGTTTCAAGGTGAATATTCTCCAATATTCTGATACTTTCTTATCCGAACCTTAGCGAAAAGGCCTTGCAGGACACTTTTTTTGCAACTATCTCACCGCTCGAATATAAATCAAATAAGAGCAAGACGTAAAAGCATCGCGCGCAAATCACTGATAGACAGCGAGAAATTCATAAGGACGAAAATAAATGTTTGTAAGTATAAACATTTATTTTC
>JAAYUD010000076.1 GCA_012517855.1 Bacteroidales bacterium
ACAACCTGAATATCTTTAACTTTTATCTTGAACTTGTATCCATTTTTTTCAAATTCCATTTTATCACCTCATTTTTCATTAATTTGTTTTTCTAATTCTTTGAGTGCCTTTTCCACGGCTTCTGGGATATATTGGATGTCTAACCGATGAAATTCAATATAATCTTCTAATTCTTTTTCTGTTGGTTGTGGTCCTTTTTCTTTTAAGAGCCGGTACAGATTTTGGAGGACTGCTTCCATCATCCATTCGTCTTTTTCCCAGTTGGCCCCGCCGAATCGGTGGGCTAAAGCCATGTCTAACACGCAATAATCCCGGAAAGCCGGGTATTGCCGGATGTGGCGGGATAGATCTCTTAATTTCTCGAATTCTTCATCACTAAAAATTTTTAACTCTGCCATCTTATCATCTCCTATTTAATTCTTTTTAGTATATTCTGTTTTTCCCCCGAAAAAATAGTAATAAAAAAATGGGGGAAGATAATAATGTCTTGCTATTTCCTTATCAATGTGACTATACCAGCAATTCCCAGGAGTATTGCTCCTATTATGCCGAATGCGGAAATGCTGATTAAAAGCCATATGGCGCTGATTATTAGGATTATTCCTATGGCTTTGGGTTTTTGATTTATGTAGACTGTGGCGGTTAGGCCTACTGTGGATGCTAGTATTGCGCTTACTCCTAGACCGGCTAATAATGTGCTTATTCCCGGTCCGGATATTATGTATTCGAAGCTTGAGAGTATCACTAGTGTAAATATTCCTCCTAGGAGTCCAAATATTCCTCCTAGGATGCCTAGTATTGTTTCTGGGGTTCTGTTCATTTTTTCACCTCCTTATTTTTATCATCAGATTCTGGATTCTTTTTTTTGTCTTTAATAGTTGCTTTAGTCCCTACGGTAACTTTTTTTCCATCAACTTCTATCACCATAATGGGATATTCTTCCATTTTTTTCACCTCTTCTTAATCATAAATCGTATATAACTGGGGCTAATACACTTTCAAAAGAGAATAGGCCCGGAATACTTCCAAAACTATTTAATGGACGATCCTTGTCCATATATAATGTTAGATGTTCGCAGTTTTGGTAAATATCGAGCAAGTTTAAAACTCTTTCAATATTATATCTACCTTTTAAACGACTTTCCCCAAGATAACTTGCATTTAGTGTTAGGCTCAAGTTTATCTTCTGATAAAGGTCGTTTTCTATTTTGATGAAAACAGTCTCTTTTTCACTGATTATCTTGAATGTGTTTGAATAATCATCTAATAACTTTAGTGCTTTCATGACAGTTCGGAAGTCTCTAATTTCATCTTTAGTAAGTGTGATGCAGGGTTGATTTAGAAAATTTTCTTCTAGGATTTCTAGTCTCATAGGATGATAGATTTCAGTGGTTGGAATATTATCACATTTGCCATCCAGATAATCAATAATATCTTTGGTCTGGACATTTTCATGTTTATTATTGATGTCGATGGGCAGTATATCACTAGGTATTTCTATGTTGTATGCTTGAATTTGGCCGGTGTCAATACTCTGAAGAATAATACTATTCTCTTCTTTAGTAATAGTAAAGGCTTCGCAATTTACTTTTTTGAATAATCTTTTCAGATTTGCTCTTTCGCTTTTGTTCATTTTTATCACCTCATTTTAAAAAAAGTAATTCAGGGGATGGAGTATTTGTAAAGCTCCTCCCATTCATTTTCGTTATATTCAGGATCATGGTGTTTGTAAAAGGTGATCTCTTGAATATCGGAGAGGTAAAATTTTTGGGTGTATTCTATTTTTCCTTCATAGTTTGTATGTACAAGTTGTATGAAGGGGTTTTTTGTTTGTATGATCCGTACTCCTCCGATATTCTCGAATCTGAGGCCGTTTATATCGACCCGATCCGGTTTGTCTAAGATAATTCTGGCATTTTCGCTGAGAAAATATTCTATTAATATTTCTTTTTTCATTCTTTTAACTCCTGTTTCATCTTTTCCCATTCTTTAAATTCCTCTTCTTCTACTATTTTACATGCCACTTCTTCAACGACAAACCAGACAAGGAAATTCTTTAGTGCCATTTCGTCATATACAGTTTTAGCTCCGTATTGGCTGCCAAGGAGTGCTAGGGGATTGTCTCCCATTTCATCAGCAAGATCGCTGATGATGTCCCAGATTTCCTCCTTGTGTTCGTCATAGAACTTTTCGGTCTCATAGTAGTAGGTGAGGCCGTAACAAGTTCCTTCTATGCACCCGTAGGTGCAGATGTCCTCTATTTCA
>JAAYUD010000077.1 GCA_012517855.1 Bacteroidales bacterium
CAATGGAACCAAACTTAATCTCTTGACGAGCCATCTCTTCGAGTTGGCTATACGAATAGTCTTTTCCTTGTTTACTCCATTTCTTGCGGCATTGCTCCAATAGCCACATGCCGGTAATGTTTTTCAAAAATCGTATGGTTCCCTCTATACCGCCTTCGTTTGTGAAGTTGTATTGGGCTGAGGCTTCCGAAATAATAGGCTTTTCTGTTTCGATACCCATCAGGCTCCATGTGCCGCTACTCAGGTATGCGAAGTTCGGATTTGTAGCGGGTACTGCTACGATGGCCGATCCGGTATCGTGTCCTGCAACTGCCACTACTGGTATCTCTGCAATACCGGTCTCTAGTGCAATTTCTTTCCTTAATTTTCCTATCACCACACCTGGCTGAATGGGTTCGCGCACTAATTCGTCGTTAATGCCTAGCTGCTTGAGCATTTCCTTGTCTACCTGTTTCGTGTGAGGATTGAGCAGTTGCGAAGTCGATGCTTCGGTATATTCACAAACTTTCTCTCCCGTACACAAATAAGAAAGCAGATCGGGCATGAACAGTATCTCTTTGGCATGCCGATAGGGAGCAAAATCTTCCTCTTTGGCACTTACCAACTGGAACAGAGAGTTGAAATTCATTATTTGTATGCCGGTGCGTTGGTATAGTTCTTCTCTTGGAATCGTTCGATATACTTTCTCGGGAGTTCCATTGGTGTATGGGTCGCGATAGGCACGGGGAAGCCCAAGCAATGTACCGTCTGCTGCCAGATAACCGAAATCTACACCCCATGTATCGATACCTATAGAGTGAATCTCTATCTGTTGTTGATTGCACACTGCCAATGCCTTTTTGAAATGTTCGTAAATACTGAATACATTCCAGTAGTATTTACCTTGTACTTCGAGAATCGCATTTGGAAATCGATATATCTCCTGCATCTTAAAATTCTCTCCTTCGAGAGTACCGACCACAGCTCTACCGCTGGTAGCTCCTACATCAAAGGCTAAAAAGTTGTATGTTTTCATGGTGTTTATCAATGTTTTCAACAAAAAGTTTTAAATTTGAGACAAAGGTATACCATGAATCAGTATATTTGTTTTCAAATATGATAGAATAACTTTCAAAAATGATATTTATATATTATGCTGAATGCTTCGAAAGACAAATTGCATTATCTTAGGTTGAGTAAGCGCGATGAAGAGTGGGGAATTATGGTCACAACGGTCGGATGCCAGACCATACAGCCTTATACTAATTATCCGCCGGCCGCTCATCCTCAGGGTTATAAGTTTCAGCCCGTTCAAGGCAGAGTGCTCAATGAATATCAACTGGTCTATATTACCGAAGGCAGTGGATTTTTCTCTTCGCAATCGTGCCCTGTGCAAAGAATCTCGGCGGGTACGATGATTCTTATTTTCCCCGGCGAATGGCATAGCTACTACCCCGACAAGCAGGTGGGTTGGAAAGAATATTGGGTTGGTTTTCGAGGTGTGTATATCGATCAACGCATAGAAAAGGGATTCTTCTGTAAAGAGAAACCGCTGCATAAATTGAAGAGAAGTATTTCTGTCACGACGCTATACGATGAGATTATTCAGTTGGCGACGACCGAGCGGATAGGCTGTCAGCAAATCATATCGAGCATCGTGTTGCATCTTTTAGGAAAAGTCTATTATGATGGCCTGAATGATGTCGTGAAAGATACCGATGCAGTGTCCAAAATAGACGAAGCTAGATTGTTGATGAAAGAGAGGGTCGAAAATCCTCCTTCAATACAAGAGGTGGCTTGTCAGATAGGAGTGGGCTACAGTTGGTTTCGCAAAACATTTAAAAGGTATATCGGTATTTCTCCTGCGCAATACCAAATGCAACTTCAAGTCTTGTGTGCCAAAGAACTGCTTACAACCACCGATAAGAACATTACTGAGATAGCATACCAACTGAATTTCGAAAGTGGCGGACAGTTTTCTACTTTCTTCAAAAAGAAAGAAGGCATTACTCCTTCCGAGTTTCGGGAGCGCATGCATTAACATCTTTCTACCTCAGCAAAAGAACAGCGATACACCGACTACACTGATCAAAGCACCCAATGCTTCTTTCATCGTGACTTGTTGTTTGAAAATGAATTTGGCGGGCAACAATATAATAATAGGAGTAAGTGCCATGATGGTCGAAGCAATGCCGGTCGATGTGTATTGTACAGCCATAAGTGAGAGACTGACTCCGAAAAATGGACCGAAGAAAGTCATACCCAGTGCATTCCACATCCCCTTTTTGTCTCTCATGGCACTAGGAACCAATTGATATTCTTTGCGAAATCGCAGTATGATGGCAAAACCGATGAGTCCGGCTATGGCACGTATGAAAGTAGCCGAAAAGGGCAGAGCATTGATGCAGCCCGTTGCTGTCGATGGGATGACTGCTCTATAATGATTGAGCCCTATTTTGCTGAGAACCAGTCCGCCTCCTTGTCCTATGCCTGCTCCGATGCCATAAAGAATGCCTTTGAGTGGCAGTTTGAACGAAAGCCTATGGTGTTCACCTCTATTCATAATAGAAAGACCTATGCCGAACAAGGTTACCAGCATACCCAATAAACTTTGAATAGACATGTTTTCTCCCAAGAAGAAGAACCCCAGTATGGCAGCGGTAGGTGGAGCCAGAGTCATAAATAGCTGACCGAATCGAGAACCTATTACAACATAAGCATTGAATAGACACGTGTCGCCAAAAATATATCCTACCACGCCCGACAGTAATAACCACATCCATGTACCGCCATCGGCATAATGAGGCCAAAGATGTCCGGTGAAACAATACATCGTTACGGCCAGCATGAGAAGTGACAAAATCATTCTCACCACATTGAGTATGATAGGGGTGAGGCGTTTACTTGCCACTTCGGCAAAGACAGCCGTTATGGTCCACGAGAAAGCAACTACAAGCGAAATAGATTCTCCTAAATAATGCATATCGGTCTTTTTGTGAGTGCAGGATAATGATAGCGATATTTTCGTTTTCTCTCAATACCCGCTTTTGCGATGCAAAGATACATATTTATATATTTGGTGGCAAAAAATGGTAAATGAAATGAGTAACGACATGAACGTGTCTTCTCTCGTTTTGGTACGAAACATAATCTTTATCAATTTCTTAAATTGATCATCTATAAACTTCCCAAGCATCTTTCGTGAAGCAAATATTCGTTTTATGTCGAATATAAGAATCTGGAATTTATGTCGTATAGCATTTTTACGCATTAATTATCGAATATTTGACAAGAAAAATAAAAAGATATTCTTTTTTGTATCAATTATTCTCTATTTTTACTGCCGATAAGTGACAAATTAAATACTGAACCGTTTATGACAGATACATTTAATCGCAGAAAATTGATTATACGAATTTAATGATTTAAATAATCCGATGAGAAATATAAAGGATAAAATGATAATACAAATTATTGAAAATCTATGAAAAGCACCAATATATGTACATTGGATGTAGAGCAATCTATTATTGATTATCTCAAGAAAGACTTTGATGTCTTTGAAGGAACCATGGGTAAGAAGATAGATGTTTCAAAGGAAACGAGCAATCATGATACTGTTCAACTACTGCTGAATTCTGTTCTTCCAGAAAATATTCAAGAATATGATGTGCTTATACAAGATATGCATTCAAATCTAATTATTCCTTATTCAGAAAGGGATAATACAAAAGATTATATTACAGGCTATAATGTATCTTATCTTTTAAGCTCATATCCTGAGACATTATTTGATCCTATACCTTATGTGTCTTTTTTGCTTAGCCAAAAATTAAGATTACAAAGGAATAGACCGATATTGAAGATACTATTTCAATCTAAAAAATACTGCGTGGATTATCAAATTAGAAATTTTCCAGAGTATTATAATATTAATTGTAGCTATAGTAATTATGAACATATCGTAGATTTTTGTATTGACGAGTCTGTTTGTGGAAAAGTTGTCAAATTATGTGCTAATAAACTCTCCAAAAGTCTTTTTGAGTCCTTGCTGGATGAATGTTATTACGAACAGATATTTAGAATACCGATAGCTAGGAAAGATGGTGAGAATGTTCCAGATGATCGTTTTATGCCATTATTGGAAACTGAAACGGGGCATGTTATTTCATATCTTTTTATGGATGAAAAAGTTGTGATTATTATGTTGCCTCAGTGTAAAGACAAATTAAAGTTACTCAATAAGGTATTCTCTGAGATTCTTTATCCTTTTTTTTCGGATTATTTTCCTACAATAGATGCAGCTTCATGGCGGCACAAGAGTGCATATGTTCTTCCTAATCAGCAAAAAATCATACGTAAAGAGGAAACTTTAGTAGAAAAATACCATTCAGATTTGGCGGCTATTGAACAAGAAAAAAAAGATAATGAAAAGCAATTTGGTTTTCTCCATACTTTATTGACAGGAAGCGGAACATCTTTAGTAAAAGCGGTCATTGAATTTCTTGGATGGTTAGGCTTCGTAAATGTCGTAGATCAGGATACCACAAAAGGTGAGGGAGATTTACTTGAAGAGGACATCCAGATAGATATGGGTGAAAAAGGTCTGTTTATAATTGAAGTCAAAGGAATAAATGGAACCTCAACAGATGCAGAATGTTCACAGATTCACAAAATCAAGTTCAGACGATGTGAACAAAGAGATAAATTTGATGTAACTGCTCTCTATATAGTAAATAACGAGAGAAATGTTGAACCTCTTAAAAGGACTATGCCTCCGTTTAATGAGACTCAAATAAGAGATGCAGAGAATGACAAACGAGGATTAGCCTATACTTGGCAACTGTTCAATCTGTTTTTTGATATAGAGAACGGTTTTATATCAAAGGATGAAGCTAGGGCTAGATTGATGAAAAATGGTCTTGTTGATTTTACACCATCTTGTTTAGTCCCTTTAGGTTCTCCATATAAGTATTATAAAGATAATACAGTCGCTTGCCTAGAGGTCGAAAACACAGTCATCAAGCCTAGAGATTTTTTCGTCTATCAAAAAAATGGCAGATGGTATAAAACTGCAATAATAGGCATTCAGGAAGAAAAAAATCAGGTTGATGAAACATCTACAGGAAAATATGGATTTGAATTAGGTGAAGCTGTCCTCAGAGGCGAATTATATCTGTTGAGATATTCTAACTGAATTATGAACTTTATGGCTGATTACACCATAACTAATGTTTAAATTAATAGGAAGTAGTTTATCATGATGTCTCAAATCTGTTATAACTTAGGAATTAATATAAATTTCTTAAAATCTGTATGTCGTCCATGAAACTACCGTATCTTGCGCCATAAACTTCTTTATGTTGTTGCGATAACTTCCGTTAGTTATTGCGGTAACATGAGTATGTTGTTTCGGTGACGTCCTTATGTTTTTTTGAAAACGTATGGACGTCAACATTTTTAGATCTTTATGTGGTTTTAGAATGATGAAGACAATATTAATTTAAAGTATATACGTGTATTGGATAAGGAGTATGCGATGGGAAATCTGGACGAAATCGTTTTGTGTTGCTATATTTTACCAAAAATGTCGCATGTGTCGCATTGAAATCCTATAAACTCTATATTTTTTTTATTGACGTATAGCACGTTTATCATTATGATACCGTAATTATATAAAATATAATTACATAAAAGCAAAAAATAAAAAAAATATAAGAGGAGGGAATCCTATGCGACACATGCGACAAGAATTTGTCGATTTTCGAAGTCGTAGCATATTGTGACTGCGATTTTTGAGTTGACCAGTTTTTTTGCCATTTTTCCGAAAAGTGATGTATGTGTTCTGAAATGTTGGTGGATAGTATTATTCATATTGATATATAATAGGACGTTACAATGATGATTTAGTAATTATATGGTCATTTACGTGACTATTTGTTTTTTGTAAAAAGGCTTGTTTTTGCTTTTATTTCAAGATTTTCAGAAAATGAGAAAAAAACTGGTCGGAAGAATAAGGCACCTTCATTTGTAATGTTTATTTTCTATCTGTCATGCTAGCTATCTGTTTATCATTCCTATGTATGCAGTGTGGTAATAGATGGGGCATCGTAAAGTGCATCTTCTCGCTGAGAATCAACGTGTTATGATCTTTGTATAAAAGTGCTGATAATGAGTAGTATAAGTGGCTGTTCAAAGTTGGCGTGTGAGAAATCTTCTTCGAGGTGATTGGTTTATGTGTTGTTAGCCTGAAGTTCAAAAGAGCCAATGTTTGATAGAAATCCATGGATGGTGTATGATCATTCGCGGCCCCGCATATCTCATGACTTTTTGCATGGCTATGCGCATATCGGGGCGATAACAGTGGATTGGGCATCTTTTGCAAGTCGGTTTATGAGATCCGTATCTACAATGTTGAAGTCGGGCAGTTGCATATTGCAATAATGTCTGGCAAGATGTGCATAAAGTGGCGTTACCTTCTTTGTGCCGGCAATAAAGGGATATCATGTATGATACGATTTGTTTGTCTTTTTCTATTCTCGACTTCATTGCTTCTCTTTTATGAATTGCAAAGGTAATTATTTGGGTTCGATATTGGTTGTTGTTTAGCCAAAAATGGATACCTAAAAGAAGATTTATTTGTTTTCTTTTTAGAAATAGATGCCTTGATAGGATAGGATGAATATTGAAAGGAATAAAGTAATTTATATCAATTTTTTATCTATTTCGACCATTTTGTGTCTTTTACTCACAAAAAAAAGCGTTTTCCTTTTGTTGCGTTGACTTTAATTACTATTTTTACTGCCGTTAAGAAAGAGTAATGATATGGATAAAGTTTTTACAAAAGAGCCATTTACCGGTGATCCTTCTGGAACAGTTCAGACATTTCCGAAGTTTACTTTGCAGTTGCTTTGCTGCAGATATTGGTGGCTTTTGCATTGGGAACATTCCAGATTGGGATTTCCTTTTTGGCGGCTTTATTATAATTTTCAGGAAGGAGCTCACATACAATACAATGGTGAAGTGTTTGATCTACATCCTGGTTCTATTTATCTCATTGCACCCAATACGGACTATTCGACTTGGCTTTACGAACACACTATACCGAAAGATAGCTATCGGCTTACAGGCGGTAGTCTGACAACGATGGATGAAAGTAGGCGTGGCGAACTGTCGAAAGATGGAGCTATAGGACATTTATTTATTCATTTTAATCTGAACTATCCGTATATTCTCAATCATCCCGGTATCTATCGCTTTGCATTGGATGAAAATTCAAAAGCGATGATTCAGAAGATACGTTCCCATTTGCTTGTAGAAAATAAAGTGATTGATGCTGCCACTTATTTTGCCATACATTCGCTTATCGGCTCATCACTTTCCGAGATGGATGCCAGTTTGTGGGAGCAGTCACCGCTAGATAACCGTATTATTAAGATAATCGATTATATTAGGACGCATCTCACCGGCGATCTCTCTAATGAAGCCTTGGCTGAGCAGGTGTGTATCACGACCAATTCTTTTTCGCGAATTTTTAAGGAAGAAGTCGGCATGACATTGCAAAATTATGTGCGGCAACAGCGTATCGATCAGGCATGTTCGTTGTTCTTGCATTCTAATATGTCTATCGACCAAGTTGCCAATCAAACCGGCTTCTCTAATCGTTATCACTTTACTCGTGTATTTCATGAAGTGACTCATACCACTCCGGCAAAGTACAAGAAGGGTGCTTTGATATAATCAGAATGTTAGGCAGAAGTTGCAAAGTTTCACAATGTCATCTATATGTTGGAAGTTAATATGAACTTCATTCATAAAATTCTTAATTTCCATAGTGTGTTCTGGAAAAAGTTTGAAAAAAGATTTCTTATCATGGAATCTTTTTATTTTGCCGTTTGTGAGATATATTGAATATTGATTGTAGTTATTCATTTCAAACATATCTGAACTTTCGTAGTTGATGATACCACTATTGTTGAATGTGGAAGTGTTAATGTTTTGTACATAACTTTGGGTAGTTTGTCCGTAGGCTCCCTTCTTTCCAATATTAACAGCTTTGAGATGCCACTTAATGAAGAGGATGCCTTTCTGTAAAGTCTTAACCTCATAAAATCCCAGTCCGGAAATGATAAATTTGTGCTGTTTTATGTATATTGTGTCAATATCAGAAAGGTTCGTCAATTCCATCACAGTGTTCCCTTCTTTATATAGCAATTTATCGTGAGAGGTATCGTAATTAACCTGCGATTTAATAATTGCTTTGTTGCGCATTAAAATTGTCCCTTCTTGAAATTCTGGGAATAATTGGATGGCCTTTTGTGCCTTTATTGCACTAGGTATAAATAAGAATAATGATACAATCGTTAAAATGAAATGTTTCATAGCTTTCTTGTTAATTGGTATCGCAAATATAATAAAAGTTTTTGATTTGGTGTTATAAAAACAAAGTCCTGTTCTTTATGAAGCAGGACTTTGTCTTTTTAAATTTGATAGAAGTTTAGAAGTTGGGACCTTCACCAAAATTAGGAGCTCCCTTATCAGCCCAAACTCTTTCAGAATTCAGCTTGGAAGGATCGTCTCTACCGAAAGAGAAACCTTCTGCGCTATATGCATTGATCAGTATATCGTACATTTTGTCTGTTAACTGTGGCTCTGTCACATACATACGTCTTGGAATGTTTGTGTTTTGAGTTAAGTTGACCCAAGGTATTAGGCTACTACCGACTTTAGGTATACCAGAGCGTCTCACAGAAACAAATTGATCGACTGGTTGATACATGAAATGTAGGAACTGCTGTATGTAAACTTTCTCCAAATCGTCGGAAGCAGAACCTGTCAACTGATAATCAGTGTTTGCCATCATAGCTGTGATTTCGCTAGAACCGTATGTAATAGGTTTTTCGTTTACATCATAGCAATGGTCAGCATCGCAATAAGGTATTTGGTTTAAGACGGCTAGGTTATTGTATTCCTCTGCTGAGGTTTGGATAGCCGTGTTGAAATACTGGGATGCTGTTTTAGGCAAGTTTGCACCTAAT
Source organism: Bacteroidales bacterium (assembly GCA_012517855.1). GTDB lineage: Bacteria > Bacteroidota > Bacteroidia > Bacteroidales > Bacteroidaceae > JAAYUD01. Next base: position 9,018 of record JAAYUD010000077.1, read on the forward strand.
AATTTCATCTCAGCAAGGTATAAATTTATTTCAGCAGTTGACAATGCCATGCCATACCACGGGCAATCTTTTGTGTCTTGTTTTGTAACTCCGTCGGGCTTTGTTGGATAAGTGAAGTCTATTTGTCCGCGAACCATTTCTTGATTGAAACTGGATGTAGCTCCGTATGTCTTGGTCTTACTATTCAAAGTGACTTTCCATTTGTTGCTGTTAAAATAGTTGTCATCCCCTGTATAATCAGGATTGTCGGAAATATTCATACCTACCGGTGTACCATAGAAACGTACCCATGGCTCTCCCATGCCTTTCCATGCCTTAAAAGTCTTTTTCCCATCAGTATCTACAGTATAATCTATATTATCCATGATATATTTGGGAATAGCAGATAAAATTGTAGTTCCTGCCTTTTGAGCCTGATACTGAGCATCAAAGAATGCTTGAACTACTTCTGAGTTGAAATCGTTTTTAGTAAACATGATGCGCAGACGGGGATCTTCATTTTTCATCATGAAGTCAAGTACATTCTTACTTGTAACGCCAAGACTTACAGCATTGCCGAAGTGGTAATCTTGCGAACCTTTATTGTATACAAAGTCATCGCTACTGCCGCTCATTATGTTACTGTCGCTGGCACCAACTTCTTCTGCTATTTTCAAAGCTCTGGCTTTGTCTTGATGAAGTAGACGTACGGCGATTTTCAGTTTCACGCCATTGGCAAACTTCAACCATTTGCTAACATCTCCACCATAAACGATATCATTGCTGCTAGGTGTTATCTGGTCGGATAAATTTGATGACAATATTTTGATGTCGTTATCCAATTCAGTAAGCCATTCATCGTACAATTGGTCCATTGTGTCGTATTTTGGAGTCAATGTGCCACCATATCTATTCATACATGCTTCCGAATAGGGCATAGAGCCGAACATGTCACTATCGAATATCCCTAAATAGATACTTAAAGGTGAAAGCATGGCTTGAATGTTTTGATATTTTGCAGCTTCGGTTGCATCCATGTGTGATACGATATTGTCGACATCACGTTTAATGTTGAGTACTGAAACAAATTGAGAACCTACTCCTCCAAGTTCGCCCATAATATTAAACTTATCACTATAGCTACCTGGGATAAATGCTTGTACGAAGTTTGAAGTATATTTTCCATCGTAGAACCAAAGCAGATAATCAGAAGGTTCAAAGTTCATGATTGCCTGAGTAAACAGATAGGGAACGTTTCCTTTTCCTACTGTTGATGGGTCTGTATTTATGTCGGCAAAGTCGTCTCTGCTACAGCCTGTGAAAGCAGGAAGTATCATTAGCATAAGCAATACTGCCGTCAATGATTTTTTTATGAAATTATATTTTTTCATATTCATAATATTTTATTCCGTTAGAAAGATGCATTAATACTAAACATATAGTTTGCCGTGTATGGGCTGAATGAGCGCATACGGAATTGTGAAGCACCTGTACCACGAATTGATTCAGGATTCTCATGGTTTGGAGCTGTGTTCAATAAATATCCCAAATTTCGTCCGACTAAACTTACTGATAGACTTCTTGCCATGACTTTACTTGCTATTGAAACCGGTAAGGTATAGGATATACTAATTTCACGAAGAGCTATATAGTTAAGCTTCTTTAACCAGTTGTCATTGGTAACACCCGATCCCCAACTATTAGTATAATAGGCAAAGTCGCCTAAATGACTAGGCTCTACAATACCTGCTTCATAACATTCTTTGTATGTCTTTCCACTAACATCGACAGAAGAGCCGTTAGCTGTTGTCACGGTTGTGCCTGAAGCGAAGATACCATTAGGAATGAATCCGTCAGAAAATGACATACCATTGGAATCGGAAAATTTACTTGTCCATTCCATGCCTTTACGATACTTCAATGAAGTACCCGAAAAACCATAGGCTGTAGCGTAACGAGAGTTGAAAGATGCTACATATCCACCAAAACGGCAGTCTAATGCAACATGAACGCTTAAATTCTTATATTTTAAACTTGTATTGACAGATCCCAAGAAATCCGGTAGCATAGATCCCACTTCTTCAGCGGTTCCCGAACGACGGTAATAAGCTGTGTGGAAGTTATTGCTATAAGTCAATATTGGCAGTTTGGTCGTTGGGTCAATTGCCGGTTTTGAATCGGACATTAACATACCATAGCTGCCACCTACTTTAGCAACTGAACCGATACGGTAGTTGCCGTATGCCGGGTCACCATCTAGGACAATATAATTAGCTACATCCTTGCTTAAAGAGATAATCTTATCTTTATTGCGTGTATAGGTGAAATTCAAATCCCATTCCCAATCTTTATTTTTGTAAGGAGTGGTATTTAAAGAAATTTCGATACCTGAGTTTTGAATATTACCGGCGTTGATTAACTCTGTGCTTACTCCCGAATAGTAGGGAACAGAGATGGACATAATCTGATTTTTGGTATTTTCCTTATAGTATGTAGCGTCAATGCCAATTCTATTGTTAAGGAATCTCCAATCGATACCTACTTCCCAAGCGTTTTTACGTTCCGGTTTTAAGTTTGTACTCTTAATTTGACTAGGTAAAGACAAACTGTAGATTTTGCCGGAATTGAATGTTGTAGAGTTGAGTGTATAACCTGAATTAATGTAGTAAGGATCTGTATCGTTACCTACTTGTGCCCAAGATGCACGGATTTTGGCGAACGTAACCCATTCCGGCAAATATTTGCGCAATGTTTCGGATGCAATCCAAGAACCTGATACAGAAGGATAGAAATAAGAGAAATTTCCGGTACCATTCGTATAAACTAAAGCAGATGACCAGTCATTACGTCCGGTAACATCCACGAATAATTGGTTTTTCCAACTAGCACCTGCTTGGAAAATATAGGAAACGATGCGTTTGGTATTGAACTTATATGCTGAAAAATCGGCCTGATTCTTAGAGTTCGTTACGAAATATTGACCGGGAACGATTAAACCTCCTTCCGTGTTGGCAGAATTGTATTGTGCAGTCTGATTATAATATTCACCGCGAAGGAATCCGTGAACTTCAAAATCTTGATTAATTTGTTTATTGAATAATGCACTGGCATAGGCATTGGTTTGTTCTGTCGTGCTGCTTGTTAGTGCATAATAGCCACCTTCGTTAGCGTAACCTGAACCCAATTGTTTGTTTTCGCCACGAATATAATAATAATTATAGTTGGCACCGGCACGGAAAGTAAGCCAAGGGGTAATGTTGTAAGTTAAGTCTAGCGTAGGACGTACAGAAGTTTCTTTTTGTTGATAATTATTTTCGTAAATACTCCACCATACGTCTTTTCCAGGAACTGATCTATAAAGGTCGCCATAAGCAGAACTGGCCATACCGCCATGAGTACCTTTGTATAAATGTTTGTACTTATTGACGTCATATTCTCTCATGAAAGTGCCGTTTGCAAATGCTTCTCCTATGTTGTTTTGGGCATTTCTTGGCGTAGAATTGGCAAAATCAATCGATGCTTCGAGAATTACATTTTTTGTGATGTGATGTGAAGCCTTTGCTAAGAATGACAAACGATCGAAAGTGTTGCGGGGTGTAGTACCGGATGCATATTTGTAAGATAAAGAAGTATAGAATGTTGTGGTTTCGTTGCCACCTTGAACAGCCACGTGAGTGTTTGTGTTGAATCCTGTTCTATAGGCATCTTTGTAATTGTCTTTATACATTTTCATCTCACCCATTGTTCCGTCATATTGTTCGACTTGCTTTCCTTTGAACCAGGAAATGTTTGGACCCCATGACCATCCTGCAGCGTATGAATTACCATCGTTTTGTTCGATCATAGAATAATTTCCACTACTGTTTTTAGAGTATGCATTGGTATCCCAACGGTTTCCTGTAGAATTATAAAGGTCGCCATAAAGTGCGTAACCCGGTATGGCACCTTCTACATATTGATTCTGTAGATCCGGAGCTTTGTATACGCGGTCAATTCCAAATGTTTGCGAGAAACTTACACCGATACCTTGTCCACTTTTGCCACTTTTGGTTGTAATAACGATTGCACCGTGTAGACCACGAGAACCGTATAATGCTGTAGCGGCTGCACCTTTCAGTACTGTCAACGAAGCGAAATCATCCGGATTCAAGTTCTTTAATTGGTTACCGTAGTCATTAATGTTAGAATCCCAATCGGCATCACCGGTATTACTCGTAGGATTGTCAAGAATGACACCATCGATTACATAGATTGGTTGGTTGTTCTGGCTCAGAGTAGAAGCACCACGAATCTGTATTTTAGTAGAACCAAACATACCACCGTCAGACTGGTTAATTTCAACACCGGCAACTTTACCCTGTAGGGCCGCAACCGGAGAAATAGTATTAGCCGCTTTAATTTCGTCGGTATTGACTTCTGTTGCGGCATAACCTAAAGCTTTTGTATTACGTTTGATACCCAACGCCGTTACTACCACTTCATTTAATGAGTGAGTAGATTCTTTTAATACGACATTGATGATTTTTTTCCCTTGTACCGGAATCGATACTTTTTCCATTCCGATGTAGGAAAATTCAAGAACTGCATTTGACGCACATTTCACTGTATAGTTACCATGAACATCGGTCATGGCTCCTGTTGTTGTTCCCTTAATGATGACGTTGGCACCAATGATAGGCTCGCCTTGTTCATCTTTAACGGAACCTCTAACGGAAATGTTCTGTGCTAACATTGCTGTAGTAAAGAACAGCAATAACATCGTCAGACATGCTCGTATATAAGAGCTGTGTTTGAACATTCTTTCTCTCATGTTAGATAAATTTTAAAGGTGTTATTAATAATCTCTTTCTTATCGCAAAATTATGGGGAAATGAATAATTAAAAAATGTCTTATTCCATTATTGCATATCTAATAATGATTAAATATTACATATTTTAAATGTTTTTATGCAAATTGGATTTAGTGAATATTTTTGATTGATAACATAAATGCCGAAAGGGGAGGTTATTCCCTTTCGGCATTCATATTAATTTGTATAATTAGAACGTCTTTTTTGTTTATTTTTGTTATTCTACAGTTACTTCATCAATAAAGAACCAAGAAGGATAGCCTACGCCGTAGTGCCAGGATGGGCATTCTTTAGTACCGGTTATTTCTACTTTAATGTATCGGGCATTAAGGGGTGTTGCTGAAATAGCTTCTATGTTTTTAAAAAGAACTTTGTTGATACGTAGTTCGGGTATATTGACTGTTTGCCAGGAGGTATAATGAATGCCGTCGGTAGAGTAGGAAAATGATACTTGGCGTGGAAGTAATATCCATGCTCCCAATTGGTGAAGAAAATCTGCTCCGGCACGATGTATCTGTTTCGTTTCACCCAAATCGACAACGAAAGCACCGTCTTTTCCTTGCCAACCAACCCAGCTTTCTACATAGGTGGTTCCTCCATAAAGTCCATCGGTAAGGGCCTTCTGCCCTAATTCTACGTATTTATCGGATGGTTCAATAAGGAACTTTATAGGCTTATGAAGTGCTATATTCTTGTCGTTTTGTTTTAAATATCTGTCGCGATACAATTGACAGTATTCGGCGGGGGGATTGCTGCGTTCATTGAGACTTGGAACTTTGAAATAGGCAGTGCGTTGTTCGAATAGTGCCAAATCATGATTCACTTTTTCTGTATCCATATTGGGCTCGGTTCGGGCAATCTCTAGGGCCGCATATTGCAGAGGTAAGCGAGTGAGTCGTACTCTGTCTAAGAAGATTTGATTATTGGCAACTGCCTTTTCTGCTTCATCGAATAGTTCGTTATAGCGTCTCATTAATGTCGGTTTCAGCATCCCATTCTTATGCGTTATGGGAGAATCGTATATCCAAAGGTCTTTGCCGCTAGCGATGATGGCACCTTCCATGATGTTGATATATCTATATATATAAGGTGCAGCTTTACCATAGTATCCTTTCAAAAAGTGTTGAGTAAGAGAATCTACATCCGCATCGGCATTCCACATCAGTTTGGACACCAAATAAGTACGTAATTCGGCAAAGTCACCGCCTCGGTTACTGGATATTTGAGAGAAATGCATGGTGACATGGTTGTCACGGAATAGACGAATATTGTCTTGCAGAACATGAAGATTTGGAAAGGGGGAAACGAAATTGTCAAAGTTAATACCGTAGTCCCACACATAGAGGTTGTTGCTTATTTTGGACCAGCCTTTCAATGCTTTCACAAATTCTTGTCCGCTGCTGTTCTCGGTGAGCGACACTTCTCGTTTGCAGTCAATATCGCATAGCATAATTACGACATTCTTTCTCGGTTTCACCAATTTGGGAGGTTGCATACTATATAGGTAGGCCAGTGTTGCAATTTGTTTATCGGGAAAACGTTCGGCTATTTTATTAATAAATCGAATAAGGCTACCCGAATAGGCTCCTTCTTCCTTGTCTATCTGGCTACAGGTAGGGCATTTGCAATTTGTGTTGTTACCATCGTTTTGACTGACACATATTGTTTTCATATCAGGATGAGCTTTGAATATAGAGTCGATGCGATGAACGACAATATTAAAGACATCCGGATTGGTGAGACACCATTGGCTAGCGGCACCCGGATGACGTTTGCCGTTGTAGTATGCATAATATTCGGGATGTGAAGGTCCATATACTGCCGAAGGTAGTAAACGATCGAACGTGTGAACCCAATAATCGGCAGCAAAGACTTCATTGGGTTCTTCGAGCCGATACCACCATTTGTATATACTATCTTTTCCGAGTGCGTAATTTTGAGTTTGTCTATACCGGAATGTAGGATTCTCTATAAAACTTATTGATGGTAGAGAAATATCTTTGGCCTTTGGTAGCGAATAGACCTGATCGCTCCAATAATCCATCTTAAGATAACGTTCCAGGAATGAGATGACACCATAGACTGTTCCATTGCCTAACCCTGTAATATGCAGCATGCCTCCTTCGGTCGACAAGGCATAGCCGTCAGTAGTAACCTCTTTCGGTGTTGTACCACCCAAAATGATGTCGTTGAGGTGAGGTGTAATGTTCGATGCTATTTTTAGATGACAACCGGTGGATTCATAGATAAATCGTTGGAGAATATTTGCAGCGGTAAGATTGATTTGTGAATTTGGGGCGCAGATAATTTTAGATACCGAGCGGTTGTTCTTTACGATATTTACTTGAGCTCCTAAAGAACATGTCGCAAATACTAGTAATAGTCCTATAAATAACTTTTTCATGTAATGTGTTGTTAGTTTCAGCACAAAGTTAGTCATTTTTTCTATATTTAAACTTGCGTTTTTTAGCGTAAGTATTTTAAGTTGATTATTTATTTGTCGCTATGTTATTGGGATTCTATCAAAAAAAGTATAAATTTGATGTAATTATAGTTGTTTTCTAATTGAAAATCATAAATTTGCATAATAAGGGATGTTTTATTAAATAACCAAAAATTATTGAATATGAAAAGAAAATTAATGTTGTGTCTAATCGCATTTACCGTATGTCTTTATGCTGGTGCGCAGACTGTTGAAAATAGTAAATTGACGGACAATTGGTTTTTGGGTATTGATGCCGGCAGTTTTGCTAAAGTAAAGAACCCTGGTAGAGAGTTCCGTTCGATGTTCGGTTTGAAAGTGGGACGTTATTTGACCCCTGTTTTCGGGCTTCGCTTTGATGCACAGTTATATGTTAATTCCAACTTCTTGAATCCTGATATGAAAGCTAGCAAAGTAACTTTCGATTATATGGCAGGAACAGTTGATGGCTTATTTAATTTGAATAATTTGTTTTGTCGCTATAAAGGGACTCCAGACTGTGTAGAGCTGGTTTTAGTAACCGGTATAGGTGGCATTCATGGTAATGGTAGTTCTGATTATCGTACTAATAAAGTATTGATGAAAATAGGTGGACAACTGAATATAAACTTAGGTAAATCTAAAGCATGGCAAATTAATATTGAACCGGATGCGTGCTATTATACAGGTGGTGGTGTAGGTCATAAGATTATGAATATTAATCGTGCATTCGGTCAGGTAACAGGTGGCTTTACTTATAAATTTGGTAATAGTAATGGCACCCACAACTTTAAACTGGCTAAATTGTATGATCCGGTTGAAATCGATGCTTTGAATGGTAAAATCAATAGTTTAAGGAATGCAGTAAATGAAAAGGATAATACTATTAGCAGTGGCTTGCAGCAAATTGAAGACCTGAAAACTAAGTTGGCTGAATGTGAAGCTATTCCAAAAACAATAACTAAATCTGAGATCGTTACCAATACGACTTTAGCTCCCGTTGTGATTTTTGATCAGGGCAAAGCCATTATTAATCCATCTCAAGCCCCAAGTGTGAATATGATAGCCAAGTTTTTAAGGAATCATCCCACTTCGAAACTTGTTATTAAGGGCTATGCTTCTCCAGAAGGTAGCGCTGAAATAAATCAGAAACTTTCCTTGGCTCGTGCCAATGTTGTAAAAAAGATGTTGGTGAACAAATATAAAATCGATGAAGAGCGCCTTACTGTAGAAGGGATGGGAGCTACAAACGATGTTTTTTCTGAGGCTGATTGGAATCGTGTTTGTACTTTCATAGAAATAGCAAAATAGATATTGCCGATTTAAAAGATACGACCTTTCTATATAGGGTTCGTGGTTAATACTGCGAACCCTTTTTTTATTGTTTTTATAATGAAAGCTGTATACGAGAGTATTTCGTCTAATTTAAACGCTATTTCATCTAAATAATTCATATTGAAATATTTTATAGTGTATCTTTGTTCCCGTTAAAAAGAAGGTAAATATATTTAGGTAACGTATAATCTCAAAGTGAATGGAGACTAATAAAAAAATTGGATTTAAATTGAAAACTAGACTAAACTTTGTTGGAATTTGGGTATGTAGTTTTTTAATTTGTATGTGTGTTGCTCAAAATTGTTTTTCAGAAGAATCAGGATCTAAATTTATGATCAGCGGTATCGTGAAAGATCAGGCAACGGGTAATCCCTTACCTGGGGCTAATGTGTATATATTGGAATTGAAACGAGGAGTGGTTACTGATGAAGAAGGTAAATATCTCTTTAGAATTCCTCGGGGAAGTTATAATATAAGGGTGTCGTTCATTGGTTATACCACGGAAAAACGATTGCTAAATGTTGATGGAATGACAACTTGTGATTTTGCTTTACTCCCAAATACACAATTGCAAGAAGTGGTTGTCACTTCTAAAAAGAAAGACGAGAATCTTTCGAAATTGAATATGGGAGTGCAGAAGTTGACGGCCAATGAGATTCAAAAGATGCCTGCATTGATGGGAGAAGTGGATGTGATAAAGGCGTTGCAATTATTGCCCGGCGTTCAGAGTACTTCGGAAGGTAGTTCCGGATTTAGTGTAAGAGGTGGGTCGGCAGACCAAAACTTAATATTGCTGGACGATGTGAATATTTACAATGCATCTCATATGTTCGGTTTCTTTTCTGTCTTTAATAATGATGCTGTAAAAAGTGTTGAGTTATATAAAGGTAATTTGCCTATGAAATATGGCGGTCGGCTATCGTCGCTTCTGGATGTGAAATTGAAAGACCATGCTTCCGAAAAGGTAAAGGGAACAGGTGGTATAGGGATTATATCAAGTCGCTTGACTGTGGAAGGTCCTCTGGGAAAGAATACTTCCTGGCTTGTTAGTGGTAGACGGAGTTATGCCGATTTGTTTTTGAAATTGTCTTCTGATCCCGATAAGCGGAGTGAAACGCTTTATTTTTATGACCTGAATGCAAAAATCTCTCACCGATTTTCTCCGAGTGATAAAGTGTCTTTAAATCTTTATACGGGGAAAGACAATTTTGATTCTTCATTTGGAAGTTTTAACTATGGTAATTCGGTTGCATCAGTCTATTGGAATCATCTTTTTTCGCAAAATCTGTTGTCTAGATTAAGCTTGGATTATACCAAATATCAGTATGCTTTGCAATCTTCAATGGCAAACTCTAAGGTGAAATGGGCATCAAATATACAAGACTTGACTCTACGTTGGAATATGGATCAGGAGGTATCGGATAGGGTGAAGTTGGAGTATGGATTGTCGTCTACGTTTCATCAGTTCGAACCGGCATTGATTACTCGCCCCGATTATCCTAACTATAGAATGCAACGATCTTATGCGTTGGAACATAGCATTTATTTGGGAATAGACCATAAACTCAATGATCGTATTAGTTTGAAATATGGTTTGCGTGCTACAGCTTTTCAGAATATGGGCAAAGCATCGGTCTATTCTTATAACAAAGATTACGAAGTAGTAGATACGACCTTCTATAAGAAAGGAAAGATTTATCATACTTATTTGAGATATGAACCTCGTTTTGGTGCAGTATATAGATTGAACAGCTACTCGTCACTCAAGGCAAACTATACTCATAATGTACAATTTGTTCAGATTGCAAATAGTTCGGCATCTGGCTCTCCTTTGGATTTATGGTTTCCGGCGAGCAAGAATATAAAACCGCAGCAGGCTGATTTATATTCGGTAGGATATTTTCGTAATTTTAATAATAATGCCATAGAGATGTCTGTTGAGCTTTATTATAAGGGAATGAACAACGTTATTGATTTTGTAGATAATGCTCAATTGCTTCTGAACGATAAACTTGAAGGAGAAGTTAGGACCGGTAAAGGTAAAGCTTATGGTCTGGAGATCATGTTAAAGAAGAACGTTGGACGTCTTACCGGATTTGTCAATTATACTCTTTCGCGTACCGAACGCAAAGTGCCTGGTATTAATGATGGGAAAACGTATTTATCTCCGACGGATAAGCCTCATTGTGTGAATTTGATGCTTGCGTATGAGTTTTCCAAAAAGTGGAGCTTTTCGGCAGGATGGGTATATGCTACCGGTAACCCTGTTACATATCCTACCGGACGAATGGAAATAAATGGAGAATATTTTCCTATCTATTCTGGCAGAAACACATCGAGAAGATCGGACTATCATCGTTTAGACTTGTCGGCTACTTATACTCCAACTAAAAAGCCGAAAAATTTCTTGCAGGGCGAATGGACATTCTCATTATACAATGCCTATTGGCACAAGAATCCTTGGATGGTCTCTTTCGATCAAAATACAAGTACGGGTATACCAAAGGCTCGAATGACTTATTTATTTGGAGCCGTACCTTCAATAACATATAATTTTAAATTCTAAATAGATGATGAATATGAAAGCGATATATAAACAAATGAAATCATATCTTTGGCTGGTATATATAATCTCCTTGCCGCTATTATCCTCTTGTACGGAGGATACGACAATTGCTACATCCAATTCTACACCGGTGCCTGTTATTTATGGTGCAATAACAGATCACAATGTGCGCCAACAAATAGACTTGAGTAGTTCTACCGGATATTTTGACAAGTCTCAGAATAAGCGCATATCCAATGCAACAGTCACGTTGCAGGAAGACACTGTCGGAATAACTCATAGTTATACTCTTGCACAAGATTCTGTAGGTTCTGGAATATATATGACTGCAAATCCGGTAGCTGGTAGGCCCGGGTGGAAATACAAGCTGACAGTGAATATGGATTTTAATCAGGATGGTACTCCAGAGATGTATATGGCCGAATGTACAATGCCGCAAAAGTTGAACGTAGACTCTGTTAATGTTACGAAAATGAAAGAGGCATCGTATACCGTATATTCATTAAATATCAGCGCGCAAGATCCAGGTAATGAAAAGAATTATTATTTTTGCAAATATAGTGTTAATGACTCACTGCACAATGAAATCAGTAAATATATTGTTTTTGATGATATAGGCCTTGATGGAATGTACGTTAAAAATCTGGCTATATGGCATTTTTTTGATAAAAGTAATAAGAGTAAATTTAGTGATCAAGATGCAGATGAGATGGTGTTCTTGTCGGGTGGTGATAAAATAAATGCGGAAGTGAGTAATATAACCAAGGGATATTCTGATTTTATTGTCAGCTGTCAGAATCAGAAGGATGGTTCGAATCCTTTTTTCGGAGGACCTCCTGCTAATATTCCTACGAATATATCGAACGGAGCAAGAGGCTATTTCACAGCTTACGCAACTTCGTCTGCAAAATGTGTAGTGCCTACTCATTTTACTGCTAACTAATTTCTATTGACACATAACGAATAGGCAATGTATAATGACCATATATTAAAAGAAGAGCCTTCCTATCCGATTATATTGAAATGGATTCCATACATTATGCAAATGTTGTATCTGGGATTTGTTGTGATGACCGGAAAGGGTACCTATATTGGCTCTGTTAATATCTTGGGTAATATTAGTATTGGTGTTGATGAGCTGTTTTGTATTGGATTATTTCTGTTTACGGTATTGATAACCTTTATTGTTTCTGAATTTTTAATGCCCAAGATCCTTTTCAAGAAGAAATACTTTTTATATTTCTTCTTGGTCTTGGCTTTAATCGTTTTAACAACTTGTTTTGTTGTCAATATACAAAGGCTACTGATACCATATCTAGCAAATAAAAAAGAGATTAGTCAGATTTATGTAGGTTGTATACCAAAACTGTTTGATATTACTGTGTTGTTTATTGTTCTTTTTGGTCCATTCTCCTATTGGAAAATATTACTGAAGTGGACAAAAGATAATAATAGGGTTCATGAGTTGGAAAAGGCTACAATTCAATCTGAACTTCAACAGTTGAAGAATCAGATAAATCCACATTTTCTGTTCAATATGCTTAATAACGCCAATGTGTTGATACGTAAGGATCCTGCGAAAGCTTCAGAGACGTTAATGGGATTGAGTGAGTTGCTTAGGTATCAGTTGTACGAGAGTTCGCGCCCCAAAGTATTGTTGGTTAGTGATATAAAAGAGCTGCGAGATTTTTTGAATTTAGAAAAACTGCGTAGAGATCATTTTGAATTTTCTATTGAGGTGATAGGGGAGGTTAATGCTATATTTGTACCGCCTCTGCTTTTTATTCCATTTGTAGAGAATGCAACGAAGCATAATTTAGATACGGAGAGAACATCATATATTCATATTGTATTTGAGATTCAAAATAAAAAGTTGCATTTTTCCTGTATCAATTCGAAGCCTGCCGGAGGTATCGAAAAGTCTTCTCAAGGTGGAATAGGGCTAAATAATTCTTATCGTCGTTTAAAACTTTTGTACGATGATCAATATAAGTTGGATATTAAAGATGAAAAAGATACTTTTACCGTCAATTTGAAAATCCCAATATAAAAATATGATATGAAATGTATTATCGTAGACGATGAACCTCTGGCACGTGAGGGAATAAAAATGTTGATGGACGAATATGATGAGCTTGAATTGGTCGGAGAATTCGGTAATGCCAATGCTGCTGCTCTCTATTTGCTCGACAATCAAGTTGACTTGATCTTTTTAGATATACAGATGCCCGGTATTACAGGTCTGGAATTTGCAAGATCTATTCCTAAAGCCACATTAGTTATCTTTACAACGGCGTATTCCGAGTTTGCATTAGAAAGCTATGATGTAGATGCATTGGATTATTTATTGAAACCTATAGCTAGAAGTCGGTTTGATAAGGCTGTTAAGAAAGCTTTCTCATATCATGAAATGATGACTGCAGAGAATCAAATGGGGAATATTCTCGAATCGGTCAATGAAGAATATATCTTTGTTCGTTCGGATCGAAAGGTCTGTAAGATCAATTTGAAAAATATTTTGTTTATAGAAGGGTTAAAAGACTATGTCGTTATTCGTACCATTGATCAACATTATATTACCGCAATCAATATGAAGAATATTTATGAGCGGCTTCCTAAAAATGTTTTTGTAAGAGTTAGTAAATCATACGTGGTCAATGTGACGCATATCGATTCATTCGACAATAATGATCTTCAGATTGGAAAGTATGAGATACCTATCGGGGCTGCTTATCGCAATGATTTCTACGATAATTTCGTGACAAAGCGAATGCTAAATAAGTAGTATATTGTTATTTCAATCGAATATGCGGGTTTGCAACTACTTTAGGTAAACCATATGCGCGTGCTATTCCATACTTGAGCTTGGAATAAGTCTTCTAGTATACATTTCCGTCACGTCAAAGATCTATCAAAATAATATATTAGATGGAATTTGGAGCTGTGACGGAACATAGAAAAATGTATTCAGAAAGACTTCATTTCTTTGCACTAATAAGACTGTCGTTCCACATATGTGAGTTGATCGAATCACATATATGGAACGATCGACTCACATATGTGATTCGATCAACTCACATATGTGGAACGACAAAACCTTAATGAGTCAACAAAAATACCTTAAATACGATACCCATGATTCAATAAGATGTGTACAAAATATCTTCTTCCAGAGAAGAAGAATCGGATCACTTTCATGTATGGGCGGTAAGCAAGGGAGTTTCTATACGGCGCACACATCACAGATACCGAGTAATGACATAATCGGTTGATATACGAAGTGGGCGATCCGTATTTCATAACACGCTAAAAATAAACAAGATAATACCATTTCGATGTCCCATAAATAAGTCGTACCTGTATATATCGCTTATAGTCAACAAGATAATATGACAGAAACTTTTTGGAAAATAAGAAGTTGCAGAATCATCATCCAACTTGAATAATTTTTACTGGATTTTGGGATAAGAAAAATGGTAAAAAGCTATTCAAATAATAAATTATCATAATAGATGGGTTCTCATAATAATAAGAGTCCGTTATCATAAACATGAACAGTTGTTGATAACGGACTCTTATTATTGTATTTATTGTATATATGCCGTGTCTTTTTACCTTTTCCTTTATTTGTTTATTGTTTCATGGTATCCTTTATGGCTATTTCAAAAAAGTAACATCTATTGCTTTTGAAAGTTTTTTACCGTTTACTACAGGATATATTCTAAAATTTTTATTCGAACGTCCATTTCTAGGGGTAGTATAAGTGAAAGTCATTTTTGAACGTCCATTTGCAGATATAATATTGGGGTAAATGAATTTAATGTTAGCATTTTCCGGTTCCACTTTGAACGTTAATTTGATTTGCTTGTTATTATTGTTGGCATACCTCAAAATGATAGATTGAGATTCTCCTTTACGAAGGGCTCCGAAAGCTAATACTTTTAGACTAAGGTACAAACCTTGTCCGAAAGCATAGGGATAATCTTCTGTAACCGGATGTAAGAAAGGTATCACATTTCCTTTAATCCATACACGTGTATAGCTTGATCCGCCTTCAGTAAGGACTACTATCTCTTTGCTGAAAAATCCGGGGCGATTGTAAGGATTATAAGTGACTTTCACTTCTCCTTTTGCTCCCGGTTTAATAGGAGTTTTGGTGAACGAATATGTTGTACAGCCGCACCATGCAGAAACGTTTTCTATTACAATAGGCTTTTTCCCGATGTTTTTAAAATAAAAAATTGTTGATGCCTTACCTTCTTTTTCCATTATTTTCCCGAAATTATGAACACGTTCTGTCGGAATAAATACTTTTGAGGAACTTTGAGCACTAATACCCGATACTATAAGTAAGGTAAGCAAAATAAAAAAAATACGTTTCATTGCAATTTTATATTTAAAAGAAGAGATGGACTGTTCAGTAACAGCCATCTCTTCCGAACACTATTATCTATACACCTTTAAAACGGATCTATTATTGAACATATACGCCCAATTCGGCTAAGCTTGATACAGAAGATGAACCACTTAAGCATTCCATCTTCAAATAACGAGCTTTAACCGCACCGTATAGACCTAAATACTGGTAGTAGGAGTCATCTATTTCCATTTTAGAAGCATCAACAGTACCTACGCTTGTCCAAGTATTACCATCTTGGCTTAGAGATAAAGCAATGCTACTGAAAGAGTACCCTTCTCTCCAATCATCATCGGCATGATAATGATACCACCGACAAGAACGTATGCCTGTTACGTTCTTGACAGACTTCATATCAACGATAACGGTATGGCTATCTGTAGTAAGTCTCCAGCCATTGTCATCCAGTTGACCGTTTGTAATGTCTGCTACATTTAATGAAGTGCCATTGGGGTATGATCCTGTCCAACCAGAATAATCTGTTACCAAAGTACCCAGCATGTCAGATGGTTTGACATTGTCTTTGAAAAGTTTGGTCTGTGTCGTAACTACCAAATAAGCTATTCCGTAGTCTTTACTACCCAATCCATTAGCTCCATCTACAGAAGTAATACGGATAGGAGCGATATAACCGGATTCTGTCAGTTTGGCAAGATTGTCCTTTGATACGGAAATCGTAATAGAATCTTGTCCCTTACAACTGTCTTTCAGTATTGTGACGCTCATTTTAGAGACATCAAGTGTTCCTGTCGGAAATTGTTTGTAAGACGTTCCGTATTTCGTATTGTACGCATCTATCAACGAATTGTCTATTTCTGCTTTTACCGTTGCATCTCCAGACGAAGGTTTTGTACAAAGTACAGGATACTGAGCACGGACTGTTCCGAGTTCGGCAACAGGTGTGTGAATTATCTGACAAACGATTGTGTTTGGAGATGATGCTGAAGAGCTTGCTTTAATATAAAATAGATTGTTTGGATTACCTACTACATCATAGCCTTCATCACTGCTGCACGATTGTAGTGAGAATGCTGCTACAGCTATAAAGCTTAGAGCAATATATTTTAAATTTACTTTTTTCATATTTACTCTTATTTATTGAACACATTTATTTTTATCATCTTTCACCCAATTAATGTAGTTACCATAATCAGTATGATGAATGAGAGCGCCTTCATAATCGGCACGCCATGTGTTATTCCAATCCATATCGTAGCCATTGCCTGTAGCATCTTTAAAAATACTACCGCTTCCTTCGTTCATCTTCCAATATGCGACTAAACCTTTAGAGTGAGCGTCAACACCACAGACACCGTTTGTCATTTCGCTGGTAGATAATGCTCTGTTCCAAACACGCACTTCCGCAATACGGCCTCCGAAGAACTGGCTGTTATTATAACCACCCCACGACATTCCCATTTCGAAACGTTGGAAGTTGCATGATTTGCCAGATCCACCCAATACGGCATCTTTAACGCCATCTACGTACATAACAAATTGACTGCCATCGTATACCAGAGAAATCATATACCATCTGTTGGCTGCAAATCGAGTGGTAGAAGGAACACTTCCGGCTGGCGATACCCATTGCAATTGGTTGCCATCCATACCGTTCTCTCCAAAACGAAGCATACTTGCATTAGATTCATCTTTTTCTTCGAAAGAGCAAACTCTCTTAATATTGCCACCATTACCGAATCCGTAAGAATAAACTTTGATTTCGTAGGTGAAGTTGGTCAACTTGACAGCCTTAGCATCGTCGAAAATAAAGTTGCTTGATGCTTGAGAGTTATTGTCAATTGCGTAGAAGTTAAGAACACGAGAAATCTTCAGGTAGATTGTTTTACCGGATGTTAGCACTTGTTCATTACCCGCATTTTTAACTTCTTGCATCGTTACGGGGATGACATAGGTTCTGCCTTCTGCAAAGTTTTCCGTATCGACAACCTTGACAGAAGATGCAGTAGATAGTGCTGTACCTTCTGCGATAACTGCATTAGGATTATCCAACACTACACTCCCTTTTGGAGGAGCAAAAAAGCTGGTCTTATGTTCTTTGTTATACCCCGCAATCAATGTGGTATCAATTGCAAAAGTAATATTTATGTCATGATCAACTTTAGCTGTTGATTGAGCCGTTACGGCATAGGTTGATGGAGTGTCTTCGACAATGAATTTTGTCATCGGATCTGTTTCCGTTCCTGTAATCAACAGGCCCTTTTTGCCATAATCAAATTTATCTCCTTCCGATGTACAGCCTGCTGTAACCAAAGAAGCCGTAATGCATAAAGCTGAAATAAAATATTTATTTAGTCTCATTTTTATTAGCATGTTAATTATTTATTGATAGCAGGATTCATTATCTGAATAGCCTGACGGAATTCGTTATAGGGTATACCCGAAGCGGAATAATAATTTCTGCCTAAGAAGTATGCGCCACATCCACCTTTTCTTCCGGTAGATGGTTCCCATTTGGCATAGTTCAATATTTGGCCGCCTGTTGCATAGAACACACCGAATGTTTCGCAGAATACAAGTTTGTTTGTACTCAATCCGCTTATTGTATGTGCTGATTCACCTTGATTACTATATGCCTGATCTACGAAATAGTTGCAATAGGGATCGCATTCTGCTGGAGCAGGATTTCCATAGAAATCAACAATCAATAATGTTTTAGGATTAGGACTCTTGGGACCGAAGTATTTCGATAACTCTTTTACTACTCTTACCAAGTCATTACCGTTCCAACCTTCATAGTCAAGGTCAGCACCGTCAAGTCCCGGTTCGTTTGCTGTATTGGCAATCCATTTGGCATAAGCAGCCATACAAGCATCGCTGCGATCCGAACTCATATCATA
>JAAYUD010000078.1 GCA_012517855.1 Bacteroidales bacterium
AAGGCGCCGGTATCCTTTGGCGCGTATCAGGCAATGGCCTGAAAAGTGACTCCTATATTTTAGGAACCATTCATACGGTTCCAATTTCTTTTTTAGACAGTCTGAAAGGCTTTTCCGAGGTCTGGGCACAGGTAACGCAAGTAGCTACGGAATCAGAATTTGCTGATATCATGGATTCTGTGCAGCATGGGCATCTCAAGATTTTAGAGAAGTTCTGTGCACAAAAACGAAAACTTGTTGCCTACCATCTTCCAAATATGAAATATAAAGACTTGTACACAGAGAGTCAATTAGCTTTCATGGATAGTATATTGAAGCCTTTTGTAGTTTCTAACATGACAGTAGCTGAATTTTCTCCACTTCGGCTTTGGTATCAATATCTTAGTATCAGAGATTTTTCAAATCCACATCGGCTTTCTGTGAAAGATCCCATGGATTTTTTTAAGAATGCAATGGATGGTGTGTTGGAAAGACGGTGTAAATTAGCAGGAAAACATTATTTCAAATTAGAAGAACCCTTTACAGTTTTCAATGCGCTCAATGAATCCGCCATGTTAGTAGATTCCTGTTTCAACCTCAATGAACAAGCGGAGATACTATATCAGTGCGCTCTTTACGAAGCTAAATCCAAAAATAGACTTCATGTTGACTATTTAAATAGTGCATACCAAGAAAAGAATTTTGCAAAGTATAATGATTATTTTGTGAAACAGACTGACTATATTGATTCTTTAGATTTACCTACGACGCTCAAAGTAAGACTTTTCCAATACGAGAAGAAAAAAAATGAAATACAAGGTGAGAGACGTACCCTCAATTGGATGGATAAAATACTTACAGAAATAAAGTCTGCGCCTACTTTGGTAGCAGTTGGGATAAATCACTTCATTGGTGAAAATGGATTGATCCATCTTTTACGTCAGTATGGATATACGGTAGAACCTGTAAAATAGTAAATATCGTATGAAAACTCACATCATTGCTTTCTTTGTTTATACCGTCTTATCAATGATATGTATCCCGTCTTATTCCTCTGATGGTTTTTTGTGGAAAGTGACGGGGAACGGAATTGCAGCACCATCCTATATACTTGGTACAGAAAGTACAACATCAATAGATGTAGCACAAAAAATAAATGGCTTTCATGCCTGTTGGAACAGCACATCCCAAGTGATGACTACCTGCAGCATTCCTTTGCAAGAAACTTCGGACGAGAACCAGATCATGGAAAATTTGAGGAAGTTAGGCAAGCACAAAGAATCGGGAACGATATTTATGGATTCCATCACGAGTTATGAAAAATTATATACCCCTCAACAGATAGCGTTCCTGGACGGCATGATAACAAAATATATGCCTCCACTTTCAAAAATTAGAGTCGTGCCATTTTATCTATGGAGCTATTTTCAGGAGAAAGAAGCTGTTATGGATATAGATAAAGCAGAGAAAGGGAAAGCGTTGCCTGACGTATATCATGAAATGATGAACTGGATGGAAATTGCTTTGGAACGTAATGCCAAACTGGAAGGTAAATCATATCTGAGTTTGGGAAACAGCCAAGATGAGCTTAATGCAATTGCTGAAGCAGACTCATTGGAGCGATCGTATTTTACTGTTGAAGAACAAGCCGTCATCTTCTACCAGCAAATGCGCTATAAGGGTTTACATCCTTCTTCTTCCACATTTGATAAGTCTTTGAAGGAACTCTATCAAAAGAATGATTTCGAACTGTTAAATTCGTTATATACTGATGATGACCAGCGATTAGATTCATTGGATTTACCAATAGCGTTAAAAACAAAACTTCACAGGATTAATGATATGAAGAGAGAAATCGTAACAGATAATAGAAGCATGAAATGGTTACCTGCCATCCTATCAGCTATCCATCAAAAACCAACATTAATAGCTGTGGATTTAAAATACCTATTAGGGCAAAATAGTCTCATCAATTTACTTCGTGCAAAAGGCTATAGCGTTGAATGTGTATACAAAACTAGCAAATCTTGCAGATTTGGATATTAACTTCATTAAGAAAAAATTTAATTAGGAGTGCGAATGTTAAAATAACTCTCATAGATACATACTTGAGTTTGGAATAAGAAATCAACTCGTTTTTTTTGATTTCTTATCCCAAATTCAAGTATCGAATGAAATTTACATAAATGTGTTATAACCAAAGCTATGATAAGTCATTTTACCATGAAATAATTTAAAGTTTACTTCTTCGAATGAAATACTTCTTTGAGACGAATAGTCTTGTTATTAATAAGAGGTTTCGCCCAAAAGCCGAGAAAAGTCATATAGGCAACTGTCAGAAAGATGAAGCACATTCCAACGCGAAGTGAAAAGACATCGGACAATGCACTGATAATAAGTGGACCTACAGCCCCACCAACTATCGAAGAGCAGAGAATTCCTGCAAAAGAACCGTGATTGGAAGGAGCAGTATTCATTCCCAAAGAGAATACGATAGAATACATCATCGATATGCTAAAACCAACTGCTGGAAAAGCAAAAAGTGAAATGCTGCTACTGCCAAATAGGGCAAGCACCAACAAAATGGCAGTGAGAAATCCCGAACTCCATAGCAATTTGCGACTATCAATGAACTTCAATAATATCATACCCAGAACACAACCAACAGTCATAGCCAACCAGAAATAGCTGACAGCATGAGCGCCCGCACCTTGTGGATCGATACCATGATATTTACTCAAAAAAGTACTCATGAAATCGGCAGTGCCCTGCTCGGTACTAACATAGCAAAAGATACCTAGAAAGAAAAGCCAAACATATTTTTGTTTGAAGAGGTATAAATAAGATTCTTTACTACCCGCTTTCTCATCTTCTTTCAGTTCGATACTTGGAAACTTGGCTATAAGCACAGAAAGCACCATTACCAACAACAGAATTGCAAATATCCAATAAAGCGATACCCAAGGCATATTACTGGGGGTGATACCTGCCAACAAATCGATAAAAGTATTTTTTCCTGCCACATATTGAGCAGGCGAAAGCCTACCTATCAAATAAGTATAAACGAAAGGACTTAGAGCAGACGCCACTCCAAATACAAACTGCGCCACTTCGGCCACGAAAGCATAATTTTCTTCACCCCCAACAGTACGCTGCAAAGGGTTGAGCACTGTTTGCAACATAGCCATGCCCAATCCGATGATGAAACAAGAAGCAAGCAACATTGGATAAGTATGAAAAGCTGCAAATAGCACAGCTCCAATAAAAGGGACAAAAAAGCCTATGAATAGAACTAGTTTCTCGCCATAACGGTCGATAAGAATTCCAGCCGGTATAGACATAATGGCATAAGCTATAAAAAACGAAGTAGGAATAAAGCCTGCCAATGCCAAATCTTTGAGATGGAAATTATTAATAATATCCGGGATAATAGGACCTATGATGTTCGTAATAAAAGAAATAGTAAACCAAAACACCATAATAAGGGTTAACATTCCAATGTTCTTTTTCATGATAATCGCTTTTTTATTTCATCAAATATTTGAAACAGTTCTTCTAAAGTTGCTGCCCGTAGCATAGCTATCCGAGTAGGGCGAAAGTCGGGTATTCCCTTGAATATGGGTGAAGCTGCCAAATGACGGCGAACATGCAAAATGCCTCCGTATTCGCTCAAACGTTTCACACTATCGGCTACTTGATCACGAAGCACATCCAAATACCACTCGAAAGATTCTTCGAGCAATAATTCATTCGTCTGCAAGTAGTGTTTCACTTCACGGAATATCCATGGTCTACCAAAACTAGCACGACCTATCATGATGGCATCAACTCCATACTTATCGAAACATTCTTTTGCCCGTATAGCAGAAGTGACATCACCATTGCCAATAATAGGTATATGCATACGGGGATTGTTCTTTACCTCGCCTATCAAAGTCCAATCGGCCTCACCGGTATACATTTGCGAACGTGTACGCCCATGAATAGTCAAAGCAGAAATACCGCAGTCTTGGAGTTGCTCAGCAAGGTCAACAATAATACGATGTTCCATATCCCAGCCCAAACGAGTTTTGACTGTAACAGGTATGTTTACGGCATCAACTACAGCACGAGTTATTTCAAGCATCTTCGGGATGTTTTGTAGCATCCCCGCTCCTGCTCCCTTACCGGCAACTTTCTTTACCGGGCAACCGAAATTAATATCCAATATATCCGGATGAGCTTCTTCTACTCTTTTCGCTGCCCCCACCATTGCCTCAACTTCTCTACCATATATCTGAATAGCAACAGGACGCTCTTCATCGCTGATGGTAAGTTTCTTAACCGTGCTATTTACCGAACGAATCAATGCTTCAGACGAAACAAATTCCGTATAAACCATATCGGCACCAAAGTGTTTACACATCAATCGAAAGGCTTGATCGGTAACATCTTCCATCGGCGCAAGACATACAGGTTTGTCGCCCAAGTCTATATTCCCTATCTTCATCTATTGTTATTCTTCGTTTTCTCTGCAAAAATACAGATTAATTCGTATCTTTGCTCTTCAATTAGCGTATTATTAGTATCACTTTTAGAATGAATATAAAAGATTTTGAAATTATGGCGCCGGTAGGTTCACGAGAATCACTCGCCGCCGCTATACAAGCTCAAGCCGATTCTATTTATTTTGGTATCGGTTCGCTCAATATGAGGGCCCATTCGGCCAACACTTTCAGTATCGACGATTTGCGGGAGATAGCCGAAACGTGCAACGAACATCATATCAAATCTTATCTAACAGTCAATACTATTATTTATGATAAAGACATGGAGTTGATGCACAAAATTGTCGATGCTGCACACGAGGCAGGCATCTCTGCCATCATTGCTTCTGACGTATCAGTAATGAATTATGCTCACAGTATCGGACAAGAGATACATCTTTCAACTCAATTAAATATTTCGAACATTGAAGCGCTACGATTCTATGCCCAATTTGCAGACGTCGTTGTATTGGCACGCGAACTGAATTTAGATCAAGTGGCTGTTATTCACGAAGCTATTGATAAAGAAAATATTTGTGGTCCGAGCGGTAAAAAACTTCGTATAGAAATGTTCTGCCATGGGGCCTTGTGTATGGCCATATCAGGCAAATGCTATCTTTCGCTGCACGAGATGAACAGTTCGGCCAACCGAGGAGCTTGTATGCAAGTATGCCGCAGAGGATATACGGTAAAAGATAAAGAGACGGATGTGGAATTGGATGTCGACAACCAATATATTATGTCGCCCAAAGACTTAAAGACCATTCATTTTATTAACAAAATGATGGATGCTGGTGTTAGAGTATTCAAAATAGAAGGTCGCGCTCGTGGAGCAGAATACGTACGGACTGTAACCGAATGCTACAAAGAAGCCATTCAGTCGGCAATAGATGGAACATACACCGACGAAAAAATCAATCAATGGGATGAACGTTTGAAAGCTGTTTTCAACCGAGGATTCTGGGACGGTTACTATCTGGGACAACGATTGGGTGAATGGAGCAAAAACTATGGCTCGCAAGCTACTGAAAGAAAAATATACGTGGGCAAAGGAGTACGTTATTTCTCCAACCTCGGTGTAGCCGAATTTGTAGTTGAAGCAGCCGAACTGAATGTAGGAGACAAACTGCTCATTACAGGGCCAACAACAGGCGCGGTGTTTGCCAACCTCACTGAAGCACGAGTCGATTTGAAAGTAGTACCTACCGTTCGCAAGGGAGAACATTTCTCTATGAAAATATTCGAAAAAATAAGACCGAGCGACAAACTATACAAATTAGTATCGACCGAAGAGTTGAAAAAATTTAAGGGATTGAAATGAAAGACTATATATTCGAATTGCCAATGAAGGTCCGCTCTTATGAGTGCGATTTTGAAAGTATCGTAAATAATGCTGTTTATCAGAACTATTTGGAACATACACGACATGAATTTTTGATTGCTCACGGGCTCGATGTTGTAGAACTACATAGACAGGGCATTGATACCGTCGTTGCACGCATCAACATTGCTTTCAAAAGTTCTCTACATGACAATGAAGAATTTTTGAGTAAATTGAATGTAAAAAAAGAAGGTCTTAAGTATGTCTTCTATCAAGATATCTATCGAAAAAAAGACGAAAAACTTATCATCAAAGCGACCGTTGATATTGTTTGCATTATCAACGGAAAATTAGGAAACAGTGATATCATTGATAACCTTTTCGCAGAGTATCTCCAATAAATACCCCCTTTTTAATTTGTGCCCCTATATACCTTAACTACCATTCTATGAAAGACAGAGAAGAAGAATGCTATTATTGTATTGCCCTTACTAAAGTTCCACACATTGGAATCAGAGGAGCCAAACGACTATATGACTCGATAGGAAATGCAAAAGATATTTTTAAATTTCGAAAAGAACTTCCCGACAAAATACCCGATCTTAATAAGAAGATTACAGAATGGCTGGATTGCCCTGAAGCTTTCTCCATTGCAGAAAAGGAAATAAAATTTATCTCCGATAAGCATATACAATACTATCTGTTGAATGAAGAAGATTTTCCATGCCGTTTTAAAGATTGCGACGATTCTCCGATTATTTTATTTTCGAAAGGAAACGTCAAACTAAACGTACCGCACGTATTAAACATTGTAGGAACCAGACGTGCTACCGATTATGGCAAACAATTTTGCAACACTTTTGTAAGAGAACTGAAAACACTTTGCCCCGATGTTACTATTGTAAGCGGACTGGCCTATGGGATTGATATTTCGGCACATCGAGCAGCTTTAGAAAATGACATATCTACAATCGGTGTATTAGCCCACGGCTTAGACAGAATTTACCCTTCTCTACATCGGAACACCGCTATAAAAATGCTCGAGAGAGGTGGTTTGCTTACCGAATTTATCTCAGGAACCAATCCGGATGCCTTTAATTTTGTCAGCCGTAACCGTATTATTGCGGGAATATCGGATGCAACTATCGTCGTAGAATCGGCATCCAAAGGTGGTTCGCTAATTACTGCAGATATATCAGAAAGCTACCACCGAGACTGTTTTGCAGTACCGGGGCGCAACAGTGATGAATATTCAATCGGTTGCAACCGATTAATCCGCGATAACAAAGCAGCAATCCTCTGTAATGCCGAAGACTTTGTAAAAGCCGTAGGTTGGAATGACCCAAGTAAAGAAAAAAAGAAAATAAAGATCGTCCAACGAGATTTCTTTCCTTCACTATGTGAAGAAGAACAACTCATCGTTAAGTTATTAGATGAACGTGGAAATCTTCAAATCAATATACTGGCAGTAGAAACAAATATCCCAATATACCGAATAAGTTCCTATCTTTTCGAGCTAGAAATGAAAGGTGTTATCCGCACTTTGGCAGGTGGAGTTTATCAATTGCTTCGATAAATGAAAGATTTATCGTTTTTATTTGCAATTATTTATAACTTTGCAACATCTAACGAAAAGTAATACATGGTTTCAAGAACGGACATTCTTACTCAAACAGTCGAAGAATTGTCGGATAGCGAGTCTTTCAAAGGATTGTTCTATCAGCAAAAAGAGGGCGAGCCTCTACCTTCGGCTACTATCTTACAAGAGATAGTAGAACTAGTGCGTACTATTATTTTTCCCGGTTATTATGGCAATTTCACCATCAATAGTTATACTATAAAATATCATACCGGGGTAAGTGTCGAACGTTTATACAATTTGCTTACCGAACAAATTTTCTCAGGTCTTGTCTTCGGTAGTGAAGAAGAATGTCGATGTGAGGTTCCTGCTACTCGCGAAAATGCTTCAAATATAGCATTAAAATGTATTGCCAAACTACCTGAAATGCGCCGAATATTGGCAACAGACGTGATTGCCGTATTTAATGGAGATCCCGCAGCTCAAAACTGTGGCGAAGTAATATGCTGCTATCCGACTATCCGAGCTATTAGTAATTACCGATTTGCACACGAACTTTATAAATTGTGCGTACCACTTATACCTCGTATTATCACCGAAATGGCGCACAGTGAAACAGGTATAGATATTCATCCTGGAGCAGAAATAGGTCACCACTTTGCTATTGATCATGGAACAGGCGTGGTCATCGGAGCTACTAGTATAATAGGAAACAACGTAAAACTTTACCAAGGTGTGACACTCGGCGCTCGGAGCTTTCCTCTTGATGACGAAGGAAAACCTATTAAGGGAATACCACGGCATCCCATATTGGAAGACAATGTTATTGTTTACTCCAATGCCACCATTCTTGGACGCATCACCATTGGCCGTGATGCCACAGTAGGTGGAAATATTTGGGTAACGGAAGATGTTCCGGCCGGAACTCGAATAGTACAAAAGAAATAATTACAAAACGATATATGAACGACAAATTCGAAATAATAGCTAAAACATTCCAGGGACTGGAACAAGTATTGGCAGAAGAACTATCTGAAATTGGTGCAGAAAACATACAAAAAGGACTACGCATGGTTTCTTTCGAAGGGGACAAAGAAATGCTTTATAAAGCCAATTTCTGTCTTCGTACCGCACTTCGCATTTTAAAACCTATCAAGCATTTTATTGCGAAAGATGCGGATGAAGTTTACGAACAAATCAAAGCCATTGATTGGGAAGAATACATGACCAATAAGAATACTTTCGCTATTGATGCTGTAGTAAACAGTGATGAATTCCGCCATTCCAAATTTGTAGCATACCGAGTGAAAGATGCTATCGCCGACCATTTTAAAGAAAAAACAGGTGAACGTCCTTCGGTTCGTATCAACAATCCGGACGTAGCACTCAATATTCATATTGCTCAAACATCTTGTACACTCTCCCTCGATTCATCAGGAGAATCGTTGCATCGCCGTGGTTATCGTCAAGAAGCGGTAGAGGCTCCTCTCAATGAAGTGCTTGCTGCCGGCATTATCAAACTGACAGGATGGAACGGCGAGTGCGATTTTATTGACCCAATGTGTGGTTCCGGAACTTTTCCTATCGAAGCAGCGCTCATTGCACGCAACATCGCACCGGGAGTGTTTCGCCAAGGTTATGCCTTCGAAAAATGGAGCGACTTTGACCAAGAGTTATTTGAGCAAGTATACAACGATGACAGCAAAGAAAAGGAATTCGAACATAAAATATATGCATACGATAATAGTCCTCATGCTATTGCTATTGCCACTAATAATATAAAAGCTGCCGGTGTAAGTAAATATATTAATTTGAAATTGCAACCTTTTCAACAATTTCAACAGCCATCTGAAAAAGCCATATTGATAACCAATCCACCTTACGGCGAACGTATCTCTTCAAATGATTTGCTCGGTTTATATAAAATGATTGGAGAACGGTTGAAGCATGCTTTTATTAATGGCGCGGCGTGGATATTGTCTTATCACGACGAGTGTTTCGCTCAAATAGGATTAAAGCCAAGTGAGAAGATACCTTTGTTTAATGGACCTCTAGAATGCGAATTGCACGAATACGAAATATTCGACGGTAAATACAAAGACTACAAAACCGACAAAGACAATAGCGAAGAAAGCAATAACCGTTATGCCCCTCGCAAAGAATTCAGAGTAAGAAGGGAATATCAAGGAGGCAGGGACAGAAAAGATAATCGTAGTTCCAGATACGGTAATAGGGATAGCCGCTTCGACGACCGCAAACAACCAATATCAAAATATCCAAGAAGACATGAAAACAAAGAATCTGATTAAAAAGGCTTTTTTGTCATTATTAGCGTTACAACTATTGGGAACTACTCAAATAATGGGACAAACAAAGGAACTAACTCTGGAAGACTTGATGCCAGGTGGTTCTACGTATCGTTACGTTGATAATCTTTATAATCTACAGTGGTGGGGAGACTTTTGTATCAAACCCGCTATAGACAAACTAACTGAAATAAATCCAAAGAACGGAAAAGAAACCATACTAACAACAGTTGACAAAATAAACAGCGTGCTTGAGTCTCAAAAACTTGGTAAATTGACGAGCATGTATTTTGTTAAACTACCATGGAAGAATCGTACAGAAATAGTATTTGCTCTTCATAACAAGCAAATCGTATTCGACTTCAAAAAAAACAAGGTTATCAGTACCACTGATTTCAATAAAGATAGAAATAACGAAGACATTAACTACAATAGCAACAATATTGCCTATACGATAGGCAATAATCTATATGTTAATAATGATGCCGTAACCAACGAACCAGAAGGTATCGTTTGCGGACAATCCGTTCACCGTAACGAATTCGGCATTTCGAAAGGAACTTTCTGGAGTCCTTCGGGCAAACTATTGGCATTCTACCGAATGGACGAAACAATGGTAGGTCAATATCCGTTAGTCGATACGGAAGCTCGCGAAGGAAAAGTACAGATGATTCGTTATCCGATGGCAGGAATGACTTCGCACAAAGTGACGATTGGAATATACAACCCTGATACAAAACAAACCATCTATCTGAAAGCAGGAGATCCGACTGACCGATATTTCACCAACATATCATGGGCGCCCGATGAGAAATCTATCTATTTTATCGAATTAAACCGCGATCAAAACCATTCTAAACTTTGCCGTTACAACGCCCAGACGGGCGAATTGGAAAAAGTCCTTATCGAAGAAACAAATCCTAAATACGTAGAGCCCCTCTACCCCATCGCTTTCTTACCATGGGACAGTAATAAGTTTATCTATCAAAGTCAACGTAGCGGCTTCAACCATCTCTATTTGTACAACACGGATGGCAAACTATTGGGACAACTTACCAAAGGAGAATGGCTTGTACAGAGTTTACTCGGTTTCAACAACAAAACGAAGAGTGTGATTATAGAAGGAGGAGTCGCACTGAATAAAAACCTATATAGTGTCAATATTCCGAGCATGAAGTGCAGCAAAGCCCTAGGAAAAACCACCGATGGAGTACATAACGGATTATTAAGTGAGTCGGGACAATATATTGTTGATCGTTACAGCTCACCTAAAATACCTTTAAAAATTGATATACTTGATGCAACAACATCAAAAAGCACACAAATATTCAAAGCTGAAGATCCTTACCAAGAATATAAGATGCCGGATATCAGCGTAGGAACGATCAAGGCTGCCGATGGTGTAACTGATTTATACTATCGTATTGTAAAACCAAAAGACATGCAACCGGGTAAGAAATATCCCGCTATCGTATATGTCTATGGAGGTCCTCATGCACAAATGATAAACAACAGCTGGCAGAATGATACACGTGGCTGGGACATATACATGGCCAACAAAGGCTACATTGTTTTTACCCTCGATAATCGTGGAAGCGAGAATAGAGGGTTCGATTTTGAAAGCGTCACTTTCCGCCACTTAGGAATTGAAGAATGCAAAGATCAAGTAAAAGGAGTAGAATTCTTAAAGAGTTTACCTTATATAGACGGCAACCGAATAGGTGTTCACGGTTGGAGTTTTGGTGGTCACATGACAATCGGATTAATGTTGCGTTACCCCGACTTGTTTAAAGTAGGCGTTGCCGGAGGCCCTGTTATTGATTGGAAATACTACGAAATAATGTATGGCGAACGCTATATGGACACCCCGCAAACAAATCCGGAAGGTTATAAGGAATGTAATTTAAAAAATTATGCCGGCAATTTGAAAGGACATTTGCTCATCATACACGATGATCACGATGATACCTGCGTACCCCAACATTCTATTACCTTCTTGAAAGCTTGCATTAACGCCGGCACTTATCCCGACTTCTTTACTTATCCGGGGCACAAACATAACGTAATAGGCAAAGACAGGGTTCATTTATACGAGAAAATAACACGATATTTTGTAGATTATTTATAAACTGATAAATATGAAGATACTATTATTAGGTTCAGGAGGACGCGAACATGCTATGGCATGGAAAATAGGACAAAGTAAATCGGTCGATAAACTATATATTGCTCCAGGCAATGCAGGAACTGCATCGGTTGGAGAAAATGTAGATATCAAAGTCAACGACTTTGAATCGCTCAAATCATTTGCCCTTAACCAAAATATCGATATGATAGTTGTCGGTCCGGAAGATCCATTAGTAAACGGCATCTACGATTTCTTTAAAAACGATTCCGCTACAAACCATATAATGGTCATAGGCCCATCGGCAAAAGGAGCACAACTCGAAGGCAGTAAAGAATTTGCCAAAGAGTTTATGCAAAGACATCATATCCCTACTGCACGGTATCTTACGATTACAGCCGAAACAATACAACAGGGTTTCGATTTTCTAGAAACACTGCAACCTCCATACGTTCTAAAAGCCGACGGACTGTGTGCCGGCAAGGGCGTATTAATAGTTCCAACACTCGATGAAGCCAAAAAAGAACTGAAGGATATGCTTCAAGGAATGTTCGGAAAAGCATCTGCCAAAGTTGTAATTGAAGAGTTTCTATCGGGCATAGAATGTTCGGTCTTCGTGCTTACCGATGGCAAGAATTACAAGCTACTGCCCGAAGCAAAAGACTACAAACGAATAGGTGAAGGCGACAAAGGACTCAACACCGGCGGTATGGGAAGTGTCAGCCCCGTTCCTTTTGCCGATAGTGTATTTATGAACAAAGTACGCGAAAGAATCATAGAACCCACTATTAAAGGACTCTATGAAGAGCAGATTAATTATAAAGGCTTTATATTCTTCGGATTGATAAACGTCAAAAACGAACCTTACGTGATAGAATATAACGCTCGAATGGGAGATCCTGAAACAGAAAGCGTAATGCCACGCATTAAAAGTGATTTGGTAGATTTGTTTGTTGGTACAGAAAAAGGTACTTTAGACCAATATACTATCGACATCGATCCGCGCACCGTGGGTTGCGTAATGTTGGTAAGCGGAGGTTATCCCGAATCTTATCAAAAAGGATATTCTATTGAAGGTCTGAAAGAAACCCTAAAAACAGAAAGTATCCTTTTCCATTCGGGAACGACACTAAAAGAAGGCAAAGTAGTGACAGACGGCGGACGCGTTATTGCCATCAGCTCTTACGGTGAATCAAAAGAAGAAGCTTTAGAAAAAAGTTATAAAGTGGCCGAAACGATAGACTTTGAGCGCAAATACTTCCGCCACGATATAGGATTTGATCTTTAAAGAAAAAATGACACTGAAAGGAAAACAAGAAAGAATAATGGCAAGTGGTGCCACACTGCCTGTCGTTATTTTGATATGTATCGTAGCATATATTGGACACTCTGTGATCTGTCCGGTTACCCGTGCTACCGATAGTTTCATTTTATTTCCATCATGGAGCGCATCATCAATGCCGATATGGTTGAACCATTTGTGTAGCTTGGCAACCTATATCTTATCGGCCTATTTATTAGTCGAATTGAACAATCGCTCGGACATTCTTCGGGTGAGAAAAACGGTATTGATAGCTGTCTTTTTTTTGTTTATCACTTTCTGTCCTGAACTATATACTTTTTCATTCACAAAATTATCGCTAATCGCTTTGTTGTTGTCGTTATTTTTCCTTTTTAACAGCTATCAACGACGCAATTCATCGTCTTATCTTTTTCACTCATTTGCCATACTCAGTATCGGAACATTATTTTTGCCACAGCTTGTTTTTGTAATTCCCGTATGGCTCATCGGCTCTTCGATGTTGCAGTCTCTCAATATACGCAGCTTTCTCGCTTCTATCGTAGGCTTTGTTCTGCCCTACTGGTTTGTATTATCTTATGCCTTTTATGTGGGCGATATCAATATATTTGTAGCACCATTCCAAGAGATGGCCCAATTTGGAGGAATGAACATATTTGCCGAAGTCGATGTTCATAATATCTTATCATTTGCTCTACTTTTGGTACTTTATATAGTCAGCTTTTTTCATTGTCTTTTTATAGATTATGACAACAAAACAAGAACAAGACTTATTTTGCATTTTATTATATTCCTGAATATCTATCTTTTCTTATTTATTATCATACAGCCGAAATACGAAGTACAGATATTGAATCTGTTACTCCCTGGTATCTCATTAATAATATGCCATTTCTTCAGCCGCACCAAAAGCCGCATATCTTATTATATCTTTATAGCAACCCTTATTTTGCTACTGATATTGTATTTACTGAAAATGGCTCCCGTTTCTTAAAGAGACAGACATTAATTAAAACTTAGACATTATGAAAAAGTTTGTTTTATTATTTATATTGGTATTGGTTGCCAGCTGTGACAAACAACCTAAAAAAAGGAATGACAAACCTATCATTACTGTCACAATAGAACCCCAACGATACTTTTGTGAAGCCTTGGCAAACGGTTTTTTCAAAGTAGATTGCATCGTACCTCACGGGAGCAGTCCCGAAACTTATGATCCCAATCCACGGCAACTTATCAACTTGGAAAAAAGCACTATTTATCTGCGCATCGGTTACATCGGATTCGAAATGCAATGGATGGACAAACTTATATCCAATGCGCCTCATATAGAAGTATTCGATACTTCGCAAGGCATTAACTTGATTATGGAAGAAGGGCACCAAAAGACAATCAATCACAATATAAATAAAGTGGAGCCACATTTATGGTGTTCGCCTAAAAACGCATATATCATTGCCAAAAACACATTGGATATTCTCTGTTCGTTTGATAGAAAACACGAAAAGATATACATTAATCGATATGATTCGCTATGCAAAGAGATAACTAAAACAGACTCTATCATCCGTATTGAATTGAGAAAAACAAAAGCCGATAAAGCTTTTGCCATCTATCACCCTTCTCTATCGTACTTTGCTCGAGACTACAATTTGATGCAAATACCTATCGAAAATAACGGGAAAGAACCTTCTCCTTCCGAATTGGCGAACATTATTGACCGATGTCGAAGAAACAATGTTCATATCATTTTTGTACAACCCGAATTCGACCATCACAATGCTGAAATTATAGCCAAGCAAATAGGGGCAAGAATCGTTCCTATCAACCCGCTTAACAAACAATGGGACAAAGAAATGATAACGATTGCCAAAGAACTTATTCATAATTAGTAACGCCAAAACAATGAACGATAATAAAGTTATTGTATCAATAAACAACTTGTCTGTAGCGTACGAACGCCATACTGTTTTACACGATATTAACCTCAATATATACCAGAATGATTTTCTAGGTATCATAGGCCCAAATGGTGGTGGCAAAACAACACTTATCAAGTGTATACTTGGACTGATGAAACCGGAAAAAGGTGAAATTCGTTTTTATCGCGAGGGACAAGAAACGGCACAACTTTCAATGGGCTATCTGCCACAATACAATGCTATTGATAAAAAATTTCCCATATCTGTGGAAGAAGTCGTTTTATCGGGATTAAACATTGAAAAACCCCTCATCGCCCGATTTACAAGCAAACAAAAGAAGAAAGCACAAGCTATTATATCACAAATGGGATTGGATGGACTAAATAAGAGAGCCATAGGCCAACTTAGCGGTGGGCAGTTACAGAGAGCTTTATTGGGTAGAGCTTTAGTTTCAGACCCAGAAATAGTTATTCTTGACGAACCTAATACATACATTGACAAACGTTTTGAAACGGCTTTGTACAAGATTCTTGACGAAATCAATAGCAGATGCGCAATCGCTATTGTGAGCCACGATATAGGCACTATCCTGCAACAAGTAAAATCCGTAGCGTGCGTCAACGAAACACTCGATTATCATGCCGATTCGGATATTAATACCGAATGGATGGACAAGAACTTTAATTGCCCCATTGGTTTACTTGGCCATGGTGACCTCCCCCATCGCATTCTAGGCCAACATCATCACGATAATACGTAATTGCTGTATTGTTCTTATCCATTTTCAAAACAATACAAATAAGGAAATATTTTCTTCTTTATGTTACTTGCGACTCACGCCCGTGAATCGGAAAAAACATAAGGACGAAACTTGCGACTCACGGGCATGAGTCGCAAGCAATATAAGGATGTCACCGAAAAAACTTCTTTAAACAACTACAACAACCTTTATATCCTATATTTTACTTGAATCTTCATATCTGTACGGAAACTACTATCTATCTTATCGGCTCCCGTCCCAATACTTTCCTGATTATAATAGCGAGTATGGCCACAATGAGTAATAAATAACCAGCGGGTATTTAATTTGTATTGAAAACGAAAAGACAGATGGATACCGGTACCTTGAAAAGACGGTATATAGCTATTGTAAAGCACACTACGCTCGGCAATATAAACCTTAGTATCGTAACTATCCACATTAAAATAACTGCCTTGCAATATACATTGCAAAGGTTTATCACGAAGAGAATAGGCAACAGAACCTGTTAGTTGATAGCCTTTCTCCGTACTAAATCCTTGCTGACGAAACAACCGATAGTCTGCAACAGTAGATAGTCTAACAGCTGGTGTAGGCAAATAACTATATTTATAACGAAAACTATGCTGATAAGTAGGTCTTATATCTGCCCCTTTAGTATTGCTTACATCGCGTTCTTTGTGTTTATAACGATAGAAGAAATCCATCTGATCCGTTTTTCTCGGATAATAACTACATCTAAATATACCATCAATAGCTCGAGAAGGTTTGCTGACACGATAACGACACCACGGAAAAGAAATTAAATCGATCGCGGCGAAACAAGAAAGCTTATGCCACGGTTTTGCGTCTATAGCCAAAAACCAACCGTTTTCGTTTTGTACCGTCGAACTTTCGGACAATGTATGCGCAAAGTATGCCCAATAATTGTGGGCGTAATAACGATGAAATAAGATGATATTATAATCTTGCGACAAATTGTATCTAATGCGATTAGTCGTCGCTACACCGTGCTTGCCAATAGCCTCCTCGCCAACTATTGAAAACTTTTTGAAACGATATGAATAATCTATTCCAATATTATAAAAAGAAGAACCTTGCAACGCATATCTATTGTATTTTCTTTGGGTCGGTGCATAAGGATGATTGAAATGATAATAAATGCCCGTAGTACCCACCTGCCATTTGTCTGCCGAATAGTTGATATTGCTGCCCATAAACAATAAACCAAAACTATTGCGATCGTCTATTTCCTTTTGCGATCGATGTAGGCCGGATGAATGAATAGATGTTAACTTGCCTTCATTGACAGTACCATCCAAAAGTCGGTAAGAAAAGAAAGTAGACAACAAAAGATTTTTATTCAAGGCGATTGAAGCAGCAACACCTCTAAAGAAATGTTGTTCATCGGTGGACGAATGCTTATAAATATTGTTTCCACGACGATTCAGTGTTGTAATATAGGCTGTCTTGCCCATCAAAAAATCATTGCTTACTACCAATCCTTGACCAAAGCTTAATCGATAATCACCTACAGCCAATGTTTTCAATGGGCCCGCATCCTTTACTAAAAAATAAATGGAATACGAATCATATCCTTTCTTATTGGGAGAGGCAAAAAAAGTTTCGCCCATATCCTTTTCTGCCGAAAATCCTGCAAATACATTATCGTGATAACGATAAGCATAACGTAACGAATGATAATAAGGAGTTCCTCTATACTTATCAACATATCCCGCACTACGATAAAAGGGAATATCTACCCTGCTAAACACCTCACTCCTACCCTTTTTGTACAATTCTTCCAATGTGGGAAAAGACTTGTTATGAACAACCGGAAGAGCTTTAAAAAATGCCGATAGATAACGGATTGTCTGTATATCCATATCTTCGACAAGTTGCAATTCATAAATAGTTTTCATTTCTCCATGCAAATAAAAGTATGACAATATATGTTCTATTTGCAGATCAGAAAGAAAAGGAAATTGCTGTAACTGTTCTTTTGTAACAGTGTTAATATTCAATGGTTCTGCAAACCGTTCGTGCAATTCTATAATCTCATCGTCATAATTTTTGTTTGTTTCTCCTTCACTATTTTCAAATAGCTGTTGTATTTCATCACCGTATTGGTAGATGGTATCATTCTGATTTTGAGAATAAGCAATATTCGTTATGAACAAAAGACCAGCTAGTGATATTAACCGCCTTAAAAGAGTTTTTTTCATAGCAAAGAATATGTTTCTATAGTTAAAAGATAAAAGTTAACACCCACGAACTGCGAAGATAATTTAAAAATGACAATCTATGAACAAAAACGGCTTAAAATGCGAACAAGATTACTTTCTAATATCGTATTTTTGTAGCATGATTTCAAGGAAGTATATATTTCTATTGATCACTGTTGTTTCTGTAACCGCTTCACTTACCTGCTCTGCACAAGTAAAGAACAATGAAAAGAAACAATCGAAACCGAAAAAAGAATTGCCCAAAGACAAAATACAAAATTCTGACAACGGTTATCGGGTATCTACTTATGTATATCGTGGAGATACGATTCCAAATATACTTTTTCAATCGGTATATATTTATCCTCCCATTCAATTCAATTCAGACCAAGAACGAATGGAATATATACGATTGGTATATAATGTAAAAAAAGTACTTCCGATAGCTATTCAAATTAATAATCTTATTATTGAAACAACAGAATATCTTGAAACTCTACCCAACGACAAAGCTAAAATAGCTCACATCAATCGTGTTGAAAAAGGGTTAAAAGAACAATATACTGCACAAATGAAAAAGTTGACCTACAAACAGGGAAAACTGCTCATTAAATTGATTGATAGGCAATCGCATCAATCTTCTTACGAATTGGTAAAAGCCTTTTTTGGACCAGCAAGAGCCATCTTTGCTCAAGGATTGGCTTTCTTTTACGGTGCTAGCTTAAAGAAAAGCTATGATCCGCAAGGAGAAGACAAACTAACCGAACGTGTAGTAGTAGAAGTAATGCAAGGAGAAATTTAAATAAAGTAAGCTATTACCATTTAGGTTCCATTCGAACAAACATCTCCCAAATGACAATACCGGCAGTTACAGATACATTAAGTGAATGTTTAGTACCATATTGTGGAAGTTCTAAACAACCATCACTATGATCTATCACTTCTTGTTGTACTCCTTTCACCTCATTACCCATTACAATAGCATATTTCTTGTTAATATCCGGATTAAAAGTATCAAATGATGTACTATTTTCAACTTGCTCAATTGAATAAACAATATATCCTTTTTTCTTTAGTTCGTCTACCGCTTCAACTGCCGACTTATAATATTTCCAATCAACAGAAAATTCTGCTCCAAGAGCCGTTTTGTGTATTTCAGCAGAAGGCGGCACAGCTGTTATTCCACATAAATAAATAGCTTCAACTCTAAAAGCATCTGAGGTACGAAATACCGAACCTACATTATATAAACTACGAATATCATCTAATACTACTATTATAGGAAGTTTATCTACCTTTTTGAACTTATCTACAGTAATACGATGTAATTCATCTACTTTGAGCTTTCTCATATCTATTTATATTTCTTAATCAGCCTACAAAATTAATGGTTTATTCTGACATAACCATTGTTATTAACAACTTGTTGATAACTGTGAAATTAGTGATGAATAAAATATAATATCTTTTGAAAAATAGTTCTTGCTTATTTGATTTACTTTCATATCGCTTATAAGTTATTAAACAACCAAATTAGTTATTAATTATTTT
Organism: Bacteroidales bacterium; assembly: GCA_012517855.1. Taxonomy (GTDB): domain Bacteria; phylum Bacteroidota; class Bacteroidia; order Bacteroidales; family Bacteroidaceae; genus JAAYUD01. The sequence continues at coordinate 19,595 of JAAYUD010000078.1, forward strand.
TGAATGAAATTTCTACTCTTTTCTAACAGTTTTCACATGCCTAATAGAAAAAATAATTATGAATACCTACTTATAAACAGTTGTTAATAGCTACTACGAAGTAGCCTATTTATCAATTAATTAATAGGTTTTCAATAGTTAATAAACTATTCATTATATTTGTTCTAAAGTTAATAACTTAATATACAAGAAATAAAGTATTTAGATATCGACATACTAACAGACTATTACTATTACTATATATTTCTTCTTTAAATATAGAAAGAAATAGATAATATTAATATTGTTTTGATAACAGTGGATAAAATTATTTTGCGTAGATATTAAATTGGTCTTAGGTAATGACTCCTTTACTTACCGCTCGGGCATCGAAATAGTTTGGTTCTTCTCTCAGAGAAGGTGTTTTGCACACATCTTATTGAATCAAGATTGTGGTATTTAAACTATTTCTGCCGGCTCATTAGGATTTTATCGTTCCACATATGTGAGTTAATCAAATCATATATGTGGAACGACAGAATCTTAATGCAAATATATGAAGTCTTTCTTATATACACCAACTTTCGTTAGTACGCCTCATAGACTTCACCCCTATAAAAAGATATCATGGAACGTTTAAAAGTGTTTTTAGCATAGCTCTATCTCTTGTATGAGAACATGCGTAAGGTCAGTCTGGCTGTGACTGCAATGGAATGTATATTTAAGTTCGTGTCACGAACTTAAATATACATAGTATAGTGATTTATTACAATGTGCCTAGGCGAGCGTACATTTCTATATAAGCTGCTTGAGTAAGCAACCATTTTGTTTTGTCTTTTATCTTTCCAGTACAATCGCGGTTTAATAAGCCATTTGTATCACGGGCTTTATTCCAGGCAGTATCTAATATTTGACGAAATGTTTCTATATATTGAGGTTGATGATCAATGTTGTAAAGCTCTATAAATCCACGCAACATAACTGCAGAAAACCATATATTTTCTTCTTTTAAAACAATCTCACAATTGTCTTTATGTAGGAAGAAGTAATTGAAACACGATTTTGCTATTTTTTGTGCATCATATAAGTAATAAGAGTTATTTGTGATACGATAAAGCAATACTGCTGCTTGTAACATTTGTCCTGAATTATAAGGATACTTTGTCTTATCGATATGTCTATTCAAAGATATATTGTCGTAGTATAAATCATCGCTTTGATCTCTCAAGTGCGATTTTGTCCATTCATAAAGTTCTTTTCCTTTTGCAAAATAGGAACTATCAGAAGTAGCTAAGAATAACTTCAGGGCAAAAACACTTGCCGGTGCATTTGAACATGTATTTTTAGAGTTTTTCTTCTGTTCGCACCAATATACTCCTCCATCCAGCTTATTGTCTATCCCAGACTCTATGAAGTTCCATATCATTTTTGCGTTAGACAGATACTTTTTATTTTTAGTTTTCGAATAAATATCTGTAAAGTCTATACCTATCCAAATGTTGTCGTCATAAAAACGATCTGATTTTCCTGCTTTTCTAATATATGATGCGTATGCTGTAGGTTTTCTTGTTTTGTCTAAATATTGGTCTAAGCCTTTCAATACGCTATTATTTAGTAAGTGGATATACCTTTTATCGTCTGTAGCAAAATAGAGTGAATTAACAGCTGAAAAAGTACCTGAAAAGGGCCATAGATAAGAGAAACTATTATTACTTTGAGTTTGCGATGCTAAATAAGTAATATTATTAAGTTTTTGTATCGGATAGTTTTCGGAAAGTAGATAAGTATGAGATACTTCATAATATTTATAAAGAGAGTCCAGCGTTTGCTGGGCTCTCTTTATAAATACTTCATTTTTAGAAAATGCTGCACTTGGATAGATAAAACCAATAAGCAGAAACAAATATAAATAATTTTTCATGAATTATTTTTTGTTATTTTGGTAATAAGCTTTTGCTTCTATCAATGTACATCCACTAATGTGAGATGTGAGTTGAGTTGTTCCTACTGCCGGAGTAGTCCAACTTGTTCCGAATAGAATATCTTGCTTAAGAACTCCCTTTCTCCATAATGTTTCGGCATTGTTATTGAAAAATGTTTCAAATTTATTCTTATATACAATATCAAGATTGTTTTCGAGCATAAGTTGAACAAAATAACGCATGAAGATTCCTTTAAAGAGTCCTCCATCTCCATCTCCTTCGTCTCTTAATACATTGTTGCCTGTATCAATCATGGAAGAATTGGAAATGGCATAATAAGCAGCTTTTCTAGCATCATTGAGATAAGTAATGTCTCCTGTTATTTTATATAATTCGTAAGCAGCTCCAAGAAAAGTTCCTTGATTATAGCTTAATGTAGTTTTTGATAATTCGTTTGTTTGTCCATTTATGTTATCATAAACTGCTCCAGTAGCAGGATTATATAAAGTAGCTTTTTCCCATTCGTATATTTTGGAAGCCCACTCTTTATCAGATTCATCTTTAGTAATAGCATACATCCTACTTCCTATTATACTAGCAGGACCGTTAGTACAAGCGTTCTTACTCCATTTATGATCGTAATATTCCCACGATATACCGCCGTTTGCATAAGTTTCGTCCCATCCGGATTTGATATATCCCCATAGTTCTTTGGCTGTATTTAAGTATTTGTCTGTTTTGGTTACGTCATAAAGTCTTATCATTGTTAGACATATCCATGACATATCATCGTAATATGCATTCCAATAATCTTGATGAGTTGAGAAGTTAACAGTTTTAATACCATCATACCATTGGTCAAACATTTGTGAATATTTCGTATCCTTTGTTCTTATATAGGCATCGATTATCACATCCATAGCATGAGCTTGCGGCCAATAACCGGGATTAGTATCGCTCCAATTATCGGGAGTATATACAAAGTAATGTCCTGTAGTGTTCCAAAAGCGCGACACTAAAGAAGTTGTTGCACTATCGGCTGCTGCATTCCAATCGATGGTATAGGAGTCGCTATTATACATATACTTATCTTCTATATTATTGCACGATTGAAACAGAACTCCGCCGAAAATACTCAAAATAATATATTTAATTATTTTCTTCATAATAGATATTTTTTAATCAGTTCGCAAGTTTTATACTATGCGTGTAATGTCCGCTAGCATTAAGATAAACAGTAAATGTTACATCTTTACCATCAAATTTATCTTGGAGTTTCCATTTATTATCCCATTGACTTGCTGGCCATTCTTGCATATAATAATAAGATGCAGCTTCATCATCACCGGGAGCATTATCGAGAGATGGATTTGTAGGACCCCAATGTGTAACAGATTCTACGCCTGATTTTTCGGATACCATTTCTATTTTGTATCTTTGATCTTTGCCCCAATCCCATTGATAAAAGTCAACATGACCTGTTCCTTGCCAAATACCGTTGCCTTGGTAAGAAAAGTCTATAGTAACTTCATCCTCCGGACAAAAGTAAAAACCAATGCTTTTAATTTTGGTGATTGATGCAGTAGCTATGTTGAAATCAAGATTGATGCGATATGTTCCTGTTTCAGCTACTGTTGTAGATCCTGTGCCAGTTGAACTTTCTTTTAAAGAAGTGCCATCTGAATAGAATAAGCGAGGTGAAGCATCTTTAGTACTAACAAAATGATATTCTTTTCCAGCTTCCAATTTTGTGAAGATTTCAAATTCACCATTGGCAGGAGAAGAGAATGCTAATGCTTTGCTTATGTCTGTTCCGCCTTCTGAACCTTCACCGGTAATATATACTTGAGCAGGAATATCTGCAAATCCCAATAGACGCGTAATAGTAATAGTTCTTGATTGTTCTGCAGTCATTTCAGATAAACCTCGTGAAGAAACAACAGTCCATTTTAATGTTCCTGTTTCTCCGCTTCCCAAACCTGCCAGTGCAGCTATTTTGTCTAATACTTTGTGAGAAATAGTAGCATAATTTCGTGTTCCCATATCATCTGAAGTTAGGCGATAAATAGGTTTTGAAAAATCTCCGTCTTTTTTATCAAATACAACTTCGTATAGTGGTGAACCGCCATCTTCTACTTTTGATGTTGCCCATTCAAAATATTGAGATGCAGTGGCCGAGGATAGCAATTGAAGTGAATAACCATCTTTTGGAGCATATAATTGTTTGACTGCTGTTAGTGCAACATCTTTATATTCCATATCTTGTGTACAAGATGTTCCTAAAAATACTATAGACAAAAGTAATAGTAATAATATATTTGTTTTAGTTTTCATTATTATTTCATTTTAAGTTATTAGTTAGCATAACCTGAGTTATTTGGTTTTAAATTAGGATTTATATCCATTTGCGATTGTGGTACAGACCATAAATAATCTCTTGACTCTATAAATTTACGATTATCTAAGCGAATATAACTACCGTTTTCTGCAAATTTTGCACCATATACATAGCCATTAAGATAAGTAGTCCCTGCTTTCCAACGTTTAATATCATACCATCTCAGACCTTCGAGGGCTAGTTCACATCTACGTTCACGGCGAATAATTTGTCTCATGTCTTCTTGTGAAATGTTTGATGGATAATTTAAGGCGTTACTGTTTGTAAATCCGGCACGAGCACGAATAGGTTCAATTGTTTCATTCCAAATGTCTTCTGTCATTTTGCCTTGCTCATTCATTGCCTCCGCATACATTAGCAATACATCTGCATAACGCATTGTAATGATATTGATGGCAGATGCTAAACTGGCTTCGTGCTTGGGATCATAATATTTGCGTACATAATAACCGGTTGATGTCTGATTGGCATTACTTCCACTATAGGCATCTGTAGTGATAGCAGAGTTTGGTTTGATATAAATAATTTTTTTAGTTGTTCCATCATTTACATTACCACTCCAATCATAATTGTCGTAAATGACTGTAGCTGTTAGTCGAGGATCTCTATTGACATAAGGATTGTTTTCATCATAAGTAGAAGATTGATCTATTGTCTCCCCATCCAATGTCAGATAGCTATTTACTAAACTTTGCGTAGGAGCTTTAGAATTGATTCGCGCTCCAACAGAAAGAGGGGCCATGTCGTACATTTCAGACCACGTTCTTGTAGCAGGTACATACGAACAATCCATAATAATTTCCGAATTATATTCATTGTCTTGTAAGAACAATCCACTATAGCTATTGAATAATGAATAAGTTCCGTAAGTAGCTTGATCGTTCATCAGATAGCTACAGTATTTTTCGACATTTGGCCAATCATTATCATAAAGATAGGCTCTGGCTTGTAACATACAAGCAGCTCCTTTTGTTATCTTACCTCTTTCATCGAAAGATAGATCGTTTTTTTTGGGTAAATCTTTCATTATGTCGTCGAGTTCGCTATGAATAAATGCAATAACAGTAGAGCGATTTGTACGCGAAACTGTTTTCGATTCATTTAAGGTAATATCTTTTGTGAAGAAAGGAATTGCACCATAAAAATTAGATAACCGGAAGAAAAGTGAAGCTCTGATAAAACGTATTTGAGCAATCATATTTGCTTTTTTTGTTTCATCCATATTCACAAGTTGTATTTTATCTAAGAATACATGGCACGTTTTGATGCCTGAATATAAGTCAGACCATTCACTCGAAAAGATTCCTGTCGATGGATCGGCAATGCCGTCGCGTATCATACGTTGATCGGTATAGGAACGCCCTTCAAAAAGATTATCGCTTAAACATTCATCCGACCACATTTTAGAAGCACTATACAATTGATTGTAAGCCATATTCAAAACGTATTGCGCTTTATCTGCTGACGTCCAAAATTTACTATCAGTATAGCTATCTGTCGGTTCATTATCCATGCTATTACAGCTATAAAAGAGACTTAACCCTAGAATAGCAAGCATTAAATATTTTATATTATTCTTTTTCATAGTCAAATAATTAGAATTCTACGTCTAAACCAAAACCATAATATTTTAGTGTCGGATAATTTCGACCACTATTTGCACCCGAAGTATCCATTTGTGAGTTGAACTCCGAAGATTCGGGATCGATAAATGAATTGTGGCTGAATGTGAATAGATTTTGACCGGTAATATATACTCTAAGTTTTTCCATTCCTATTTTCTTAATCCATTCTTTTGGTAGTGTATATCCTATTGTTATATCTTTGATGCGTAGATATGATCCATTTAATATATATAAATCGGAACCATTGCGGAAGTTATTACTATTCGAAGTCGAACCGGCAGCACTTAATCTGGGCCAACGGGCATCAGTATGGGTAGGCGTCCAATAATCGAGTTGGTGTTTGTAAATGACATACGAATAGTTTTGATGGAAAGGTTCTATTAATTCACCTCTAAGCATCATACTACGTTTGCCTACTCCTTGTCCAAATATGCTTAAATCAAAATTCTTCCAATTTAAATTGTAAGTGAATCCAAAGGTATAACGAGGAAATCCATTACCTAAAATGAAACGGTCTTTTGAATCAATAATTCCATCTTTATTTCGATCTACAAACTTTAAATCACCAGGCTGAACAGTTCCACCTACGGGAATTGCAGAAGCTTCTATATCTTCATAATTTTTAAAGAAACCTGCTGTTTTGTAACCATAATATGAGCCTAAAGGTACACCGACTCTAATTAATTTGTACAATTCTTCCATACTTGTAATTTGTTCTTTTTCGGGGAACTTGTCAACTTTGTTGAACGAATCGCCAATATTTGCTGTGAAATTGTGAATAAATTGTCCTGTTTTAAGGCGGTAGTTGATAGATAATTCCCATCCTTTATTCGACATTTCACCAATATTGTCCATCGCTTGAGTAGTACCAAAGACAGAAGGCACAACAGGAGTCATTAAAATATCAACTGTATGCTTATAGAAGTAATCGAATGTAACATTCAAATTATTATTCAAGAAATTCGCATCAAGTCCAAGATTTAATATTCTGGTTTTCTCCCAAGTAAGGTTCTCTTTGCCAAGTGTAAAGCCGGCGCCTGTTACGGTTTTATTGTTGTATGCATACGTGTTGGTATACATATCGTATGTTGTAAACCGATCGTAAGCTCCAATTGTCTGGTTACCCAAAACACCATAAGATCCACGTAATTTCAAATCTCCTATATGGTCTTTGTAATTTTGCATAAAAGATTCTTCAGAAGCTCTCCATCCAAGTGATAGTGATGGGAAAAAGCCCCAACGGTATCCGGAACCAAATTTAGAAGAACCGTCATATCTAAAGTCGAATTCTGCATAATATTTGTCTGCGTAAGAATAACCTAAACGACCCAGAACAGAAGTAATACTTGTGCGAAGTGTATTCTCGGGTGTGACTGAAGAACCTCCTCCTACAACAATTTGGGCATCATCGCTTGCAGAAGTTCCTAAGTCTATATTTGAGTATTTTAAATTTATCTCATTGGCAGTAGATGTAAATGATTCATTGGTGGTACCCAATAAACCTGTAAAATTATGTTTTCCGAAGGTTTTATTGTAATCCAATAATATCTGCGAATTAATGAGATAGGCATCATAATTCCAATCGCTTGTTTCTCTTGTTTCGTTGGCATATCTAGCTGGAGTAGTGTCGCTTTCGCTTGAATAATAAGGTACTCTTAAGTGGCGAGAATAACGATGATCTCCAGTGACGTTGGCTCCAAGTACTCCTCTCAGTTTAAGGCCGTCTATAATCTGAAGCTCGGCACTTACATTGGCAGTAAAGTCATTATTGCGATATTTATTTGTACCTCCCGCTTCCAAACTTCCTAATGGATTGAATTCTGATAAAACATCATTTAAAAGATATCTCCCATCTGATGTTTTCATTTTATAATAGTAATAAGGCGGAATGCGTGAAGCATCTACCTCTAAACTGCTTCCTGTTGTGCTAATACTATTGTTCCGAGTATAAGCCATTAATGTTGTTAGTTTGAAACGTCCTATTTCTGTTGTGATGTTCGAACGTATATTATAGCGCTGTATTCCAAAATTTTTATTGCCTACATAGTTGCTCTCTTGGTTGTAATAACCAACAGAAACCATGTATGTTGTTTTATCACTACCTCCTGATACACTTATATTATGATTTTGTTGTAATGCAGTGCGGAATATTTGGTGATAAAACCAATCTTCTTCACTTTGATGTGCTGCTAGGTTTCGTATTTGTTCTGGAGTGAAAATAGGATTCATTCCCGAATTTGTCAATGCTAGATTTTTCAGTGTCGCATTTTGATAACCAGCTACGGGAGAAAACAGAAAATGTGGTTTCTCCCACCCCATCATAGAATTGACACGAACGGTAGTTCTTTCGTTCTTCTTTCCTTTTTTTGTAGTAACTAGAATAACGCCGTTTGCCGAACGCGAACCATAAATAGCAGCAGTACCGGCATCTTTCAAAATGGAAATATTATCTATATCCATTGGATTAAGTTTATCCAAACTGCTGTCATCTGATACCAATCCATCTATAACTATAAGTGGGCTATTGCTGTTTGTCGTACTGATGCCTCGAATATTTAAATTCATTGTTGCATCATTTGGATTGAAACTTCTTTGTTGGACAATTAAATTTGGAGATGCACCTTGCAAGGCTTGCGTTACATTGGCAATAGGACGATTCTCCAAAGTGCTTGATTTAACTTGATCAACTGCACCAACTACGCTTTTACGAGTCATTGTACCATATCCAACTACTACCACTTCGTTTAATAGTTTGGTATCTTCTACCATCGTAATGGAATAGTATTGTTTTCGAGTGATAGGAATTTGTAGATTTTTGTATCCTATATAACTAATGATAAAGGCATTTGAACCTGATGCGTCAAATTCAAATTCTCCATTCATATCTGTTATGCTACCAGTTTTGTTTCCTTTTGCAATAACATTGGCTCCGATAATCGGTTCGCCTTTTTCATCAACAACTTTCCCCTTGATTAGCTTTTTATTGCTTTGATTGTTTGGGTTTGAAATTCTCTTTTCCGAAGGAATCCTTTTGTGTATGATAATCATTTTGTTTTGAATATCATATTCCAAATTATTATCCAAGATGCTAGAAAGAACTTCTTTTAAAGGAGTCCTTTTAAAAGTAGCAGAAATGTCTTTATTTTCGTTGACTTCGTCAACTTTATAGATAACAGACATTTTCGTTTGTTGTTCCACCTCTCTGAGTACATTTTTCAATGTTTCATGCCGGAATGTTTTACTGATTGTTTGTGCATTCAGGCTAATAGTACCTAGACAGAATGGAACAAAAAAAAGTAACCAAAGTACTTTCTTTTGTTTGTTTTTCATGCTTTTTCTGTTTTTAATTTAATGATTAGTTTGACATTATTATTTGATATATATATCCTTTCCTTTATGTACTACTGTTATTGGGATAATTTTCTTCAATCCTTCCATTACTTCGTTTATTGTCTCTTTGTTCCGAAGTGAGATGCAGAGTTTCATGGCACCAACCTTTTCCGATTCAAGTAGTATGTTTACCGCATATTGGCGAGAAAGCTTTTTAGATAAATCTTTTACGGTGATATCATCAAAATCTATTTTGTTTTCAACCCACGATTTTGATTGATTTACGTTCGTTTCATGTCGAGTGAGCTGTTTTGTTTTTAAGTCGAGCATAGCGGCTTGCCCTGGCAGGATATTCATTTTAGTCTGTTTATAGTTTATCTCTACTCTACCCTCCAATAACGAAGTCATTATATACGGGTCATCCGGGTAAGCCGACACATCGAATTTTGTTCCTTTTACAACCACGTTATACCCTTTGGTATGAACAGTAAAAGTTATTCCATTATGTTTGGATACTTCAAAATAACCTTCGCCATTTAGTTCTACCAATCGATTTTTTGAATTGAATTTATTGGAATATTTAATTGTTGAACCCGCATTTAGCCAAACAGATGTTCCATCGGGAAGCAATATTTTGGTCTTATTTCCGTATGGAGCTTGACAAACAAAGTAATTGTCGGGTACATTTGAAGATACTTTTACCCACAAACTGAAACTACTGCCTAATAAAACAATGAAAATTGCTGCCACAGCTATCATCTGTTTCCATTTTCGGCGAATGATGTTTACTGTTGGCATAGAAATAGATCTTCGGATACGTAATTGACGTTCCAAGCTCTTCCATTCTTTATTTGTTTGTTCGTTAACAGTAGGTTTGGTGATCCATTCTTTCTCCCATGCTCTGAATTTGTTGCCGTTGTATACATTCTGATTGATGTATGCAAACAAAGTTATCTCATCAGCATTAGAAATTGTTCCGCTAAAATACTGAAAAGCCAATTCTTTAATTTTCGTTGTATCTTCCATTGTTTTTATCTCTATATGTTATAACAAATCAGTTTATTTTTACCCAACCTAAAAATACAAAAAAAGTAGAAATCAAGATAAGAAATCAAAAGGAGGAGAGTTGATTTGTCTTGACGGCTTCATCTCCGGTAAGTGCTTTAGGTTTGTTTTCGAAGAAGTAGATCGCGGTAATCACTAAAATGAAGCAAAACAAGAATCGCCATTATTTCACTCTCAGACGTAATACTTTTTGTATTTGAATAGCTTTTTACTTTTCTTCTTCTTCCGAACTAAAAATGAATTATTCAAGCTTCTATTTTGCAAAAAAAGTTTTGAAACTCTATCCGTCATGTTATCTCATTGGTTATGAGTTATATGTACAGACGTGGCTTATTTATGGGACCTCAAAATGGCGTTATCTTACTTACTGTTAGTGTGTTATGAAATACGGATCGGGCGTTTCGTCTATCAACCGATTAAGTCATTACTCGGTATCTGTGGCGTGGGCACCTTGTAGAAGCTCCTTTACTTACTTTTTCTACGTGGAAGTGCTCCGGTTCTTTTTCTCTGCAAGAAGGTGTTTTGTACACATCTTATTGAATCATAGTTGTCGCATTTAAGCTATTTTTGTTGACTCATTAAGGTTTTGTCGTTCCACATATGTGATTCGATCGTTCCACATATATGAGTTGATCGAATCACATATGTGGAACGACACTCTTTTCAGGACAAGATATAAAATCTTTCTGATATGAGCCAACTTTCATCAGTATGTTTCACAGACTCTGCCCTTGCAAAAAGGTTTCACGAAGCGCTTAAAAGCCTTTTGGGCAAAGCATTATGGCTTTCGTTACAACAGCATAACAGAGACGTACGAATGTAGAACGCGCAAATTGAAACCTTATTTTGTTGGAATAGACCGCCGCAGCCGCAACGACGTATCTGAGCTCTTATCCCGAATTCAAATAGAAAATTGTTTTCTGCTTCACCACGATCCGAATAGACTAAAAGTTTTATTATCTAATAAGCCATGCTATGATAATAATATATATATCTAGCGGGTACTTGTTTTTGAAATGATCGGAAAAGCTACGCAATGTTTTGGATATTTGTTTTTCGACCGCTGTTGTAGAAATATTAAGTGTTTCGGCAATTTCTCTGTTTTTTAGCCCCTTAAAGCGGCTCATAATAAATATTTCTCTAGAACGTGGAGATAATTTATCCATAACTATTTTGACTTGTTCTTGTAGCTCGTCATACAAGAGTTTGTGTTCGGCATCCAAAAAGAAATCGGTGTAATACAAACGTTCTTCTCCTTCTAGTTTTGTATCAATTTGATATTTTTCGACAATCGATATATGTTTTATATAATTTAAGCAACCGTTCCGTACCATTGCAAATAACAAAGAAGCAATAGATATTGCAGATAGCGTAGCACGTTTTTCCCAAAGGTGCATAAAACATTCCTGAATAATATCGTGAGCGATATCTTCATCTTTCAAAAAGCGAATAGCATATCGGTGGAGACGTGGATAATAGACTTTGAAAAGATATTCAAAAGCCTGGTTATCGCCTGATTTGATGCTGTTCAATAATGTTTTATCATCTGAGAAATCTATCATCATATTATCTATTTACGATATGATTAACAAGATTCAAAAGGGTTAATTTTCAGTTGCAATATTATTAAATATCTTTTGATTCTGCAAAAATAAAATAAAAATAAAGTAAGAAGTGATAAAAAAGTTCCAAGTGTTCAATAAGACACACTTGGAACTAATATGTATTAGAAATAGCTTCTATAAGTAAAACTGATTGTATGTTTTAATGAAATCGTTTAACTTTTGTAGAGCCAGTGCCCGATGGCTGATCTGATTTTTTTCTTCGGCAGGCATTTCGGCAAAAGTGTACTTGGATTGCGATGGACGGAAGATAGGATCGTAACCAAATCCCGATGTTCCGCTTTGTTCCGTTGTTATTTCTCCCTTAATGATTCCGTCGAAAGAATATTCTTGTCCATCAATGATGAGGGCGATGACCGTTCTGAACTGGGCCTTTCTGTTGCTTATGCCTTTTAGTTTATCGAGAACCTTTTTCATGTTCGCTTCAGAATCTTTATCCGTTCCGGCATATCGTGCAGAATAAACTCCCGGTTCACCATCGAGAGCCTCTATTTCGAGTCCCGTATCATCCGAGAAGCAGTCCAAATGAAAATGCTCGAATACATATTTAGCTTTAATCATAGCATTGCCTTCGAGGGTTTGTGCTGTTTCCGGAATGTCGTCGTAACAATTTATATCTGCCAAACTTACTACTTCTACTTTGTCCTGCAAGATAGCGCGTGCTTCTTTCAGTTTATTGGGATTATTGGTAGCAAATACTAATTTTCTTTTCATCTTCATTTTACTTTGAGTTTGTCGAACCCCTGCCCAAATACTCCGGTAACGGTGCTTTGAGTGATGAAAGCATCTGGGTCGATATCTTTAATGAGTCGGAAGATGTCTACCGATTGACTTTTGTGAGCCATGACAATAAGCATTTTTACTTCATTTTTGCTATACCATCCTGTGCCATTTATGACAGTGACACCACGGTGAGTTTGTGTGATGATCAGGTCTCCTATTTCTGCATATTTTTTTGAAAAGATAAAAAACTGTATTGAGCGTCGAGTACTATTTACTACATAATCGAGCATGTAACTGACAATGATTAAAGTAACAAAACCAAAGATCACTCGCCGCCAATCATGAAATACAAAATAGCAAGACGAAATGATAATAATATCGCAATACATGATCATACGCCCTAAGGTAATATCTTTGTATTTGTTGACCACGGCAGCGATAATATCCGTTCCTCCTGTGCTCCCGTTGTTACTGAATACTATCCCTAAGCCAATGCCACAAAGGATAGCTCCTAAAACACATGCCATCGAATCTTGTCCAGGTCCTAACAATTTCAAGGGATGCCCTGCATGATCTACAAAAACCAATTGTAGAAACCATAATAAGAAAGTTAGCATAATGATGGCATAAGACGTTTTTATGCTGAATTTAGGGCCAAGAATTTTGCCTGCAAATGATAGGAAAATTACATTGACAATAAAGTAAGTCCATTGGATGGGAAATCCTGTTGAATAGAATATAATAGCACCTATACCAGTTAGTCCACCTGTGGTTATCTGATAGGGCAACAAAAATGCAGTCCATCCGAAAGCGTAACAAAACAATCCGATCGTAATGAAGAAATAGTCCTTCAGTTCGCGGGATAAATTAAGTTTTGTGATATTAGAATTATTCATTATTTGATGACAATATTTACTATTTTCTTTGGAACAACTATAATTTTTACTACGTTTTTGCCTTCCATCCATTTTAGAGAACGTTCGTCGGCAAGTACGGCTTTTTCAATACTTTCTTTATCTGCATCGATTGGGAATTCTACATTGTAACGAACTTTGCCATTGAAAGAAATGCAGTAATTAATGGTGTTTTCTTTTAAGTATTCTTCATTACATTGGGGCCATTGAGCATCACAAACAGAAGTTTGATGTCCCAATATTTCCCATAGTTCTTCGCAAATATGCGGTGCAAACGGAGAGAGAAGCACAACAAATGTTTCCAATACTTCTTGTTTCGAGCATTTCATAGATAACAACTCGCTGGTGCAAATCATGAAAGCACTGATTGAGGTATTGTACGAAAAATGTTCAATATCGAAAGTTATTTTTTTAATCAATTTATGGATTGATTTCAATTCTTCTTTCGTTGGTGTCTCGTTAGCTACTAAATATTCATCATTACGATTGAAAAACAATCCCCAGAACTTATGAATAAAACGATTGACACCATCTATGCCGTTCGTATCCCATGGCTTGGATTGGTCAATGGGGCCTAAAAACATTTCGTACATTCGCAATGTGTCGGCACCATAACGTTCTACAATCATATCGGGATTGACAACATTGTACATGGATTTACTCATCTTTTCGACCGCCCATCCGCAAATGTATTTGTCATTTTCGAGAATAAATTCAGCTGTTTTGTATTCAGGACTCCAATTGCGGAATGCTTCAATATCCAATACATCATTTGATACAATATTTACATCTACATGAATAGGTGTTACATCGTATTTGTCTTTTAAACCCAACGAAACAAAAGTGTTGGTGTTTTTTATACGGTAAACAAAATTACTTCTACCTTGAATCATGCCTTGGTTAATCAACTTCTGAAAAGGTTCTTCGGCTATTGAGACGCCTAGGTCGTGAAGAAATTTATTCCAGAAACGTGAATAGATTAAGTGTCCTGTAGCATGTTCTGTCCCTCCTACATATAAATCTACATTTTGCCAATAAGCGTCTTTTTCTTTATCCACTAATGCTTTTTCGTTATGTGGGTCCATATAGCGCAAGTAGTAAGCCGATGAACCTGCAAACCCTGGCATCGTGCATAGTTCCAAAGGAAATACGGTGATGTTGTCTATTTTATCGTTTTCTACCACGCATTTGTTTTTATCGTCCCACGCCCATTTCTTGGCATGCCCTAGTGGCGGTTGTCCACTTTCGGTAGGTTGATATTTGTCGATCTCGGGTAGCAATAGCGGAAGTTTGTCTTCATCGATGGTATGTGGCATGTCATCTTTATAATAGATGGGAAATGGCTCACCCCAATAACGCTGGCGTGAGAAAGTGGCATCGCGAAGACGATAATTTACTTTAATACGCCCAAGTCCCGTTGATTTGACAAATTCTTTTGTTTTGGCTATGGCCTCTTTTACAGTTAGGCCGTTTAATATAAGTCCGCCTTCAACTCCTTCTTTCGGAGAGTTGATCATAAGGCCTTCTTTGGCATCAAAACTTTCTTCGCTCACGTCACATCCTTCGATAAGAGGACGGATTTCCAAATTGAAATGTTTGGCAAAAGCATAATCTCGACTATCGTGTGCCGGAACGGCCATGATAGCCCCCGTACCATAACCTGCCAACACATAGTCGCTTATCCAAATAGGAATTGTTTCGTTTGTCAAGGGGTTGATGGCATAACTGCCCGAAAAAACACCGCTTACGCTGCGGTCGGATATCCTTTCACGTTCGGTACGTTTCTTCGTTTTCTCTAGATAAGCGTTGACTTCATCTTTTTGTTTGTCTGTAGTTACTTGGGCTACCAATTCACTTTCGGGAGCCAGCACCATAAAGGTAACTCCGAAAATAGTATCGGCACGAGTAGTGAAGATAGTGAAACTTAAATCTGAATCTTTCACATTAAACCCAATTTCTGTACCTTCAGAACGTCCTATCCAATTGCGTTGTGTCTCTTTCAAAGATTCTGTCCAATCTATTTTCTCAAGCCCGTCGAGCAAACGTTGAGCATAAGCGGATACTCGCAAGCACCATTGACGCATCTTTTTTTGTACAACGGGATAACCGCCGCGAACAGATAAGCCGTCTACAACTTCATCGTTGGCAAGTACGGTGCCAAGCTTAGGACACCAGTTGACCATGGTTTCGCCTAAATAAGCTATGCGGTAGTTCATCAAAAGCTCTTCTTTTTCCTTATCTGTTTTGGCGTTCCATTCAGAGGCGGTAAAAGAAAGTTCTTCGTTGCATGACACATCTATTCCGTTTGTTCCATTTTCTTCGAAAAGCTTAACGAGTTCGTCTATTGGACAAGCCTTTTGCAGCTTATTGTTGTAATAGCTTTTATACATCTTGACGAACGCCCATTGTGTCCAATGATAATAATGTGGATCGCAAGTACGAACTTCTCTGCTCCAATCGAAAGAAAATCCTATTTTATCTAATTGTTCGCGATAACGGTTTATGTTGTTGACGGTGGTAATAGCCGGGTGTTGTCCTGTTTTTATGGCATATTGTTCGGCCGGTAATCCATAAGCATCGTAACCCATCGGATTGAGTACATTAAATCCTTGTAGACGCTTGTAGCGGGCATAGATATCCGAAGCGATATAACCCAGCGGGTGACCTACATGAAGCCCTGCTCCCGATGGATAAGGAAACATATTCAGGACATAGAATTTCTTTTTATTTTTATTTTCGGCAACTTTGTAGGTGCTGTTCTCGATCCATTTACGTTGCCATTTCTGCTCAATTTCTTTGAAATTGTATTCCATATTTGTCGTTAGTATTTGTTTTTATTCCATATTTTTCGCAAATTTACACCATTATTTTCAGATAACCACGGCGTTAACTAAAAATCAATGCGAATCTTTCTGATAAATCAAATTATTATTTAACTTTGCAATCGTTCAAATAGAATAATGTGATGATACAAGCTTCTTCTTCTTCATTGATAGTATATATTATCGTTTTGCTTGTTTTTGGTATTTCAAAAGCAGTGAGCGATAAGATTAAGAAAACAGGAACTTCGTTACCTGGCAAAAAAGGGCAACCTAGTCCACATCGTGGGATGACTGAACTTCCTGAAAGTTGGAAAGATTTATTTCCTCGAGAAGAGGTGATAAAGCCCGAACCGGTTGTTCAAAAGAATGCTCCGTCTTCGAAACCGATGAAAAAGTCATCCGCAGTTTTCATTCAAGACCCTAAAGAAGAAGGAAAACACTCGATAGACGAAAGAATCATATCTGTTGATGATAGTGCAGCAGATATAAATAATGAAGATTACGCATTTCAAAGCATTGAAGATGTGCGTAAAGCTATTGTTTGGTCAGAAATTATTAATAAAAAATACAAATAAAAAAATAACCGAAACTAAAGGAACTATGGCGTTGAATTTTATTTCTGCAGCAGAAGCTGCAAGTTATGTAAAAAATGGTGATAACATTGGACTTAGTGGTTTTACACCTGCAGGCACAGCAAAGGCTGTGACAAGAGAAATAGCTAGAATAGCTGAAGAAGAACATGCAAAGGGTAATCCTTATCAGATTGGAGTCTTTACAGGAGCTTCGACCGGTGATGCAACAGACGGTGTATTGGCAAATGCTCATGCTATCAGATATCGTGCTCCTTACACTACCAATAAAGATTTTAGAAAAGCAGTAAATAGTGGTGAGATTCACTACAATGATATTCATCTTTCTCAGATGGCTCAGGAGTTGCGTTATGGGTTTATGGGAAAAGTAGATACTGCAATTATCGAAGCATGTGAAATTACTGAAGATGGCAAAATCTATTTGACAGCTGCCGGAGGTATTTCTCCTACTGTTTGTCGTTTGGCAGATAAGATTATCGTAGAACTTAACTCTGCACAAAGTCCAAATTTAAAATATCTTCATGATGTCTATGAACCTTTAGATCCGCCTTATCGTCGCGAGATCCCTATATACAAGCCTAGCGATCGCATCGGTAGCTCTTATATTCAGGTAGATCCTAAGAAGATTGTGGGCGTGGTTCGTACCAGTAAGCCGGACGAAGCTCGGCATTTCACTGCTCCTGATGTTTTGACCGATAAAATTGGTCAGAATGTTGCAGAATTCCTGGTCGCAGATATGAAACGTGGCATTATTCCGTCGTGTTTCTTGCCTATCCAGTCTGGAGTAGGAAATATAGCCAATGCCGTACTTGGTGGATTGGGACGCGATAAAACAGTTCCTCCTTTCGAAATGTATACAGAAGTTATACAAAATTCGGTGATCAAACTGATGGAAGAAGGACGTATTAAATTCGGTAGCGCTTGTTCGCTCACTGTAACAAACGATTGTTTGGATGAAGTTACCGGAAATATAGATTTCTTTAAAGATAAAATCGTGCTTCGTCAGTCAGAAATATCCAATAATCCCGAGATTATTCGTCGCCTTGGTGTTATATCTATTAATACTGCTATTGAAGTAGACCTTTATGGTAACGTAAATTCTACTCATGTCTGTGGTGTTAAGATGATGAATGGTATCGGTGGCTCTTGCGACTTTACACGTAATTCTTATATCTCTATCTTTACTTGTCCTTCAACGGCCAAAGACGGACTTATAAGCTCTATCGTCCCGATGGTATCGCATGTTGACAGTACAGAACATGATGTCAATATTATCGTTACAGAGCAGGGAGTTGCCGACCTGCGTGGTAAGAGTCCCAAACAACGGGCCGAAGCCATTATCGAGAATTGCGTTCATCCTGATTATAAGCAAATACTTCGCGACTACCTGAAGTTGACCAATCCGAAAGTACAGACGCCACAAAATTTGGCTGCTGCTCTCGGTATGCACGTTACCTTTAGCAAAACGGGTGATATGCATCTTACCAATTGGGCTGACTTTGTAAAATAGAATAGCTTTTAAATTAAGATAGGGCCTCTTTATTGTTGATGATTAATCGCAATAGAGGGGCTTTTTGTGTTCGACCTCTATTTTACAGTGAATAGTGTTTTGATGTTGTTTCCGGTTCATTCTTCTTTTGTTTTGTAAACGTTCTTGCTCTATCGCTGTAGCCTCTATCTGTTCTAAATAGTTTCGTCCTTATATTTTTTCCGACTCACGGGCGTGAGTCGGAAAAAACATAAGGACGAAACTTGCGACTCATGCCCGTGAGTCGCAAGCTGTATGAGTGCGAATACTTTTTTTATGCTTTATCGGATGATAAATGCCTAAGGCAATCTATTTATTTGCACAGCTTAGTGCATATTGCATCTTGAAATTGATGTGCCTTTTGGGTATCCAAGATGCTTTGGTTCATTATCGAGAATACTAATTTGTCGCCATTTGGAGCTGTCAGATAGCCGGCAAGTGCATTGATAGCAGTATACGAACCTGTTTTGGCATGAACATTGTTTGTTGCCGCACAATCTCTCATCCTATGCGACAACGAACCGTCGACTCCGGCAATGGGAAGTGATGGATATATCATATTATAGATGTCCGGATGTTGTGATGCATAACGTAGAAATGCGACTTCCAAGTCGGGCGAAAGGTTGTCATAATTGGATAGCCCGCTACCGTCTGCTATTAAATAATTGTCGGGATTGAGTCCTATCTCTTTGATCAGCTCTTTTATGACTTTGATTCCTCCTTCTGCTGTAGCCGGGTGGTATCCATTGATGCTGGATAAGCGATAAAGCATTGCTTCGGCATTGAGGTTATCGCTCTCTTTGAGTAGTTGTTTCACTACACTTTGGCAATCGGTAGAGTAGCTTGCGGCCAAGGTTAGTTTGCTATAGTCTGTTGTGGGGCTGTAGATTGAAATATATCCGTTCGGAATTGATTTCTTTCCGTTTTTTATGAGTCGCTGTACGAAGGTGCGCAAAAAATAGTTTTGAGCAAACGAAACGGTGATAGTAGAATGTTGCTCAGAGTTGACGTTTCCGTCCACTATTATTCGATTAGATTGGTTAATGTAGTCTCTGGTAACGTTGAACCATTCTTTCTCTGCGGGATTGCTCTTCGTATTATTTTGTATTTCATAATAATCTGAATATGGAGATACCCCTATTGCTGCTTTATTTTTTATACTATCGGGGTATGCTGTGACTGTCATCGTTCCCTTATGGAACATTAGCGGCGATAGATTGGGTTGATAATCGTATGGTGCATCGTCCCACATCCAGCCACTGCCCCAATAAAGAGAGTCTTTCATCGAAACATCTCCAATGATATGTCCTTTTAGTGTTTTAAACGATAATCGTGCTATTTGCGAAACAAGGCTGTCCATGCCTTGATTATCAAACTCGGGATCCATACAACCCTTTATATAAATATCTCCTCGGAGTGTATCATTCACAATGCTGCCGGAATACCATACATTGGTTGTGAAAGGTTGACGCCCTTCGGGATAAGAGAGCGTGGTGATTGTAGTGAGTAGCTTCATTGTCGAAGCTGGGCGCGAAAGCTTGTTGTTTCGATAAGTATATACGGATTTATTCTTGCTTAGATTGTATATTGATACGCCCATTTCCGACCCTTGCGGCAATGTACCGATAAGCGAATCGATATACAATGAATCTTTGACAAAAGCAACCGACTGTTGCGATGCTGAGATTTTATTCTCATTGGCAACAGTCGATATTTTTGTTTTACATGCACTTAACAGCGCGATAGAAATACAAGCAGGTATAATGTATGTGGTTATTTTCATAATGCTTCTTTAAATATTTCGCTGACCGATGGGTGCGGAAATATAATCTTGCGCCACTCTTGTGCAGATAATTTTAGTTCGATAGCCATGCCGGCAAGCGTAATGATTTCTGAAGCCGGGTTACCAAGTATATGAACTCCAAGTATGGTGCGGTCTTGGGCTAAAAGTATTTTGCATACACCATTGACGCCTTCGTTTTCGGCAACAAATCGTCCGGAGAATGCCATAGGTACTTTAATCGCTTCGTATTGAATGCCGTTCTTTTGCAAGTTTTCTTCTGTTTGTCCCACACTTGCTATTTCCGGATTGGTATAAACAACACCTGGTATGGCACGGTAGCTCATTTTATCTGTATCGTTGGTTTTACCAAGTTTGTGCAAGATAGAATGAACAGCTACTTCGGCTTCGCGAGACGCTGTATGAGCCAACATAGAGAAACCTGTTAAATCTCCGCAGACATATACATTGGGCATCGAGGTTTGCATTTCATCGTCTACAATAATGCTGCCACGT
This sequence comes from Bacteroidales bacterium, assembly GCA_012517855.1. GTDB lineage: Bacteria > Bacteroidota > Bacteroidia > Bacteroidales > Bacteroidaceae > JAAYUD01. Next base: position 40,409 of record JAAYUD010000078.1, read on the forward strand.
TCGGTTTTATTTATCTCCAGATTTTCCAATCCAAATCCTTTGGTAACAGGTCGGCGCCCCACGCTCATCAATAGCTTTTCTGCCGTAACGCAGCCACTCTCCTCCCCTTTTTCCCATTTCACATGGATGCCTTCTTCGTCTTGATCGACGCCTACTACTTTTGTTCCCAATAAGAACTCTATGCCACGTTTGGCATAGTCGGTTCGAAGCATGGCCGATAATTCTTTGTCCATACCTCCCAGTATCTCGTCAAGCATTTCGACAATTGTTACTTTTACCCCGAGACTATTGAAGAAAGACGCAAACTCCATGCCGATAACACCTCCGCCTATGATGGTAAGAGATGTGGGAACTTCCTTGTTGTCCAATGCTTCTTTATGAGTCCAATATGCAACATTTTTCACACCATCGATTGGTGGAATAAAGGTATCCGATCCTGTACATATTATGATGTATTCTCCTTCGAACAGTTCGTCGTTGCAGCGTATGGAATGGTTGTCGATAATTAGAGCTTCACCGGTAACGATTGTCACATGGTTGGTGGTAAGCTTTGATTTCACCCCTAGTACCAATTTGCGTACCACTTTCGATTTGCGTGCAATGATTTTGGGTAGATCGTAGCTTACTTCGGAGACGTTTACAGCGTATTTAGAAGCATGTTGTGCATTATCGTAAGTCTTTGCCGAATAGAGCAAAGTCTTTGTAGGGATACAACCTTCGTTAAGACATACGCCACCCAAACTTTGTTTTTCGAACAAGACTACATCCAAACCGGCTTTTCCGGCAGCTTCGGCAGCAGTATATCCGGCAGGGCCGCCGCCAATGATTAATACTTGATGTTTCATATCATTAGATTACAAAATAAGTTTCATTTTGATATTAATTTGGGCGCTAAGTTAATGAATAATTTATTGTCGGCAAACAAATTAATAGGATAATAAAGCGTGTTTTTGGAAAGATATATAGGGCTTCGTAATAAGAATAAAAAAAGTGGAGACAGCACTACACTGTCCCCACAAGTATTAATAGACTAATTACTGAAAATTAAAAGTTTGTCTTTTTAACTTCGAAATATGCTTTTGGATGTAGACAAGCAGGGCATACTTCGGGTGCTTCTTTTCCTACATAAATAAATCCGCAGTTGCGGCATTGCCAAACGGTTTCGCCTTCTTTAGCAAATACGGAAGCCGATTCGATGTTGCTGACAAAAGCGCGATAACGTTCTTCATGTCCCTTTTCGGCAACACAGATATTGCGATACATTAAAGCAACTTCGGGAAAACCTTCTTGTTCTGCTACATCGGCAAAGTGAGGATAGTCTGCAGACCATTCTTGATGTTCGCCGGCAGCAGCAGCTTGTAGATTTTCGAGTGTCGACCCAATTTTTCCGGCCGGATAAGAAGCTGTTATCTCTACGCTTCCTCCTTCAAGAAATTTAAACATACGTTTTGCATGTTCTTTTTCTTGCCCTGCTGTCTCAGTAAATATAGCTGCTATTTGTTCAAATCCTTCTTTTTTTGCTGCGTCGGCAAAGAATGTGTAACGATTGCGAGCTTGCGACTCTCCTGCAAAAGATGTCAGTAAGTTCTTTTCAGTTTGAGTTCCTTTAATACTTTTTCCCATTTAATAACCTCCTATTAATTTAGTGGTTCATGAAACAATAATAATCCGAAAACGGGCAGAACCTATCTCCCGCTTTCAAAATACAAATATAGCATAATCTAATTAATTTTGATATTTTGAATACAATTTTTTTCTTAACTTTGCCATTAATAAGATACTTTAAAATAGAGGGAAAATTCTGTGAGTACTGATATAGAAATGACACCGATGATGCAGCAGTTTCTGTCGTTGAAGGCGAAATATCCTGATGCGATAATGCTTTTTAGGTGTGGTGACTTTTACGAAACATATTCTACCGATGCAGTTGTTGCTTCGGACATATTGGGTATTACGCTAACTAAGCGTGCCAATGGCAAAGGAAAGACGGTTGAGATGGCCGGTTTTCCTTATCATGCCCTTGATACCTATTTGCCTAAATTAATCAGATCGGGTAAGAGAGTCGCTATTTGCGACCAACTGGAGGATCCGAAGCTTACTAAAAAGTTGGTAAAAAGAGGCATTACAGAACTTGTTACGCCAGGCGTCTCTATCAATAGTAATATTTTAAACTATAAGGAGAATAATTTCTTAGCTGCTGTACATTTTGGTAAAGCAGCCTGCGGAGTGGCTTTTCTTGATATTTCAACGGGAGAATTTCTTACTGCCGAAGGAACTTATGACTATGTAGATAAGCTGCTTAATAATTTTGCTCCGAAAGAAGTGGTTTTCGAGCGCGGGCGACGCGAATTCTTTCAGCAATGCTTTGGAACTAAATATTTTACTTACGAACTTGATGACTGGGTATTTACTGAGAATGCTGCTCGTGAAAGATTGCTTAAACACTTTGAAACAAAGAATTTGAAAGGCTTTGGTGTAGAGCATTTGCATAATGGTATTATCGCTTCGGGTGCAGTATTGGAGTATCTCGTTATGACTCAACATACTCAAATAGGGCATATCATTGCTCTTTCGAGGATTGAAGAAGATAAATATGTGCGTCTTGATAAATTCACCGTTCGCAGTCTCGAATTGCTTAATCCGATGAATGAAGGCGGTAAGAGTCTGCTTGATGTCATAGATCGTACTATCTCGCCGATGGGCGCTCGTCTACTGAAGCGTTGGATTGTGTTCCCTTTGAAAGATAAATTGCCTATCAATGGGCGGCTTGACGTTGTGGAATATTTTTTCAAGCATCCTGACTTTAGAGAGTTGGTTGATGAGTATTTGCATCAAATAGGCGACTTGGAACGTATTGTATCTAAAGTGGCTGTAGGTAGGGTATCGCCACGTGAAATTGTTCAGCTCAAAGTGGCTTTGCAGGCCATAGAGCCCATAAAGAAAGCTTGTGCAGATGCTGACGAAGCGACATTGAATCGTATTGCCGAGCAATTGAATCCTTGTATCACTATCCGCGATCGGATCGAAAAGGAAATAAACAATGATCCTCCCTTATTGCTTAATAAAGGGGGTGTGATAAAAGATGGTGTAGATAGTGAGTTGGACGAACTCAGGCAGCTTTCGTCTTCCGGTAAAGATTATTTGGTGCGGATTCAGCAACGCGAAAGTGAGCGTACCGGTATACCAAGTTTGAAGGTTGCCTATAATAATGTTTTCGGATACTATATCGAAGTTCGGAATATGCACAAGGATAAAGTACCTTCCGAGTGGATTCGCAAGCAGACGCTTGTCAATGCCGAACGATATATCACTCAGGAACTGAAAGAATACGAAGAGAAAATATTGGGTGCCGAAGATAAGATATTAGTGATAGAGACTCGATTGTATACTGAGTTGGTTCAGGCAATGACAGAATATATTTCGTCTATCCAAATCGATGCGGTGCAGATAGCACAGCTCGATTGCTTGTTATCTTTTGCTACGGTAGCTCAAGAAAACGGATATATTCGTCCTGTTATTGCCGAGGATGATGTGTTGGATATCAAACAAGGTCGTCATCCCGTCATCGAGCGTCAAATGCCTGTAGGTGAGAATTACATTGCCAATGATGTGATGCTTGATAGCGAAACACAGCAGATATTGATTATTACCGGTCCTAATATGGCCGGTAAGTCGGCTTTACTTCGTCAGACGGCACTCATTACGCTAATGGCTCAGATAGGTTCGTTTGTTCCGGCAGATAGTGCGCATGTGGGACTTGTCGATAAGATCTTCACGCGTGTAGGGGCTAGTGATAATATTTCGGTAGGCGAATCTACTTTTATGGTTGAGATGAATGAAGCGGCCAATATTATGAATAATCTTTCTTCTCATAGCCTAGTGCTTTTTGACGAACTCGGACGGGGGACATCCACTTACGACGGTATTTCTATTGCGTGGGCTATTGTGGAATATATACACGAGAATTCACGTGCCAAGGCAAGGACTCTCTTTGCAACTCACTATCATGAGTTGAATGAGATGGAAAAGAGTTTCTCTCGAATTAGAAACTATAATGTAACGGTCAAAGAAGTAGACAATCGGGTGATATTTCTTCGTAAGTTAGTGCGTGGTGGGTGCGAGCACTCTTTTGGTATTCATGTGGCTAGAATGTCGGGAATGCCTAAAAGTATTGTGAAGCGTGCTGATGATATTCTTCATGAACTCGAAAAGAGCAATCAAGGCATTTCTGCAAAGCCGATGAAAGAGTTAGGCGATAGTCGTGAAGGAATGCAATTGAGCTTTTTCCAACTGGAAGATCCTGTGCTTTGCCAAATTCGGGATGAAATACTTAATCTGAATATAGATAGCCTCACTCCTATCGAGGCACTGAATAAACTAAACGATATAAAGAAAATAGTAAAGGGAAAATGAAAGAATCATTTTCCCTTTAACCTTCTATATCTATAATATAGACTAAACTACTAATTACTTAGAAGTGATAGCCTTTTTCTTTTTATCGTAAAAGAAGATGAAGTATAGTCCTATCAGTACAAAAGGAATACTGAGCAACTGACCCATGTTAAGGAACATTCCATTCTCGAAAGCTACTTGGTCTTCTTTAATAAACTCTACAAAGAAACGGAATGTAAAGATGAGGGCCAGGCACAATCCGAAATAGAATCCTCGGTGTAGATTGTTTTTATACTTGCGATAAAGTACCATCATAATCAAGAAGAATACAAAGTATGCGATAGCCTCATATAATTGGGCAGGATGCCGTGGAGCTAATGGATTGGCGATAGAAGGATCGTGTACCAAGCGTTCGAAGACAAATGCCCAAGGAACATCCGTTACTCTACCTACTATTTCGGAATTCATTAAATTGGCCAATCTAATGCAACATGCACAAATGGGAGTTGCAACTGCAATCATGTCGAGTACATCCATATAGTGCATTTTTGTTTTCCGGCAATATAGCCATAACGCAATTATCAAACCAATAGTGCCACCATGACTTGCCAATCCCATGTATCCGGTCCATTTCCAACCTCCGGGATATATTTCGATAGGAAGGATCATTTCCGTAATACCTTTCATGCTGGTAAGAAATCGTTCCGGTTCATAGAAAAAGCAATGACCCAAACGCGCACCAATCAGAATACCGAAGAAGCAATAGAAAAATAAAGGCTCGAAAGTCTTTTCATCTATTTTCCGGTCGTGGTATTGTTTGTGGACAATGACATACGATAAAGCAATTCCGACGATCCACAATAAACCGTAATACCTGATAGGGATACTGAATAGGTTGAATAACGTCGGATTCGGATTCCAATTGATGTAGCACAATAGATAATTCATAATGCTTGATGTTAGATTGATTTGGAAATTATTTAGACATTGAAACGGAAGTGCATGATATCGCCGTCTTGAACGATATAATCTTTTCCTTCGATATTCAATTTCCCTGCTTCACGAATCGCTGCTTCCGAAGCATATTTCAAATAGTCTTCGTATTTAATGACTTCTGCTCGGATAAATCCTTTTTCAAAGTCGGTATGAATGACACCGGCACATTGCGGAGCCTTCCATCCTTTATGATAAGTCCATGCTTTTACTTCCATAGGACCGGCAGTAATAAATGTTTCAAGGTCGAGTAGCTTGTATGCCGACTTAATGAGCCGTGATACGCCCGACTCTTCGAGTCCAAGCTCTTGTAAAAACAGTTGCCGATCTTCATAAGTTTCCAATTCGGCAATATCGGCCTCGGTTTTGGCTGCCACGACAATAACTTCGGCGTGTTCTTCTTTCGCTACTTTTTTTACCGCTTCTACATAATCGTTTCCTTTCACTACGCTTGCGTCATCGACATTGCAAACATACATAATCGGTTTGTTTGTTAGGAGGAAAAGGTCGCGAGCAACGGCCTGTTCTTCTTTTGATTCAAAAGATACCGTGCGTGCCGATTTTCCTTGATTGAGTACGTCTTTGTATTTTGAAAGAACTTCGAAAGTTATTTTGGCATTTTTCTCACCGCCCACTTGAGCCAGTTTCTCTACTTTGCTGATGCGACTTTCTATCGTTTCCAAATCTCTTAACTGAAGTTCGGCATCTACTTCTTCTTTATCACGTACCGGATCAATGGAACCATTGACATGAGTAATGTTTCCGTCGTCGAAACAGCGCAAGACATGAATGATAGCGTCCGTCTCTCGAATATTTGCCAAAAATTTATTGCCGAGTCCTTCGCCCTTGCTTGCTCCTCTAATAAGTCCTGCAATATCTACAATTTCTACCGTTGTCGGTACAATTCTGCCCGGATGAATTATTTCGGCCAATTTGGTGAGCCGCTCGTCAGGAACGGTAATGACACCTACATTTGGTTCGATAGTACAAAAAGGGAAGTTTGCTGCTTGAGCTTTAGCATTCGACAAACAGTTGAAAAGGGTAGATTTGCCCACGTTGGGTAGTCCGACAATACCACATTGTAAAGCCATAATGTTATATTTGTTTCTTAATAATCACGTAGAAAAATAATAAGATCCGAAGTCTCCCCAAAAAGGGCGTTTACTTCTTCACATTCTGCAAAGATACTGCAAGCTGAGAGCAATAACAAAATAAAACGGTGAAATTTTGTTTGTGCCGATTAAGTGTAGCCTATTTTGAGTCTGGATAAGATTGAAATGCTGATTTGGGAATAGTGGCAGAGACAATTTATGAGTATCCATAGAATAATGTGCATGAAAGAAGCTTCACGCAGTTTCTTTCATGCACATTATATTTAGTTCTCTACACGATGTAAATATTGGTACAAAGTTATAGTCTTCTGTTGTTACGTGCAATGTGGGATTGGAAAAAGTTTTTGTTCCTTTCTTGTATAAAAAGATATGTAAAATAGAAGACGATAAGGAGTAGTATTCTTTATATAGCCCTGAATAAAGGGGCGTTGTGGAGTTATATAGATCACGAGATTGTATATAAACAAAGAGCGTAGTTGATTCATACCAACTACGCTCTTTCTATACATTAAGATGTGAAAGTTATTTCTTAACTTTTGGGGCGTTTTTCATTGCCTTATTGCAAGCTTTATCACACGCTTTTGTTCCCTTTTGGCAAGCCTTACTACATGCTTTTGTACCTTTTTTGCAAGCTTTGTCTTTGCAGCAGTTTGCTTTGTCGCAAGTGCCTGCAGCCTTTCCTTTGCAGCAGTTTGCTTTCTTATCGCATTTGGTTTTAGCTGTGGTCGCTTTTGTAGCAGCTTTTTGTTTAGCGTAAGTAGCTGTAGCTTTAGCGTCTTGTTTAACTGCATTTTTAACAGACTGAGCATTTGCACCAAGGCAAAGTGCTACCATCAGCGCACTAAGAAAAAAGAATCTTTTCATTTTCTGTAAATTTTAAATTAAACTTAATTCCGTATTCCATTTTATTTCTGAAAACTTTTCAAATTTATAAAAGAAATTGATATGTTTGTATTAAAAATAAGATAAATTGTCTCTTTTATTTTTTTGTAGCTATTTTTGTATTATGAAAGAGGAAAAAATATCAATTTTGGTTATCGAAGACGATGCTCGTATGGCCGAACTTATCAGTAGGGGATTAGTGGAATTCGGCTTTGAGGTAACATTGGCCAAAGATGGTTTTACGGGCTTAAAAAAAGCTCAGGAAGAGCACTTTGACCTGGTGTTGACAGATATTATATTGCCTGGTATCAATGGATTGGAAGTTTGTAAACGTATAAAATCTGCTGATGAACGATATCCGGTTATTATGCTTACCGCACTTGGTACGACCGATGATAAAGTAGAGGGCTTTGATGCCGGGGCTGATGATTATATGGTAAAGCCTTTTGAAATGCGTGAATTGAATGCTCGCATTCATGCAGTCATCAAGCGTAGTGCTTCATTGCCTAAGAATGATATTCTTAAGTTTGCCGATTTGGAACTGAATCGATTGACGAAGGTGGTAAAGCGATGCAATGTGGTGCTTGCTCTTACTCCGAAAGAATTTAATTTGTTGGAATACATGATGCTCAATAGCAATAGGGTTCTTTCTAAAAGTGAGATAGCCGATAAAGTATGGGATACAAAGTTCGATACAGGTACCAATTTTATTGATGTATATATTAGTTACTTGCGTCGTAAGGTGGATAAAGGATTCCCGTGCAAACTTATTCACACCAAGCCCGGTATGGGTTTTATATTGAAAGAAGAAGATGAAAATCCAGAATAAGCTGACACTCATTTTTTCGTGTGTATTTGGAGTTATCCTATTATTTTTAATAATAGGTGTATATCGGTATTATTCCAATAAAGTGCATGACGATTATTTTGATCGTTTACACTTGCAGGCTGCGGTTAAGGTAGACTTGATTGATGGAAGTACAGTAGATAAAGATGTATTGCATCTGCTATACGCCAATACTCCGGTGCGTATGGAACCTTGGGTCACTATTTATAATGATTCGGGGAAATTGGTTTATCGTGATTCGAGTGCCGTATTGACTTTAAAACAGCAAATGCGGATTTATGCCGAGATAAAAGCTGCTGGCAAATACGAAGCCTGGTTTGGTAAAAACCAATTATACGGTATGCTTATTCAGGGGCAAAGGGGGCTTTATGTTGTTTCGGCAATGGGATATGATGTTCGTGGCATGAGCCAGTTGGAAACGCTTCGAATGGTTTTGGGTGTGGCTTATCTTGGGGTTATGTTACTAGTTATCCTTACTGTAAGACTTTTTACTAAACAGGCATTTAATCCTATCTCGAGAATGACAAAGAAAGTGAGCGACATAACCGATTTGCACCAGTTAGACATCCGGCTAGACGAAGGAAACCGTAAAGATGAACTTGCGCATCTTGCCATTACTTTTAATAATATGCTTTCACAACTTCGGTCGTCATTCGACGCTCAAAAGCAGCTGGTTTATAATATGTCTCACGAGCTGCGGACCCCTCTGTCAGCAATTGTTACAGAGTTGGAGCTAGTTAACGATAGTTCGGGTTCTAAAGAAGACTATAGACAAGCTGTCAAGAAAGTATTGAGCGATTCGCATCGGTTGGTGAAATTGTCTAATGATTTGTTGGATATGGCTAAGGCAAATTATGGCTTGTCCGAAATAGCTACTCGGGTGGTGCGTATTGACGAGATTTTGCTCGAAGCCTGTCGTATGGAACAAGATCCGGATAAGGGATACAAGGTCCAGATTGTTTTTGATAAAGAAGAGCTCCCTGATGATCGTTTAATATCGCTTCATGGTAATGAGTATCTGTTGATAGTGGCTTTTCGAAATTTGATAGATAACGCCTGCAAGTATTCTTCAGATCATTTTTGCGAACTACATATCTCAAGTGAAGCATCCGAGGTTATCATCAGTGTAGTCGATCATGGTATAGGGATTAAGCAAGAAGAATTGGAATCTATCTTTAATCCTTTTTTTAGAGGACAAAATCAATCGTTTGCCGAAGGTAACGGTATAGGCCTGTCGCTTACTAAACGAATTATTGAAATGCACGGCGGTAGTATTACTGTTAATTCGGTACCAGGTTATACGGTCTTTACCGTCAGGTTACACAATTTGATATAGCGGCTGTTTGTTTTTGAATAAAGTTTGGTTTATCTCCTAAAAAACAACTAATTTTGCAGCCAGAAATAGAAGGCCGATTATGAATCAGATAAAGACAGTTTGCGTTTATTGCGCATCGAGCACAAAGATAGCACCCGAATATTTTGAAGTAGCCACTAGGCTAGGTGAATTAATAGGGAAGAAAAAACTTACGTTGATGAACGGCGGCGGAAAGTTTGGCTTGATGGCGGCAACTGCTGATGCGGTAGTGAAGAATGGGGGAGAGGCCATTGGCATTATTCCTCAATTTATGGTTGATCATGGGTGGGATTACGACCGAATGTCAAAAATGGTTGTAGTGGAGAGTATGCACCAGAGGAAACAAATGATGGCCGATCGAAGTGACGCTGTCATAGCTTTGCCTGGAGGCTGCGGTACGTGGGACGAGTTGCTTGAGATTATTACATGGAAGCAACTTGGACTTTATGCCAACCCAATTGTTATAGTCAATGTGGACGGTTACTACGATTCGTTATTGGCGATGTTCGATAAGGCTTTGGAAGAGAACTTCATGGGTGTGCGGCATGCCGATCTATGGAATGTGGCTCAAACAGCCGAAGAGGCAATGGATCTTATTTACAATATCCCTTTGTGGGACAAAAGCTATAGTAAGTTTGCTGCAATATGATATACCCGGGTGATACATTATCGACTGTAGATACGGCTTCTGTGGGGCAACGGGATATGGTTCACGTTGCCGAACATTCAGCTCCGGCCGATACGATACAATATCTCGGGGTGCTTCCCGATGTGTTTCCCCAAGCTAAAGTTGATGTGCCTGATACTTTGCCACGTATTGAGTTCAGCTCTTTTGTCCCTGCCGCCAAATTGAAACTGGCTCGCTTTCATTCGGCTCGCGAATTTGCACCGGGCATTGAAGGAACCCCTTTATTTAAGGATCCCTGTTCGGGCGATTTGCCCATATTGGTTGTATTGTTCTTTTCGTTTGTCGCTCTTTTTGTTCTTTCCAAGACGCGCCGTTACTTTTTTCAACGCACTCACGATTTCTTTATGGTTCATGGCCCCGTGCGCAAGTTTGTTGTCAATACAGTCGGCGATGCCCGTAGTGTGGGAATATTGGTGATACAGACAGTTGTTTTTTCGGCTATTCTGTTCTTTTCTTATTTCATCCATACCAATGGATTGCTAGCCAAGACCATTCCCGTTCCTGTCATATTGCTTTTATATTCTCTGCTGGTTCTTGTCTATTTTTTTATGAAGTGGACTATTTATTCTTTTTTGGGTTGGGTCTTTTTTAATCGTAAGCAAACGGCTATTTTTATTGATGCATATTATACTGTTTTTGTTATGGTGGGATTCATTCTTTACCCGGTAGTATTGCTTATCATATTTTCATACTTACCCCCACTTGATGTAGCAAAAATTGGCCTATGTATCCTTATTTTTGCCAAAATATTAATTTTATATAAGTGGTTAAAGCTTTTTTCGCAAAAGTTGTTTCGTCGTCTGCTTTTAATTTTGTACTTTTGTGCGCTTGAAATCATACCGTGCATTTTGTTTTGCCAGTGTATGGTTCAAATGAACAATATGTTGATTAAAAATTTCTAGGACGTTGAAAATAAAGAAAATTCTTGTGTCGCAGCCAAAGCCTGCTTCAGAAAAATCTCCCTACTATGATATAGCATCAAAGTATGGTGTTGATATTGTTTTTCGCCCTTTCATTAAAGTTGAAAGTTTTACTGCCAAAGAATTTCGTCAGCAAAAGATTTCAATTTTAGATCATACGGCAATAGTGTTCACTTCGCGTCATGCAATTGACCATTTCTTTAATTTGTGTAAGGAATTGCGTGTTAATATTCCCGAGGCAATGAAGTACTTTTGTGTCACGGAAGCTATTTCGCTCTACATTCAGAAATATGTACAGTATCGCAAGCGCAAAATGTTTTTCGGAACCAACGGTAAGATAGATGATTTGATTCCTACGATGGTAAAGCATAAGAACGAAAAGTATTTGGTACCGATGTCGGATGTGCATAACAACGATATTAAGAACTTGCTTGATAACAGCCGTTTGCAGCACACCGAAGCAGTAATGTATCGCACGGTGAGCAATGATTTTGGAAAAGATGAGCTGCAGGATTGCGATATGGTGGTCTTTTTCAGTCCTGCCGGTGTTTCTTCACTTCTTAAAAATTTTCCTGAGTTTGAACAAAAAGACATGCGGATCGCTACGTTCGGAACAACTACCGCACAAGCTGTGCGCGATGCCGGATTTCGGCTAGACTTATCAGCTCCTACGGTGCAAGCTCCCTCTATGACCGCTGCTCTTGATATGTATATCAAGAAGGTTAATACAGGGAAATAATAGCCCTCATGGATACTTTATGTAAAGCCGAAAGGCTGTATAAGCGGACACTGATTGAGAAGTTGTTTTCGAGAGGTAGTTATGCGTTTACAGTTTTTCCTTTACGGGTTATTTATACTTCTGTCGATGAGCTGGATGTCAATGCCATTTTAATAAGCGTTTCGAAAAGACGGTTCAAAAGAGCCGTAAAGCGCAATAGAGTGAAACGCCAGATTCGTGAAGCTTATCGTCGCAACAAATCTTTGTTGAAAACAGATGGGGAAAAACATTGGCTGGTTGCATTTGTTTATCTCTCTGATGAACTTCTTCCTTCGTATGTTATAGATAATGCCGTGTGCACTGCGTTGCAGCGTGTAGTGTAGTTGCAGCTATGCGTATCTTGTCGTATATATTGCTTTTGCCTATTTATTTCTATCAGAAATTTATATCTCCACTGCTACCTAATTCTTGTCGATTTACACCTACATGTTCCCATTATGCGGTAGACGCTATTCGCAAACATGGCCCTTTCGTTGGTCTTGTACTAGCTGTGTGGCGTATCTTGCGTTGCAATCCATGGGGAGGTCATGGCTATGATCCCGTACCTGAACATGTTTATTTGTGGCGCCGTCCACAGTTGTCGGATGTGCTGGATATTCATACCCATAACCAAAAGGCGAGTGGGGGAGAGGCTATTTTTAATATAATACCCGGAGAGGTTGCCATTCGGAAGAATCGTTTTTATTCTGTCGGGATGCATCCCTGGTATATTTCCGCAGATGAGTTGCAGCGCGAAGAGCAATGGAATAAATTAGTGTCTCTTTCGAAGAATCCCAATGTTTTGGCTCTGGGCGAAACAGGTTTGGATAAGCTTTGCGAAACTCCTTTCGAACTACAGCAAGAGATGTTTTGCCGACATATTCGTCTCTCGGAGACGGACGCTCGTTTGCCGCTTATTATTCACTGTGTCCATGCCAATGCCGAGCTCATTGAACTACGTAGACAGTCGAAAGCTGAGATGCCTTGGATTGTGCATGGCTTTCGTGGTAAAAAAGAATTGGCACTGGAGTTTCTGAATCATGGATTTTATTTGTCTTTGGGCGAGCACTATCAGGAAGAAACGCTGCGTGCGATACCTATCGACAGGCTTTTTATCGAGACCGACGAGAGTAATACAAATATACGTGCGCTTTATGAAAAGGCAGCGTTGATAAAGGAGATTGACGTTGCGGCATTTACTGCTGCAATACACGAAAACATTAAGAATGTCTTTTTTAGGCATTAAGTTGTTGTTTCTACAGAAAAAGAATCGTACTTTTGTACAATTATAATAACTATTTTTAAATCATTCGATGGATTTTGTAAAAGAATTGAGATGGCGCGGCATGGTACATGACATAATGCCGGGCACTGAAGAGTTGCTAAACAAAGAGCATGTTACAGCTTATGTAGGTTTCGATCCTACCGCCGATTCGTTGCACATCGGTCATCTGTGCAGTATTATGATACTGAAACGTTTGCAGCTGGCCGGTCATAAACCGTTGGCATTGGTTGGAGGCGCTACCGGTATGATAGGCGATCCGTCGGGCAAATCGGCCGAACGCAATTTGCTTGATGAAGAGACATTGGCGCATAATGTAGCATGTATTAAAGCGCAACTTGGCAAATTTCTTGACTTTGAATCGGAAATGCCCAACAAGGCAGAGCTGGTGAACAATTACGATTGGATGAAGAATTTCTCTTTCCTCGAATTCACCCGTGATATAGGTAAGCATATCACCGTCAACTATATGATGGCTAAAGATTCGGTGCAGAAGCGCTTGAATGGTGAGGCCCGCGACGGATTGTCTTTCACGGAGTTTACCTATCAGCTGTTGCAGGCTTATGACTTCTTGTATCTTTATGAGAACAAGAACTGCAAGTTGCAGATGGGCGGATCGGACCAGTGGGGCAATATTACTACAGGTACCGAACTAATTCGCCGTATGAATGGGGGCGAGGCTTATGCTTTGACGTGCCCTTTGATAAAGAAGGCCGACGGTACTAAATTCGGAAAGACCGAAGGTGGCAATATATGGCTCAATCCCGAATATACATCACCATACAAATTCTATCAATTCTGGCTCAATGTGAGCGATGCGGATGCCGAACATTATATTAGAGTATTTACAATGCTCGGGCAGGAAGAGATCGAAGCATTGATTGCCGAGCATCAGAAAGCACCTCATTTGCGCTTGTTGCAGAGAAAGCTGGCCGAAGAAGTGACGGTTATGGTACATTCCAGAGCCGACTACGAAACGGCTGTAGATGCGTCTAATATTCTTTTTGGGAATGCTACTTCGGAGGTTCTGAAGAAGCTTGATGAAAACACATTGCTTAGTGTGTTCGAAGGCGTACCTACATTCGAAATATCGCGCGACGAATTGGTTTCAGGCGTCAAAGCCGTAGATTTGTTTGTAGAGCAAGCTGCCATTTTCTCTTCTAAAGGAGAAATGCGTAAGCTGGTACAAGGTGGCGGAGTATCGGTAAACAAAGAGAAGCTGGTGGTTTTTGACCGCGAAATAAAGACAACTGACTTGATCGACGATAAATTCTTAGTGGTTCAGAGAGGCAAGAAAAACTATTTTCTTGTGATCGCTAAATAAAAAAGTTGCGAAATATTTGGAGATTCAGCGGTTAATCTCTACTTTTGTAGTCGATTTAGACAGCAATGCCTAAAGTGATTGTCCTATGGTGTAATGGTAGCACTACAGTTTTTGGTTCTGTCAGTCGAAGTTCGAATCTTCGTAGGACAACACAATTAATCCTGATTCATTCAAATGAGTCGGGATTTTTTGTTATTATCTTTTGGCTAGCCTCCGTGGCTTGTTACAACTTCACAATCAGTTTGTTTCATCGTTATCGTAAAGACCATTCATCGTTCACATCTGTTGGTTTCATTCGTTTGGTCGTGACCATACATACGTTTTCTCACGACCATACACGTGTTTGCTCATGACCATACACACGTTTGGTCACGACCAAACATCTGTTTGCTGGACAGCAAACGAATGAACGATAAGGACGAAAAGGATGAATCTACCAAATAGAGAGGTTGACAGGATGGTTTGAGAGAGATGACAGGTGCTTATCTACTATCTTCAGAGTCGTTGTTCTTCTTGGCTGCCACAATGTTTCTTTTAAGCGCGCTGTATTTGGCTCTTTTCATGGCGCTGTGGCGCAGAACTTGTCGATACTGTTCTTCGGTAAGGGTATTCCAGTCTTCTTTGTGCATAGATAGTAAGGATGCGTTTGGTTGTAGCTCGGGAGTACCAGTGGGTTTTGCAAACTTATTCCAGGGGCATACCGCTTGACACTTGTTACACCCATAGATGCTATTGCCTATTTTAGGGGATATTTCGGGCGAAATTCCGCTTTTATTCTCTATAGTAAGGTAGTTGATGCATTTGCTGGCGTTGAGCTCGTGGTGAGCTTCTAATGCACCGGTGGGACAACTGTCCAGGCAGCGCGTGCAATTTCCGCAACGATCAGGTAGGGGAGTGTCGTATTCGTCGGCTTTGGCATTGATAAACAATTCGCCTAAGAAGAAACATGGTCCTGCTTGCGGAATGATCAGCATGCAATTCTTTCCGATCCATCCCAATCCGGCTTTCCAAGCCCAATACCGTTCGAATACGGGTGCCGTATCGCAAAAAGCGCGTCCCGTAAGCCACGGATATTTTGTTTGCAGTTCGGCAAGCAGTTTTTGCAGTCGTTGTTTCACTACTTCGTGATAATCTTTGCCATAGGCATACCAAGCTATCTGATATTCGGTGGGCGGAATGAATTGTGCGGGGTAGTAGTTGAGGGCTACGGAGATAATGGTTTGGGTGCCTTCTACCAATACTCGTGGGTCGAGGCGCTTATCGTGATAATTGGCTAGATAGTCCATGTCGGCATTTTTCTTTTCGTTGAGCCAATTGTCGAAGAAAGAGCTTGTGTGTTTGTCTACCGGTTCGGCATGTGCAAGTCCACAGATATCAAAGCCGAGACGTTTTGCCTCGGCTTTGACCATACTGTTTGCTATGATTTCTTCGTTCATAGGGTTTTGAATGAATATCCTTCTGCTATGAGATATTCCAGGGCTTTGGGTAGTGCGTATGGCAGATTTCCGTTGTCCCAAGATTTGAGAGAATCGTGGAACGTAATGATGGAGCCGTTGCGCACATACCGTTTCACATTCTCAAGAACCTGGGGACCATTGCGTTTCTTACTGTAATCGCGTGTTACCAAATCCCACATGATAATTTTGTAATACTTCTTCAGTTCCCAATATTGTGCAATCCTCATGTGACCGTGTGGGGGTCTGAACAAGTCGGTATGCATCAATTTGTTTGCTTCGTTGGTATTGGCCAAATAGCTCTCCTTAGAGTGCTCGAAACCTTTAATATGGTTGAACGTATGATTCCCGATGCGATGTCCCGCTTCGACGACTTGTTTAAAAGTCTCGGGATATTTTCTAATATTGTCGCCTACCATAAAAAAAGTGGCGTAGATGCCATGTTTCGCAAGCAAATCCAGTACCCAAGGTGTCACTTCCGGTATGGGACCGTCGTCGAAAGTCAGATAAACTGTTCTCTCATTCGGGTCCTTCCGGAAAATGGCAGAAGGGTATAACGCGCGAAAAGCGCGTGGTGGCTGTTCTATAAGCATTTTCTATTTACTGCGCAGACTTCATGAAGTGTGCATACTTGTTGTATATCGTATTTAACTGCATGGTGTACTGCTTGCTTAAGTTAGAATTATATTTGTTCATCAGCTTCACTTCTTGATCGAGTAAAGCCAAGTTGTATTCTATCTCTTGCGACGAAACGGCAATCTGCTGTATTCCCATAGAGAGGTACCAATTGAGGTATTCTACCGATTTGGATGCCAATGCCAGCATTATATGGTCGGCATTCGCGCGCTTGCCAAGTTGATAGTAAGCTTCGGCCATTTGTACAGCTCCGTTTTGGAAATCATAAGGGATATTGTATTCAGGGATCACCTTTTCGCAATAATTGAGAGCCGCCAATGCTTTGGCTTTTTGGCCTTCTTGCATTAATGCCACAATGAGTTGCGAGAAGACTCTTCGATGAGTATAGCACATTCTCATGACGTTTTCGTCGAGATAGATGCCTCGTTTGTCAATGCCGCCGTATCTGAATTTGTGCATCAGATTATCGTACATTTTCTTCGTATCGATAGTAACTCCCGTCTTGGTATTGTCGAACGGTGTGAAGCGATAGGCAAGGCCTTCTTGTATAAAGTGATTGTCCATGCCCAAGCGGTTTTCTGTACCTACGGTGATAGCGATATAAAGGGGACGAGTCCAGTTGGTGTTCTTTAAGAGTTCGAGCATCATAAGTTCACTCTTGTACAGCGCTTTTTTCCCTTTTAATGATATCACCATATTGTCTGGTATAGTCGCTCCCTTTGGAATGCACATACCCGAACGCTCTACGGCTTTCTTGTCGACATTCATGATAATGCTATCGGTCGGAATCACGTGCATGTTGTCGTTCGGATTGTGAACCCAATTCTTGAAGATCGTGTTTATCTCGTTCGGATTTGCACCCAATACGGCTCTATATTTGGCAGCATCTTCGGGGCTATGAGAATATAGAGAATCTATTTGGTTGCCTATAGTTGGGTCAATCTGGATATATTCGTTTGTGCCCGAAACGTAATCGATGCGTTTCCACTTGATGGGCAGCGAAGGCGAAGTATATGCCGGACGTTTCATCTGATCGATGTACCAGTCGGTCTGCAAGTAACTGAGATTGCAAACTCTGGCATCTGTGCGTAGACCTTCGGTATCCATGTTGTACCAAAGTGGGAAAGTATCGTTATCGCCATTGGTGAAGATAATTGGGTTGCCTTTGGCTTGCATGGACACCAAGTAGTTGTGTCCGAAGTCACGGCAAACATATCTTCCGGAACGGTCGTGATCGTCCCATGTCTGACCGGCCATTTGTATAGGAATCAAGATACAGGCAATAGTTGCCAAGGCTGCAGCGGTAAGTTCTTTCATCTTAGCCTTTTTGAGCAGATGAACGATACCCGCGACACCCATTCCAATCCAAATGGCATAGGCATAGAACGAACCTGCGTAGGCATAGTCGCGTTCTCGAGGTTGCCCCGGCGTCTGGTTGAGGTAGAGCACTATGGCAATACCGGTCATGAAGAAGAGGAAGAATACAACCCAGAATTGCTGCACTCCTTTCTTCCCTCGATAAGCTTGCCACAGCAATCCGATAATA
Organism: Bacteroidales bacterium; assembly: GCA_012517855.1. Classification (GTDB taxonomy): domain Bacteria; phylum Bacteroidota; class Bacteroidia; order Bacteroidales; family Bacteroidaceae; genus JAAYUD01. The sequence goes on from JAAYUD010000078.1 coordinate 58,596, forward strand.
CCCAGCAAGAGCGGCAGCCCATAGAATACATTGTGTCCTTTATTGTTTTGCAGATCTTTAGGCATCAAATCTTGGTTGCCTGTCAGGTATTGGTCGATAAACTTGAAACCTGTAATCCAGTTGCCATGTTCTATCTCTCCACTTCCTTCCAAGTCGTTCTGGCGGCCTACAAAGTTCCACATAAAGTAGCGCCAATACATAAAGTTGAGCTGATAGGAGAAGAAGAATTTGAGATTTTCCCATTGTGTAGGCATATTTACCATTACCGTTTCACCGCTTTGTGGATCGGTATAAGGAACGTCGTGTCCTTTGATATTTACCCATTGTTTATACCCGTCTGCATATTGGGCACCGTACATTCGGGGGAAAAACATGTTTTGTTCGTACGCATAACTTGTTTCGCCGGGAATGGAAATATAGGAATCTTTTTCGTCTGGCGAAGTCTTTTCTTTGCGTATCCATTTTTTCTCAGAGCTCTCTTCTACAGGTTTCAGATAGTCACCTTCTTGTGCGAATTTAACTCGCGAACTGAAAGCCGGACCGTAAAATAGAGGTCGGGTTCCATATTGTTCGCGGCCTAAGTAGTCGCCTAGCGTGAAAATATCTTCGGGAGAGTTTTGATCCATCGGAGGGTTGGCTACCGAACGAATAACGATCAACGCATAAGAAGAATAACCGATAACCAGCATCATGGAGCAAATCACTGCTGTGTTCAATGCACGGGCAGAAACCCGGTACTTCGGATTTTTCTGTATTTTGGGTGAAAGATAAATCAGTAGTCCGGCAATAATGATGATGCCGATGATGATGGCGTTGGCACCATGGCCATAGAATGGGATACCCAATAATGCTACTGTCAGGACAAAAGCATAGCGCATCCGATTCTGATTTTTATTATGGAAAGTTTCGTAAGTCGCCCAAATGAGTGCTGAAGCTAAAATGGCTATATAGATAACAACCCCCGTGTTGAATGGCAAATTAAAGCCATTGACAAAGAGCAGTTCGAACCATCCGCCTACTTTTACGACACCCGGAACAATGCCATACAATACTACTCCTACCAATACTATCGAAGCGATAAGTGCTAATATGGATCCTTTGACGTTGGCATTGGGGCGTTTCTTGTAGTAATATACCAGAACAATAGCCGGTAAACAAAGTAAATTGAGTAAGTGCACGCCAATACTTAAGCCGGTGAGGTAGGTGATAAGAATGAGGAATCTATCGGAGTGAGATTCATCGGCGACATCTTCCCATTTTAATATCAGCCAAAAGACAATGGCAGTGAACATGGATGAGAATGCATAAACCTCACCTTCGACGGCACTAAACCAAAATGTGTCGCTGAAAGTATAAGCCATGGCACCGACAAAACCTGAGCCCATGATGGTAATGAGTTGGGAAATTGTGACATTTTCTTCATCTTTTATAACCAATTTCTTTACCAAATGGGTGATTGTCCAAAACAGGAATAAGATGGTAGCGCCACTCATGAGGGCACTCATATAGTTTACCATTTTGGCTACTGTCTCGGCACTGCTTGCGAAGTGGGAGAAAAGATTAGCTACAAGCATAAAAAAAGGTGCTCCAGGTGGATGTCCTATTTCAAGTTTGTATCCTGTTGTAATGAACTCTGGACAGTCCCAAAAACTGGCTGTCGGTTCTATTGTCATACAATAGACTGTTGCCGCAATGGCAAAAGTAATCCAACCTATAAGGTTGTTTACATTTTTGTATTGTCTCATCAATTTACTTGTTAAAAGATATACACAATTTGGCGCAAAGATAATGAAAAGATGAATATTATGCTTTAAAAGCAGAATTAGAATAATATTAATTAATAATTTATCAACATATTATCAACAATTTAGTGAGCTTCAAGCCAGTTGTGTCCCCAACCGCAGTCTGCTTTGAGTGGAACTAACATTTTGCAGGCTCCTTCCATCTCTTTGATAACGATTTGTTCTACTCGTTCTTTTTCGTCCGGATAGACGCTGAAATTTAATTCGTCGTGTACTTGAAGTATCATTTTGGAACGAAGTTTTTCGGTTTCGAAACTTTCGAAAATTTTGGCCATCGCTACTTTGATGATATCGGCGGCGCTTCCTTGTATAGGTGCGTTGACAGCGTTTCGTTCGGCATATCCTCTAACAATTGCATTGTGCGAATTGATATCCGGCAAAAAGCGTTTCCTGTGGAACATTGTTTCTACATATCCTTTTTCACGGGCAATGGCAATGCTCTTGTCTATATATGTTCTGACCTGGGGGAATGTAATGAAGTAATTGTCGATTAGCTCTTTTGCCTCTTTGCGATCTATCATTAGTCTTTCTGAAAGGCCAAAAGCAGAAATTCCGTATATGATGCCGAAATTGGCGGTTTTGGCTTTACGTCTCATATCGGAATTGACATCTTCGATAGGGATCTTGTATATTTTGGCAGCTGTTGCGGCATGAATGTCAAAGCCATTGTTGAAAGCTTCAATCATATTTTCGTCTTGGCTAAGGTGTGCCATTATTCTAAGTTCTATTTGTGAATAATCGGCAGAGAAGAATTCGCAACCTTCGTCGGCAATAAATGCTTTTCGTATTTCTTTTCCTCCTTCGTCGCGTACAGGAATGTTTTGTAAGTTTGGATTGCTTGAACTTAGCCTGCCGGTAGATGTTACAGTTTGGTTGAATGAAGTATGAATTCTGCCTGTCTTTGGATTAATCAATAGGGGAAGGTTGTCAATGTAGGTACTCAATAGTTTTTTAAGACCGCGATAGTCTAAAATCTTTTCAATAACCGGATGTTTATGCCTTAGATTTTCGAGTACTTCTTCTGACGTTACATATTGTCCTGTTTTTGTTTTCTTGGCTTTGTCTACAACTTTCAATTTATCGAAAAGCACTTCGCCTACTTGTTTGGGTGAGGCAATATTGAATACTGTTCCTGCAAGTTCATAAATCTCTTTTTCTATCTTACCCATTTGTATTGTCAATTCGATGGATAGTTGTTTTAGTGCTTTGGTGTCGACAAGAACTCCATTGCTCTCCAACTTTGCTAATACTGGAATGAGAGGCATCTCTATTTCGTAGAAAACTTGTTCGTCATTGTTTTTTTTCAGTTCTTCTTCTAACTTATATTTTAGTTGTAATGTGATGTCTGCATCCTCGCAGGCATATTCGTAAACAGCATCCGGCTCCAAATCGCGCATGTTTTTTTGTTTTTTCCCTCTTTCGCCAATCAGTTCTTCGATGTGTACGGTTTGATAGTTCAGATATATTTCGGCTAAATAGTCCATATTGTGATGGAGTTCGGGTTGGATAACGTAGTGTGCGACCATCGTATCGAAAATCTTTCCTTTCAGTCTGATGCCATAGTTTTGAAGGACTAGTAAATCGTATTTGATATTTTGCCCGATTTTTAGTGTCTTAGAATTTTCGTAGACGACTTTGAACTCATTAACAATATTTATAGCTTTTTCTGTTTCACTTGGTATGGGCACATAGAATGCTTCATTTTCTTTTATGGAGAAGCTCAATCCTACCAATTCGGCAGTTATTGGATCCGTTCCAGTAGTTTCTGTATCTAGACTTAGAAAATCGCTTGTAAGTAAATATTTAATTAATTCTTCTCTTTTCTCTTTTGTATCAATGAGTTTGTATGTTATGTCTGATGTTTTTAAGCTCCTAAAATTTGAATTATTTTGGTAATCCTTATCATTGGACGGCATTTCTTCAAACAAAGAGCCTTGAGTCGTGTTGTTTTTAGTGTCGAATAGTGAAGGTTGAGATAACGAGGGTGGGGGAGTTTGATTTTCGGCAAGTACTCTTTTGGTCAGCGCATGAAATTCTAAATCATCGAAGATCGATTTCAATTTTTTCTCATCCGGTTTTTCTCTTTTCAGTTTATCCATCTCGAGTTCGATGGGAACATCTATTTTTATTGTGGCAAGAAGTTTCGACAACTTAATCTGTTCTTTGTTGTTTTCGACTTTCGTCTTTATGGCTCCTTTCAATTCGTTTGATCTTTCGAGGAGATTTTCGATACTTCCAAATTCGGCGATCAATTTTTGGGCCGTTTTTTCTCCTACCCCTGGGCAACCGGGAATATTATCGGCTGCATCTCCCATTAGTCCGAGTAAGTCTATTACTTGTTGGGGACCGTCGATTAGATATTTTTCTTTTATCTCTTCTATGCCAAGAATCTCGTATGCCTTTTCTCCTGTTTTGGGACGGTACATGTATACATTTTCTTTTACTAATTGTCCATAGTCTTTATCAGGTGTAAGCATGTATGTTTCTATGCCTTGTCTTGAAGCCTTGTTCGATAACGTTCCTATTACATCGTCTGCTTCATAGCCTGCTACTTCGAGTATAGGTATTCGGTAAGCATTTATAATATCTTTGATGATGGGTACAGATTTTCTAATATCTTCGGGAGTTTCTTCTCTTTGTGCTTTATATTCTTTGTACATTTCCTTCCGAAAGGTAGGCCCTGCGGGGTCGAAGGCAATGCCTATGTGCGAAGGATCTTCTCTTTTTAGTATGTCTTCAAGCGTATTGACAAAACCTAGAATGGCTGAAGTATTCATTCCTTTCGAGTTGATTCGTGGGTTTCTGATCATTGCGTAATATGCTCTGAAGATTAGTGCATAAGCGTCTAAAAGGAAAAGTTTGTTGTTGAAACTCATAATTAGCTGTTTTTTTGCATGTAAAATTACGAAAAAATACTTTATTATTGGTTTTATTACTATTTTTGTATCGTAATTAAATTAATATGGATACTCTATCGAAAATAAAGCAACCTATACAGCAAGAATTGTTTGAATTCAGAAAATTGTTCGAATTATCTCTGAAGTCTGATAACCCTTTATTGCAGCGTATATCTTCTCATATATTGAGTAAAAAGGGAAAGATGATGCGCCCAATTCTTATCATGTTGATGGCTCGTTTGCATGGGGAAATTGGACAATCAACGCTTTATACTGCCGTATCATTAGAATTGTTGCATACTGCCAGTCTTGTTCATGATGACGTTGTTGATGATAGTAAGGAACGCCGTGGACAAAAATCGGTGAATGCTATTTTTGATAATCGTGTAGCTGTTCTTTCTGGTGATTATATATTGGCTACCAGTTTGAATTATGCCTCAAAGACTTCCCATTTGGATATTATTGAAGTCGTTTCGCGGTTGGGTTGTGATTTGTCTGATGGTGAATTGCTCCAGTTGGATAATATCGGTAAAAGGGTTTATTCTGAGGAAGATTACTATCAGGTGATAAGAAAAAAGACTGCTGCGTTGTTTTCTGCTTGTGCCATGTGCGGTTCTCTATCGGTATCTGACAGTAAGGAAGATGCTGAGTTTGCACGCATAATAGGCGATCTGATGGGTATTTGTTTTCAAATACGCGACGATATTTTTGATTATTATGATGACGAAGAGATTGGAAAACCAACTCATCAAGATATGCTTGAAGGTAAGTTGACATTGCCTGCCATTTATGTCCTTAATAATACTTCTGAGCCGTGGGCGCATGATGTAGCAATCAGGATAAAGCAGGGAGTAGCTTCTTTGGAAGAAATAACTCGTTTAGTAGGATTAGTTCGCACAAATGGAGGTATAGAATATGCTATAAATCGCATGAAAGAGTTCCGTAATAAGGCATTTGATATGCTTATGGGATTGCCCGATACTGAGATTAGAGAATCTTTAATAGGGTATTTGGATTATATTGTCAATCGCGATTTATAAGTTTTTTGGAAGCATATCAAAAACCCGAATCTATTATGTTTGCGATCTGCATTTATGAATAGGGTAGGTTAATATTGCTGAGCATTTGATATGCTTTTATTTATTATTTTGTTTGCTAAAAAAGTTTGATTTCTTCTCCTTCTATTTCAGAAAGTAGCAAGTTTGCAAGTCTGCTTGTACCTAATCTAAAGAGCTTGTTGTTGAGCCATTCTTCACCTAATATATTTTTTACGATGCTATAATAAGTAAGGGCATCTTTTACGGTGTTGATACCTCCCGCGGGTTTGAAGCCGATCTTTCTTCCTGTCTTTTCATAGTATTCTTTAATGGCCGTGCACATTACGTGTGCTGCTTCTGGAGTGGCTGCCGGTTGTTGTTTGCCTGTTGATGTCTTAATGAAGTCTGCACCACTATACATTGATAGGATAGAGGCTTTCTTAATGTTGGTGCCTGTCTTTAGTGCACCGGTTTCAAGAATAACTTTCAGTGCATGTTGTTTGCACGATTCTTTAATCTCTCCAATTTCATCACTTATTCCCTCATAATCATTGCATAAAAATTTACCTACTGGCAGTACAATATCTATTTCATCAGCACCATTCATGATGGCCATTGCAACTTCAGCAATTTTTACCTCAATGAAGGTTTGTGCCGAAGGGAAACTACCTGCAACGCAAGTTATTCCAACATTATCAACCTCTAATGTGTCTTTTACGATCTCAGCGAAATTTGGATATACGCAAATGGAAGCTACATTGTCAAGATCTGCATAATCGTTATCAAATTTGTTTACTTTCTCTACAAATTCCATCACGCTTTTATCATTGTCTTCACATCTTAATGTTGTGAGATCAATGCAGCTGAAGAGAAGCTTTTTAATTTCTTTAGTATCATTTTTAGGAACTTCTTTCTCTTTAATTTCTGCAACTTTTTTTGCAACTTCTTCATCATTCACGGTAGTATTATACTTAGCAAGTGCTGCTTCGTACTTACTTTTTGTTGCGTGGTTATCTTCCATTTTATTTTAATTTATTGTTATTTATATGTCTTTCTTTGTCTCTATTTGTCTTTTTTTCTATGCTCTTTTCCAATGCTTTGGTCAAGTCGGTTCCTGTTTGGTTAGCGATGCAGATGAGTACCCAAAAGACATCGGCTATTTCTTCCTCAAGGTTGTCTTTTTCGCCTTTTTTAAAGGATTGTTCGCCATATTTACGAGCCATTACGCGGGCCATTTCTCCTACCTCTTCGGTCAATATCGTCATATTGGTAAGTTCGTTGAAATAACGTACCCCATATTTTTTAATCCATTCATCTACAAGCTGTTGTGCTTCTTGTATTGTCATTTATTCTTTATTTTTAGTGTCCATTAATATCGTTACTGGGCCATCGTTTAGCAGTTTTACTTTCATGTCTGCACCGAATTCTCCGGTACCGATTTGTTTTCCCAATTCTTTGCTTAGCTCTTTACAGAATCGTTCATAAAGGGGTTTTGATATATCTCCCTTAGCAGCTCTTATATAAGATGGTCTATTGCCTTTTTTAGTAGATGCATGAAGTGTGAATTGGCTGATAACCAGGATGTCTCCTTTTATATCTAACACTGATTTATTCATTACTCCTTCGTTGTCATCAAAGATGCGTAGATTAATAACTTTTTTGCAGAGCCATTCTATATCATCTGTTCCATCACTGTTTTCAATGCCTATAAATATGAGGAGACCTTTTTTTATTTCTGATTTTACCCTCTCATTAATAGTTACAGACGCTTGTGCCACTCTTTGTATAACTAGCCGCATTTCTATATTATTATTATTTCTTACTAAACTTAGTAACAAAGATAATCAACATTGTTTGAATAGCCAATTTTCTATTCACCTTTCAATTCTTCTTTTATAATTTTAGTCTTCGCTATTCCTATTAATTCTATTAGTTCTTTTTCCTCTGCACTTTTAATTCTATTTACACTTTTGTATTTTTTTAGTAGCGTATTTTTTGTTTTTTCTCCTATTCCTTTGATGTTATCCAATACTGAAGTTATTTGATGTTTACTTCGCTTGTCTCTATGAAATGTAATGGCAAATCGGTGTACTTCATTTTGAATTGTTTCCATTAATTTGAACATCGCGCTGTTTTGTTTTAGGCCTATAGTTGCCGGTGGAAATCCGAATAAGAGTTTCGATGTTCTGTGCCTTCCATCTTTTGCCAGTCCTGCTATCGGAATCTTTAGATTCAATTCGTCTTCTATTACTTTTCTTACGATTTCCATTTGTCCAGCGCCTCCGTCTGTAATAATTAAATCGGGTAGGGGGCTATTTTCTTCTTTTAACCTGCCATATCTTCTCCTTACAACTTCAGCCATTGAAGCATAGTCGTCAGCGCCTATAACGGTCTTTATATTGTATTTTCTATATTCTTTTTTGCACGGCTTTAGCTTTTCAAAGACTATACAGGCTGCAACTGCATCGCTTCCTTGGATATTAGAATTATCAAAGCTTTCTATTCGTATGGGCAATTTATCAAGATGAAGCAAAGCTTGAATCTCTTTCATTAGTCTGACGCCTCTTTGCTCAGGGTTTAATTTTTCTGCCTGTTTTAGCCTGTCTAATTTATATTGTTTTACATTCATCAGAGATAATTCCAGCAATTTCTTTTTATCGCCTCTTTGTGGTATGCTTTGGACTATATCTTTCAATTCTAAATCTATCGGAAAGGGGATTATTATCTCTTCTGCTTGACTTTTATATCGTTCTCTCATCTCTACTATTCCTAGGGCAAGCAACTCTTCTTTGCTTTCATTTAGTCTTTTCTGATATTCGAAGGTAAATGCCTGGTTAATGGCGCCTTTTGTAATGTGTAGATAGTTTATAAAGGCTGATTTGTTGCCGTTTTCTTCTATAGTGAATACGTCTATGTTATGTAATGAAGGATTTACTATTTCTGATTTGCTCCGATATTTTTCTAGAAGAAGGTACCTTCTCTTTAATATTTCAGCGTCTTCAAATTTTAAGTCTATAGAGAGTCTTTTCATCTCCTCGTAGATCTCTTTTGAGATTTCTTGTATTTCTCCTCCTAAAATTCTTTTTATTTCTTCAATGTTTTTGCTATAGTCTTCAGTACTTTGTTTACCTACACAAGGTCCCTTGCAATTACCAATGTGGTACTCTAGACAAACTTTAAATTTCCCTTTCTGAATATTTTCTTTGCTCAGGTTGAGATTGCACGTCCTTAGGGGGTATAGGTGCTTTATCAAATCAAGTAATACATACATCATTCCTACATTGCTGTATGGTCCATAATAGGTCCCTCTGTTTTTAATAATCTGTCTTGTTTTTATTACTTTAGGGAATGCTTCGTTGGTAATGCAAAGCGAAGGGTATGTCTTATCGTCTTTAAGTAATACATTGTAGTGTGGCTTGTATTTCTTTATTAAATTGTTTTCTAAAAGCAACGCGTCTTCTTCGCTGTTTACGACAATATACCTTATATCTACAATTTTCGTGACTAGTAACTTTGTTTTAAATGAATCGTGATCTTTACTAAAGTATGAATAAACTCTTCTTTTTAGATTCTTTGCTTTCCCTACATATATTATAGTTCCTTTCTCGTTCAGATATTGGTATACTCCAGGGCCTTCAGGTAGGTTCATTACAATCCCCCTTAAATACTCGTTCATTCTATTTGTTATCTTTTCGTTTTTCATTTTGGAAAGTTTTTATTATCTGAACTAGTTGTTTCTGGTCCGTAGATGTATTCTGTTATTAAAGTACTACTTTAATAGCATTTTGCCTTCTATTTATCACTCTTTCTCACTCATTCTCATTTGATTGCCTATTGTTTAATGAATGCTTTGTTTCACGTGAAACCTGGCGCCTTCTTATTGTTGTACCATAACTAAAAGGACATTAATATCACTTGGAGATACTCCAGGTATGCGACTTGCTTGAGCTATTGTTTCCGGATCTATACGAATTAGTTTCTGTCTAGCCTCCGTTGAAAGAGATTGTATGGAACCATAGTCAAACTTACCCTTTATCTTTATATTCTCTAATCGGACCATCTTATCGGCTATTATTTTCTCTCTTTCGATGTATCCTTGATATTTTATCTTTATTTCTGCAGCTTCAATAATTTCTTCTTTCCGATCTTCTATAGATGAAATAATCTCGTTGAATTCGGCTACTTTCTCTGATATGTTCATCAAATTTATTTGTGGGCGATTGATTAAATCGATTAATTTGCAACCATGTCGAAGGGGACTAGTGCCGATGCTTTCGAGCCAGCTATTTATTGTTGTTGGCTTTACTGAATAATTCTTGGTGAAATCGATTATTTTATTGATTTCATTAGCTTTTGATTCTAGCAATAGATGGCGCTCTTTACTGGCCAATCCTAAAGCATATCCTTTTGGTGTTAGTCTGACATCTGCATCGTCCATTCTTAATAGTATACGATATTCTGCTCTTGAAGTGAACATACGGTAGGGTTCATCGACCCCTTTTGTTACTAAATCGTCGATGAGAACGCCGATGTATGCTTCGTCTCTTCCTAAAATAAAAGGATTACCTCCGTGGCAATTAATGTGGGCATTAATTCCTGCAATAGTCCCTTGTCCTCCTGCTTCTTCGTATCCTGTCGTTCCGTTTACCTGCCCTGCAAAGAATAAGTTCTTAATAATCTTCGATTCTAAGTTGTGTTTTAATTGTGTAGGATCAAAATAATCATATTCTATAGCATAGCCAGGACGATAAACGACTAAATCTTTAAAAGCTGGTATTTCTTTCAGTGCCTTAATTTGTATTTCCATTGGCAGAGAAGAGGAGAAACCGTTTAAATAAAGCTCGTTAGTTGTGCTTCCTTCCGGCTCTAAGAATAATTGGTGCTGATTTTTGTCAGGAAAGGTAAAAAGCTTCGTTTCAATACTTGGACAATAACGTGGACCGATACTTTTTATTTGTCCGTTGAATAGGGGAGAATCTTCCAATCCGGAGCGTAATATCTCATGTGCTTTTTCATTTGTAAAGCAGGTCCAGCACGGACGCTGTACGAACTGTCGTTTTTCTTGCGGGATAAAAGAAAAATGATGAAAATCATCTTCTCCTTTTTGTTCTTCCATTTCTTCAAAATGTACACTTCTTCCATCTATTCTAACTGGAGTACCGGTTTTCATTCTATCTGATTTTATTCCGTAAGAATTGATAGATTCGGTCAATTTGTACGACGATGGCTCTGCAGCTCTTCCTCCCGGGAACTTATTTCGCCCGATGTGCATTAGTCCGTTTAAGAATGTTCCAGCTGTTAGGATGACGCATTTAGCTTTAAGTGTTACGCTCCAACAGGTAATGACTCCTGCTATTGCACCGTTTTCTACAATAAGTTCGCGCACCGTATCTTGCCAAATATTTAAATTCGGGGTATTTTCGAGTATTTCACGCCACGCCCAGATGAATTTATTTCTGTCGCATTGAGATCGGGGGCTCCACATAGCTGGCCCTTTCGAACGGTTAAGTATCCGAAATTGTATGGATGTTTTGTCTGTTACAATTCCCATATTGCCTCCCAGGGCATCTATTTCTCGCACGATTTGCCCTTTAGCAATACCTCCTACGGCAGGATTACAACTCATTTGCCCTACTTTGTTCATGTCCATTGTGATAAGACAAGTCTTTGAACCCATATTGGCGGCTGCAGTAGCTGCTTCACAGCCGGCATGTCCGCCACCGATAACAATTACATCGTAATTAAAATCCATTTAAATTTGTTTTCTATGTTTTTTAGCTGTTGCAAAGTTATGAAAAAGAGACTATGTGTTGTATATAACTTTGTCGAAATGCACTCTTTTCTTTATGTTTTATTCTTTTTATTCTAGTTTTAATATGAAACTCTACTTAATTTAGATGCATTCTTTTTAATCTTCAATGCTAATCGTTTTTCTTGTAGACACTCGTCGGTAGAGGGTAGGGGGCTAAGCATAAGAGTATACACCACAGACTTTCAACCTTATTGCTGCATCAACAAAATTGTCGTATGTTAGTTTTTCCGGTGACGTCCTTAAGTTTTTCTGAAAACGTATGGGCGTCAACAGATTTAGGTCTTTATGTGGTTTTAGAAAGATAAGGATAATACCGATTTCCTGAAAGAATCGTGTTTTAAAGTCACTATTGAAGACGATGCTGATACTATTTTAACAACACTGAAGTTGGCCTCATTGATTCAAGAATCGAATTTGAGTTTTCAAAAAATGATAAGGACGAACATAAAAGTTTATTTTCGTCCTTATCATTTTCTCGCTGTATATCAATGATTTGCGTGTGATCTATTTATTTTTCGTTTTTATTCGGCTTATATTCGAGCAGTGAAACACCTACTAAGATAGTGCTCTAGAAGGTGTTCTCGATGAGGTGTTGATAAGAAAGTATCAGTATCATTCTTGATATTCACTTTGAAAAGCAATATTCTTTGTTTCTATTGCTTTGTTCCATTTTTAGTCACTGTGAGATATGGAAACAAGAGGTACTTATTAAAGAGAATGGTGCACACTCGTCTATCTGCAAATCAAGCCTTCAGCTATCTGTAGACTATCATTTAGACTTGTTCTAAGCGAAGGTCCGCTGAAAATAAGGAGTCTACAATATACTCTAGGGTCGATTTTCGGACCTTTTCTCGCTGGCATTGTATACGGTGCATCGATAACCTGCTGTGGGATAGTGTATAATGGTGTCATACGGAGGTGGCAAAGAGTCCTATTGTAATTATAGAATTTTGTGCATACGGCTCTTACTTTTATTGGCGAAACTTGGGCTGTTTTGTAAATAATGGGGCAAGGCCAAGATGTTCTTGCAAAACAATTCAGCGTATGGCCAATGCTCTATTTTCTGCGGCTTCCATGATTTCTCTTTCTCCTGGCCCTTTATCATTAATTCCACAAAGATGAAGGATGCCGTGAATGATCGTGCGATTCAATTCTTCGGTATATTGAGTATGAAAACTTTCCGAATTGCTTTTAACTGTGTCAAGACTGATAAATATATCTCCTGCAAGTCTATTACCCTTGCAATAGTCGAAAGTAATAATATCTGTGAAATAATCGTGCTGAAGATATTGGTTATTGACCTCAAGAATTTTATTGTCGGAGCAAAATATATATGATATTTCACCAATATATTTATTGTAAGTATTGGCTACTTCTTTAATCCACGTAGTCGTCTCTTCTTGATTGATATCAGGCATCTCGATGTCTTCGGAGAAATATAGTATTTCCATCTGCTAAATAAATTATGAGAAAAAGATATAACTGAAAATCGTGGCGGCTATAATACCCGCAAAATCTACTATTAATCCGCATGTTACTGCATTACGTGTTTTAGAAATACCTACACTGCCAAAATAAACGGCGAGAATATAGAATGTAGTATCGGAAGAGCCTCTCATTACACAACTGCACCGTCCAACAAATGAATCGGCTCCGTATTGTTTCATGGCATCTATCATTAGCCCATTAGCACCACTACCACTTAAGGCTTTCATGAGTCCCGTAGGTAATGCTCCTACAAAACTGGAGTTGATGCCACACAAATCAATTAAATATTTGATGCCTTGTATTAAATAATCTAATGCTCCGGATGTTCGGAAAATGGCAATGCCTACTAAGAAAGCTACTAAATAAGGGATGATGCGCACAGCTGTAGTAAAGCCTTCTTTTGCTCCTTCTACAAATGCGTTGTATACGTTTATTTTCTTTCGTAAGCCGTTAAAAATAAATGTAATAATAACCGAGAAAAGAATAATATTGGCAATCAATGTAGAGTAAGTTTGCATCGATTCTTTGGAAATAGAAAGGGACACATAGATCAAACTACTGAACAATAAAGCCACAGATGCTCCGAATGTCAACATCGTTTTGTTTAATAGATTGATATGTTGTGATATACTTACAGTTATGATTCCTACCAACGTAGAAACTGTCGTTGTGAGTAGTATAGGAATGAAGACGTCGGTTGGTTGAGTTGAACCCATTTGAGCTCGATATACCATAATGCTTATAGGTACCAACATCAAACCGGAGGTGTTGATTACCAGAAACATAATCATCGAATTTGTTGCCGTATCTTTTTTAGGGTTTAAATCTTGCAACTCTTTCATTGCTTTAAGTCCTAAAGGGGTAGCGGCATTGTCAAGCCCAAGCATGTTGGCTGCAATATTCATAAAGATGGAACCCATTACTGGGTGTCCCTTTGGGATCTCCGGAAATAAACGGCATAGTACAGGACTTAACCATCTGGAGAGGGCCGCTATCAGACCGCTTTTTTCTCCAATTTTCATGATACCCAACCAAAGTGAAAGTACCCCCGTGAGTCCTAAAGATACTTCGAACGCGGTCTTTGAAGAACTGAAAGTTGAGTTGATTATTTCAGTGAAAATTTGTGTGTCACCAAAAAAGAATAGCCTGATTAGAGCAATTATAAAAGCGATAATAAAGAAAGCTATCCAAATGTAGTTAAGAACCATAAGCTTCTTGTTATATTTCTGCAAAAGTAGGAATATGTTTTCATTATTGAACTCTTTTTTTGTTATTTTTGTAGGATAGAAAGAAAAATAACGGAATTTAATGGTGAAACAGAATCGCGCAGATGAAATAGTTCGGCAGTTGAAATTGCTCGCTGATGAAGAGAAAAAGAATTTCTTGCCACGTTTCTTTAAAACGGGCAAAGGACAGTATGGGGAAGGTGATAGGTTTCTTGGTGTAGTAGTGCCACAAGTTAGAGGCGTTGTCAAACAATATCGTGAAACTGATTTTGAAACGATAACAGACTTGCTGACCTCTTCTTGGCATGAAGTTCGGCTATGTGGCTTATTGTTATTAGTTGATAATTACAAGCGAGGTGACGATACTCTTCGGAAACAAATATTCGAATACTATCTTTCTCATACAAAGGGCATAAACAATTGGGATTTGGTCGATCTTTCTGCACCTTATCTTGTCGGTGCTTATTTGGTCGGTCGGTCGGAAGAGGAGCGCAAAATACTTTATCGGCTGGCAAATAGTCACAGCCTTTGGGAACAACGCATCGCGGTGGTGTCGACTATTGCTTTCATCAGAAGTAATGATTACGAAGATATATTACATTTAGCGGAATTATTGATACATCATCCTCACGATTTAATGCACAAAGCTATTGGTTGGATGTTACGCGAAGTAGGTAAAAGAAATGAGACTGTATTGCGCTCTTTTCTTGATATTCATGTGTTGCAAATGCCTCGTACAATGCTGCGCTATACTATTGAAAAGTTTGATGAAAATGCGCGACAATATTATTTGAAAATGCGATAGAATAGTGAAATCTTTTAAAATAGTAGTTGCATTCTGCTGTTATAATTTTTGAAATCAGTATCTTTGCCGCCCAGAGTAAATGAGAATGGAAGAAAGTTTTGACATAAGGGAACAGTCATCATCTCAGACAGAGAAAGATTTTGAGAACGCTCTCCGCCCACTAAGGTTTGATGATTTTAGTGGTCAGGAGAAGATCGTCGATAATCTTCGTATCTTTGTTAAAGCTGCCAAACTTCGTGGTGAGGCCTTAGATCATACTCTGCTTCACGGTCCTCCCGGTTTGGGAAAAACAACACTTTCAAATATTATTGCTAACGAACTGGGGGTCGGGTTCAAAATTACTTCCGGCCCGGTGCTTGATAAACCTGGTGATTTGGCCGGTATATTGACTAGCCTTGAACCCAATGATGTGCTTTTTATAGACGAGATCCATCGTTTGTCGCCTATTGTCGAAGAGTATCTCTATTCGGCGATGGAAGATTATCGTATCGATATTATGATAGACAAAGGACCATCTGCCCGAAGCATCCAGATAGATTTGAATCCTTTTACACTTGTAGGAGCCACAACTCGTAGTGGATTGCTCACCGCTCCTCTGAGGGCTCGTTTCGGTATTAATTTGCATTTGGAATATTACGATGATTCTATTTTGACACAGATTGTGAAGCGCTCGGCTAGTATACTTGATGTGCCTATATCTGATCAAGCAGCATTGGAAATTGCCTCAAGAAGCCGTGGTACCCCTCGTATAGCTAATGCTTTGCTCAGGCGGGTTCGTGATTTTGCTCAGGTAAAGGGTTCCGGCTCTATCAATATGGAAATTACAAAATTTGCCTTAGAGGCTTTAAATATAGATAAATATGGACTTGACGAGGTTGATAACAAGTTACTCTGCACCATAATCGACAAGTTCAAAGGTGGTCCTGTGGGACTTACCACCATTGCAACTGCTCTTAGCGAAGACCCTGGTACGATAGAAGAAGTGTACGAGCCATTTTTGATAAAAGAAGGCTTTTTGAAACGCACGCCCCGTGGCAGAGAGGTTACAGAATTGGCGTATAAACATTTAGGACGTAGTTTATATTCTTCGGATAAGCAGGCAACATTGTTTTAAATTATGGCAACAAATCTCAAATCTTTGGCAAAAGATACTGCTATTTATGGGATGAGCAGTATCGTCGGCCGCTTTTTAAATTATCTGTTAGTTCCGCTTTATACGGCAAAAATATCTGCGGCTTCCGGAGGATACGGAATGATTACCAATATTTATGCTTATACAGCTTTATTATTGGTAATCCTTACTTATGGTATGGAAACCACTTTCTTTCGCTATGCAAACAAAACTGGAGAAGATGTAAATAAAGTATATACTACTACCTTAATCTCTGTAGGTTTTAGCTCTATACTTTTTTCTGTTTTGGTGTTAGGCTTTTTGCCTTCCATAGCCGGTGTAATGGGTTATTCAGAACATCCCGATTATATTGGAGTAATGGCTGTATGTGTTGCTTTTGATGCTTTTACGGCTATACCTTTTGCATATCTTCGTTATCAGAAGCGTCCTCTTAAATTTGCTTATCTTAAGATTATCAACATTATGATGCTTATCGTGTTGAATCTTGTGTACTACATAGCTTTGCCTGCGTTATATGCTAAGTATCCAAGTGTGATAGGTACGATATATAATCCTAATGTGGGCGTCGGATATGTGTTTTATATTAATTTGTTCTGTTCGGTAACAATGGTGCTTTTCTTGTACCGTGAGCTTTTTGGGCTGAAATATCAGTTCAATTGGAATTTGCTTAAGCGGATGATGAGCTACAGCTGGCCTATTTTGATCCTTGGCATTGCTGGCATACTGAATCAGACAGCTGGTGTCATTTTATTCCGTTATGTCTACAAAAAGCCTGATGTCGACATGCAATTGGGTATTTTCGGGGCTGCCAGTAAAATAGCGATGATTATGGCGATGATAACTCAGGCTTTTCGCTATGCTTATGAGCCTTTTGTTTTTGGCAAAAGTCGCGATAAAGATAATCGAGCAACTTATGCAAAAGCCATGAAATTTTTTATCATTTTCACTTTACTGGCTTTTCTCGTTGTAATGGCTTATATGGATATTCTGAAACATATTATTGGACATGATTATTGGGCAGGGCTTAAAGTCGTTCCTATTGTCATGGCTGCTGCTATTATGACTGGCATCTATTTTAATCTTTCTTTTTGGTACAAGTTGATAGATAAGACAATTTGGGGAGCCTATTTTTCGGGAATAGGATGCTTTGTCTTGGTAGCAATCAATATCATTTTTATTCCAAATTATGGATATATGGCTTGCGCATGGTCAGGATTTGCCGGCTATGCTGTTGCCATGCTCTTATCTTATTTCGTTGGACAGAAATATTATCCGATCAATTATCCTTTAAAGAGTATTTTTGCATATACTTTACTGACTATTGTTTTATATGCTTTAGGCGAATTAGTCCCTATTCATTCAGTTGTACTTCGATTGGTTTTCCGTACTTTCCTCTTGTTTGTATTTATCGCATACATGGTGAAACATGATGTGGCTTTGAGTGAAATACCGATACTCAATCGTTTATTTAAGAAGAGATAATTATGTTGGTTGCTGACAGTATTATTTTAACGCAATTTCTCTGGAAAATAAATGCTTTTGATGTTCGGAAAGAAAGCATAGGATTAAGAGTGCCCATTCCGATTAATTAATTCTCTAGAAATTTCAATTTGATAAAAAGCAAGTAAGACCCATCTTATGAAGAAATTTAAAATCATAGCCTTGAGCATTCTTTTTATATCATCCTATGTGCAGGCTGATGAAGGTATGTGGTTGCTTTCGCAGCTCAATAAAGCAACCTATCAAACGATGTGTAAAATGGGCTTTTTGTTACCATATAAACAATTGTATAGTACAAATAGTCCGTCATTAAAAGATGCTATTGTAAGTTTCGGAGGGTTTTGCTCTGGTGTTGTTGTCTCTTCCGATGGTCTGGTATTTACTAACCATCATTGTGGCTTAAATAGTGTTCAACAGCATTCTTCGATGGCACATGATTATATTGAAAACGGTTTTGTAGCTCATTCTTTCAAAGAAGAACTGCCTAATCCGGAACTTTTTGTGCGTTTTTTACTTTATACAAAAGATGTGACAGGTAAGGTGCTTAAAGTTGTTAAGCCGGAGATGACAGAACAGCAAAGGAATTTTGCGGTGGATTCTATAAAAAGTGTCATCTCAAAAGAAGCTTCTTACAAAGACTCTACTTTGACAGCAGAAGTTGACACTTATTATGGTGGTACTGAATATAGCCTTTCTGTCTATAGGACTTTTACTGATGTGAGATTGGTTTTTGCACCCCCTTCTTCTGTTGGACAATTTGGTTGGGATACTGATAATTGGGTTTGGCCAAGACAAACTGGGGATTTTTGTGTATTTCGAATTTATGCCGATAAAAATAACCGTCCGGCAGATTATTCTTTGGACAATGTACCATATCATCCTGCCTACTCGGTGCCTATCTCTTTGGCGGGTTATGATGAAGGGGACTTTAGTATGACCATGGGATATCCTGGCTCTACAGAGCGTTATTTATCTTCTTATGGCATCGATGAAATGGATAAAAATGCACATCAGTCAATGATTGATGTGCGGGGAGTAAAGCTAGGCATTTGGAAAAAAGCAATGAATGATAGCCAGCAAATTCGTATTGAGTATGCTTCAAAATACAGTGAATGTTCTAACTATTGGAAAAATAGTATAGGCATGAATAAAGCAACGGATAGACTTAAAATAATTGAGAGTCGTCAAAAAATAGAATCTGCTCTTCATCAATGGATTCTGGGGCATAAGGATGAACAGAAAAATGTGAATCTGCTCTCGGAACTTGCTGTGGCGTATAAGGAAAGGACTTCGGTTAATAAAGCGCAAGCTTATTTTGTAGAAGCTTTTTTTAATGGTCCTGAATTATTGCAACTTGCCATGCAAATCATGAATTTCGATTTTAATGCTGGCGATAAGCAAGTGAAAGCGGGATTGGAAGATCTTGTGGATCGATATAAAAATTATGATGTAGAGTTGGACAAGAAGGTTTTCAAAGCGTTGCTGGCAAAATACCGTTGTTCGGTTGATACGGCATTTTTGCCTGATGTCTATAAAGATATAAAAAAGAATTATTCTTCGGAAAGTGCTTTTGTCGATTCTTTATATGCCAAGTCTCAATTGAAATCAATAAAGGGGCTCCAGCGTTTTTTAAATCGCGATTCAACTTATGACATAATGAAGGATCCGGCCATTTTATTAAGTACCGATTTGGCAGTTAAATTCCTTGAGATGGGCTATGGCATTTATAAACCTTCTCTGGTCATTAGTAAGGATGAGAGGGAGCTGACAGCGGCTATTCGTCGTATGGATTATGAGAAACTCTGTTATCCGGATGCTAATTCTACGATGAGAATGAGTTATGGCACTATTTGTAGTTATTATTCTCCAGACGGGATGAAAAAAGACTATTATACTACGTCTCAAAGCCTTTTGGATAAGGTCGCAGCTCATAAAGGAGACCATGACTTTTCTATAAAGCCAGATTTGTTGAAGTTATTGGAAGATCAGAAATTTGAACGCTATGCTAATAAATCTGGTTCGATAAATATTTGTTTTATCTCAAATAATGATATTACCGGAGGTAATTCCGGAAGTGCCATGTTCAACAAAAAAGGTGAGCTGATGGGACTTGCTTTCGATGGAAACTGGGAGGCGATGAGTAGTGATTTGAAATATGAGCCTAGTTTACAACGTTGTATAGGAGTAGATATTAGATATGTTCTTTTTCTAATAGATAGATATGGTAAAGCTTCAAATATTATTGGGGAATTGAATATTATTCGATAGCTTTCTTTTTGTTATGTCGATTCTAATTTTTTGTCGATTTAAGGTGCTAGATATGTAAAAAATGGTATATATGTGTGTTTTAGACCTTTATAAAGTATGATTTTACATAAAAGATTTATTTTTTTTGTTTAAGAAAAAATATTGACTTATATTTGCAGCCAGATATTATCTTAATTATAATATTATTATTGATGGAGTTTCATATGATATGATGAGGTGGGTTATTATGTGTTTTTAGGTTAAGCAATAGATAACTAATATATAAATCTGTTTAAAAATGGTTGAAACGAGAAATTGAAGGAGTTCCTTTCTCCTTTGTATAGTTGCATTTTTTGAAGTAACTAAACTTTAAGAAACATACCCTGCAGATTTGAATGAAATTTGGTGGTAATAGATGAATAATGGTGCATGCTGCTTAGAGGAATTATTCTAAAATGGGAGGAGGAGTTTATTATTATTTTTTTGTGAATGGTTCCCGTTACGTGAATTTGTTCTTTTAGTGGGACATTTGTTTTTTAATTAGAATGATTTGGCAGATAGGAAATATAACGGAAAGATTGTCTGGAAAAATCAACAGAATATTAATAAGGATTAAAGTATTTTGCTGTGTGGTTAAGGTTGTCGTTAGCAGGTAAGCAAGAACTAGTAAAAAACTATATATGGTAGAAAGAAGTTTTGCAAGGATGGAAAATAATATAAGATCCTGCCAAAATTATGGATTTACAGTTGGTTCGGCTGAGGAAAATGGCTGCTATAAAACTTTTAGTCAATAAAATTTAAAGAGGGGTATGAACAATACAATTTTATATGGTTTTGATTACATTCTGTACTATTATTATTATTATTACAATGTGTTTATCGGTTATCCTCTTGTCGTTAAAATTAGTATATTTGTTATATTAGTATCTATATTGATTAGTGCCATTTTATTTATTGAAATCTTAATTTTATACATGGGGAAAATTCGAGATAGAAAAATTCTTCATTATTTAAAAGTCACATATCGTGATAAAATAAAGATTATAGCTGTAGATCCGGTTGTCCATTCTGTGGAAGATATAATTGTGAGTCTTAATTATGATAAGAAAAAGCCCTTGGGAGTAAAACAAAAGCGTCTTTTCACGGGGTTATTGGCTTTGTTTAAAGTTGAATTATCTGAACGTTTGAATAGAACAAACTATCATAATATTATATTAGCGTTTGATTTGATTCCTTTTTTTGAAAGGGAAATTCAATTTGCAAAGCCTCGCTATAGAATGCGTATGTTGATGTGGATTCGTTATTTAGAGGAGAGTGTCTCAAGTGTCGTCCTTATACCTCAGCTTTATAATCGTAATCCCCAAATTAGAAAAGCTGCTCAGGCTACTTTTATGTGGGATAGTTCTGCAGATCCTTTCCGTTTCTTTGATAATGCTGATTTTGATTCAAATTTTAGGCCATGGGATAAAATTGATATTCACAATATATTTGAGAATCGTTTGCGTTGGAATAAAAATATACCTAATGTTACACAATGGATAAGAGCTCCTAAAAATGAAATAGTGAAGCCTCTTTTTGCCTGTGAAATTCGTTATTGGCATAAAAAAGATGAATGTCCTTATTTGTTGGATACATTCTTTGAAACGAATAATATGGAATTGCGTTGTGAAATAGCAAAGACTTTGGGTTATATGAAGTATGTAGAAGCTGAACAAAAATTAATCAGTTCTTATACAGCTCAGCCAGAAAAAGTAAAACAAGCTGTTATATCGTCTGTTACGATGATGCAATCCGGGCTTTCTCTTTCTTTTTTGTGCTCTGCATATTTTGATGCCGTTGATATTTCTACTAAAATGGCAGCACTAGAAGGTCTCTTTGACTATGGAACTCAAGGAAGGCATGAATTTGAATTGCTTGAACTTCGGGCCGATATGGCAGATGTTATTCTTTTTGAGCATATCAAAAATCCTCTTATTAATCAACAAAAAAGGGAAATAGCATGAAAAATTTTATATTCGATTTTTATGGTTATTTTGTATTCTTCTATAGTTTACTGTTGATTCTGATATATACGTTGTGTATGGTAGCTAGCTTTATTAACCAACGGCGAGAAAAGTTTTTTTTCAGTATTTCCTATATAAAAAAACTTTTGACGGATTCACCTTATACCCCAGGTATATCCATTGTGGTTCCTGCATTTAATGAAGAAAATTCTGTAATTGCGAATGTGAAGTCTATGCTGTCTGTTGATTATCCTAAATTTGAAGTTATTATAGTTAATGATGGTAGTACTGACTTTACTTTGGATAAACTTATTTCATCTTTTGATTTAGTTGAGGTCCCATTTGCATATAGGGAATTAGTTAAGAGTGCACCAGTTAGGCGCATACTTAAATCAAGGCAGAAAGCGTATTCCATTCTTACTGTGGTTGATAAAGAAAATGGTGGTACAAAAGCTGATGCGTCTAATGCAGGTATTAATGTTGCCCAATATCCTTATTTTATAGATACGGATGTGGATTGTATTATTGAAAAAAATGCTTTGTATCGTTTGATTTGGCCTGTTCTTTCTAACCATAAAAAGGTTATTGCTGTTAGCGCTACTATGATGATGTCCCAAGGTTCTAGGTTTGTTGATGGTCGAATGCAATATGAACGAGTCCCGCATTCGCTTTATCCTCTTTTTCAAGAACTTGAATATATGCGCTCTTATCTTGTGGGCAAGATGGGATGGGCCTCTATCAATGCGATTTCTAATGTCTCGGGTGGTTTTGGTTTTTTTGATAGAGAAATCGTTATTGCTGTTGGTGGATACGATTCCAATAGTTTTGCTGAAGATATGGACCTTATTATACGTATGGTGAAATATATGCGTGAATTGGGTATCCCATATAAGATTCCGCAAATTCCTGAAACTTGTTGTTGGACTGAAGGTCCTTCCAATTTGGTTTTGTTGGGTCGGCAAAGAACTCGTTGGGCCCGTGGGCTTATTCAATGGTCTTTTATACACCATAAAATTATTTTAAATCCTCGATATCGTCAGGTTGGAATGTTGTTAATGCCATATATGCTCCTTTTCGAGCTTTTGGCTCCTTTTATTGAGGTTGGAGGTTTTGGAATGTTTATATGGCTGATATTGACAAACAGTGTAAACTGGACAACTGTGTGGGTGATCTTTTTGATGATTTATTTCTTTTGTTTGTTTCAATCTACGGTGATTTGCTTTTTCAGCTATTTTGTAGGCTCAACATATCGTCGATATGTTTTTGCGCGTGAAGGTTATATATTGCTTGTTATTGCTGCAATGCTTGAGCCATTTTTATATCATCCTTTTATTACGTTTTTTTCTTTGAAAGGCTTTTTTAGTTATTTTACTAAACGCAATTTTAAATGGAAAAATATGTCTCATAAAGGATTTGAAGGAGATGAGGAAAACAAATCGGTTTTTGTTCCAGCGGAAAATGCTACAATCTCTGTTGTTATGCAAAAGAAGGAGGGTGAATTATGAAGATTAAATGGAGATACTTATATAGTACATTCTTAATTTTTTGCTCTGCAATTTTTTTTATCTCTGCTATTGATGATGATAAAGAACACCTTCCTCAATATTATGTGAATCAGGCTAAGGTCTATTTTGTTCGCAATCAATGGAATTTAGGTAAAACTTTTTTGGATATAGGTTTGAAAAACTATCCTGACGACCCAGATATGAGGTGGTTGATGGGTAAATATTATTATCAATTTAAAAATTATGATCAATCCCGATACCAATTAATAAAGTGTATAGATAAGGAATATAATCATATTCAGGCGAAACAACTGTTGGTCAATGTCGAAGAGGAAACAAGGCATTACTCTAGTGCTATTTGCTATGTGAATGAGCTCCTCGAAATAAATCCTTATTGGAAAGGGCTTTGGCGGCGTAAAATAGAATTATATCGTAAACAAGGTAATGATGTGGAAGCAGATAGATTGTTAAAGAGAATCAGTCAAATATATCCAGATGATCCTACTTTAAGAAGGGACTTAGCTTATACCTTAGAAAATAATTATTATCGTTTAAAGAAATTGGGTGACCAAAAAGCGTCTATGCTGGCGCTTGAGGAATTGATGAAATCTAATCCACATAATGAAGGATTGTATTTGGAACTTGCTAACCTCTATCTTCAACAGGGGCTCGCAGATAAAGCTCTTGAAACGACTGTTTCGGGGTCGCAAGAATTCCCTTCTAGTATACCTTTAGTATCAAAGCGTATAGGCATATTGTCAGAACAATTTAGATTTCAAGAGGCTATGGCCATTTTGAAAGAGAAGATGAAAAAATCAAACTCTTCTACTTTGCGTCGTATGTATAATGATATTTTGCAACAACAAGTTCGTGCTGCCCGTGATAGCGATCCTTACATATTGTATGGCAAAATTTATGCTATGAGTAAAAGTAAAGAAGCATTGGATTTTCTTTTGTCAACATCTTTGACAAGAGGATATTATGAAGATGCACGTTTCTATCTTAAGGAAGCTAAGAAGCGCTATGGAGCTAATAATAAAAAAATCCTGTATAAGGAATATATGCTTGCACTAAGAATGGGAGATACACATGATGCCAATGGGCTGTTGCAGAATCTTTATGAACAAGCGTCGAATGATTTAGATATTGTCGATGCAATGTGTACGCTTCGCCTTAATGAAGCCGATAAATATATGATTAATGACGACTGGGCTGAAGCATTACCTTATGTTAGATTTGTGGTTCGTAAATCGACACACAATAAAGAAATTCATAGGGCCGCACTAGAAAAGATGCTTACTTGCTTAACAGAAATGAAACGCTATAATGAGGCTTTACTTGTTTTAGATACAGTTCGTCTCCAGAATCCTGAATATACTTCTTTTATCAATAAAAAGGCAGGTTTACTCGATAGGATGGGCAGGACGAATGAGGCTCTTGATATATATTATCAGGCCTATAGAGATAGTTCCGACTTAAATAAGGAGTTATATGCTTCGGCTTATGAAGAAATGGCTGTCCCCTATATTAAGCGTTTAATTCAATCTGGGGAAACACGTCAGGCGTATATTGCTTCGACTCGTTTGCTTGAAGTAGATCCTCAAAGTGATTTAGGACTGCATTATGCAATTAATACATCTGCAGCGCTTAAGCGTTATGATGAATTCGATAAATTTACTAATTTGGGCATTGGCTATTATCCAAACGATATTTTTTATAAGGTTAAGTATGCTTCTATACTAGATAGGAAAAAGAGGTATAATGAAGCATTGAATTTATTGCACCCTGAACTTTCCAACTACTTGGATAGCCCTGAATTGATAGGTGCGCATTCGCAAAGTAGTGAATCTTTGGCACTGCAGATGCTTAAGAGTCGTAAAAATAAATCAGCTATGCAGATATTGGACACTGCTCTTAGCTATGATGAAAATAATAAAGAATTACTTTATGCAAAAGGTTTGGTATATGAGAAAATGCATCAGTATGATTCAGCTTACGTGTATCAAAAGAAATATCAACCGGCTATCACTGACGTTTCTGAATATAATCAACATTTGAATGGCTTGCAAAATAGAACTTTTAAGAATGAGATAAGATTAGAATATTTACATGCTCGATTTGCAAATGAAGATAAAATTTCATCGATTTCAACGCTTGAATATTCGCGTAACGATGCTAAAAACACTTATACGGGCCGTGTCAATTATAAAGGTTCGGATGGTATAAATGATGGAGATTCTATTGTCGGTGGAGGTGGTACGGGGATACAACTCCAAGGTGAATGGATGCATCGGTTTGCTCCTACTTTATCGGGAATGTTTAATGCGGCATGGGGAAGTAAATATTTCTCTACGATTGTTTTGAATGCTCAACTTACTAAGCAGTTAAAAAATGAGTGGGAGACTTCTATTGCTGTTGGTTATAGAAAGCTTGCCGAATCTTCACAATATGTAGTAAATAATGGTCATGTTGCTTTAGTGAATGGACATCGTAATTTATTTATGCTTAGTCCATCTCTTGCTAAATATTTGCATCCTGTTTGGGCAAGTGTAAAACTTGATTTATTAACTTTGAGCAATAACTATTATTATAATCTAAGTGGACAGACTAAGTTTTTTCTAAATGATGATGGGCGAACAAATATACAGGCAATGGCTGGTATTGGTACATTTCCTGAAATATCGATAGTCGATTATTCCTTAATCAGGAATTTTTCTCATACTAATACAATGGTTGGGCTCGGAGGACAGTGGTTAGTTAATAAATATCTGACATTAGGTATTCTTGGTACATGGTACACATATTATAATTATCGTTATCATTATGATAATAATTTCAATTTAATCTCAACTACGCAATATAGGAATCTTTATAATGTCTATTTCCAACTCAATATTAATTTTTAATGAGAAGAACCACATATTGTTTCTTTTCTTGTTGGTTTTGCTGTTGTCTGCTTTAAATAGTGGATGTGCTTCTAATATACATGATCCCTTTGCTGGTTATAATGGCTATATTATTACATTGCCAGATAATCCTTCTTCTAGTGATGTTAAATGGGGGAAGTATTTATTTAATCATCTTCGAAAACGTTCGATGAAATCAGCTAAAATTGTTTATCTGGCGTCGAATGATCAAGAACTTTATCAATTGCAGGTTCATATAAATCCAGCATTAGATAAAGATTATAAGATAGAGTGCAGCAAAGCAAAGGTCGTTCTTCTTGCGAAAAATGAATCTGTTTTGCTTTGGCTTATTTATCAATTATATGAGTCCATCGGGAAAGAAGATGAGCGTATTAATGTTTCCGATTTACCTCCTGTTTCATTAACTATCAAGGATACAGAGGCTAATTTTTGTTTTGGATATAGAGAAGTTTATTTTCCGGAAAATAAGGACCCTGAGATATCTGCCGTTTATGGTATGAATAATGTTAATTCAGATTGGGGACTTTGGGGGCATCATTTGTCTGTAGCAATTGGAAAATCTTCCGATTCATCGGTTTATGCAACAGTAAATGGGCAGAAATATGAAGGGCAATATTGCTTCTCTGCTGAAGAAACGTATCGTCTAATTGAAGACTATATACTAGATAATTATGGAGACGGTAGAGAAAAATCTTATCGATTTTCAGTTTTCCCTAACGATGATGATTGTGTTTGTACATGCGCTAAATGCAGATCTCTAGGCAATACTGTTACCAATGCTACACCGGCTATTACTTATTTGGCTATTCGATTAGCTAAACGTTTTCCAAAACATCAGTTTTTTACATCATGTTATCTTAGTACTGCCAAACCTGCTACAGGAATTTTTCCTTCGAATTTAGGTGTTATTATTAGTAGTATTGACTTGCCGTTAAAACCTGGAAATTCTCAACAACGCAGTAGATTCACATATCTAGTGAAGTGTTGGCAAAAGGTTACCTCGAAGGTCTATATTTGGGATTATGTGAATAATTTTGATGATTATCTCTCTCCCTTTCCTGTTTTAAAAGTAGAACAAGAACGGCTCCAATATTTTTCTAATTTGGGAGTAAAGGGCGTTTTTTTGAATGGTAGTGGTGATTCTTATTCTTCTTTTAGTGATTTGCATTATTATGTTTTGTCTGTCCTGCTGACAAATCCCTATAGCTCTATAAATGAACTGATATATGCTTTTTATCATTATTATTATCCTTTGTCTGCCGATATATTGCAAAAATATTATGTGGTAATGTCAGATTATGCATACAGCTCTAAACGTGCTATGGTACTGTATGGGGGGGTGCAGGAAGAAATGAACTCTTATTTACAACCTGCGTTATTTTTTTCTTTTTATAATGATCTTAACGATTGTATTGGAAGAACTAAAGGAGATGAAAGATTGCGTTTGGGTAAGCTTGTTGCAGGGTTATCATTCACTCGTCTTGAAATGGCACGACAACTTGCTAGTGGAGACGGGGGCTGTTTGTCTGTCAATGCTGGTGAGGTGGTTTTGAAGCCTGAAGTCTTGACATATTTACAGCGCTTGTCGACTTGTCATTTATTTCAGAATATGGGAAGATTCCGTGAAGTTGGTGGTGAAATAGAAGCTTATATCTCGGATTGGAAGAAGTATATTCTGCCTGTATCACATGATAACATATTGAGATACAGGAAAATAAAATCTATTACACCTCTTGATGAAGGATACGAAAATCTGTCAATGTTGACGGACGGTTTGCACGGATTACCTTCCAACTATCATTCTGGTTGGTTAATCTCTTCTATTGGGAAATCCTTAGACTTGTCTTTACCTGTTTTATTTTCTAAAAAAGTTCGTTCTATTTCGATATCGTTCCTGCATTCTCCAAAATTCCATTTATTTGTTCCACAATGTGTAGAGATTCTTAAGAATGGTAAATTATATAAGATATTAAAACCTTTATTGAGAGATACAAATGCGGCATTTGAGATGGTTAGTGTGAAAGAAAGTATAGATATGTCGGATGCTTCTACGTTTATTGTTCGTATTGTCCGGCCTGAGGGTAATCGTAAAAATATAGCTTGTGATGAGATACAGTTAAATCTATAAAAAATATGAGAAAAAGTGATTTTTTGTTGATAATTCTACTTTGTGGTATTTATATTAGTTCACTTTCTTCGTGTACAAAGAAAGTGAATCCTACTACGGTCGAGGTAGAAGACCAGGATCGCCATTATTATCCTATTCAACAGGGAGAGGATTTAGATTTGAATTATGGAATTTTAAACACGGGTGATAATCCTTTAGTGATCACTGAAATTCAACCTTCTTGTGGGTGTATCGTTGTTGATAAAAAAAGTCCACAAATTGTCCTGCCTCACAAAAAAGGATATATTCATATCAAATATAATAGTACAAAAAATGTTGGTTATGTGCAGCATTTTATTCGTTGCTACGGCAATTTTTTTCGCTTAGGGGTGATAGAACTTCGATTCGATGTAAATGTCGTTCCTGATGCTGATTATACGCGTGATTATGAAGAGCTATACCATAACTATAATGAGAAAAATGGGAAATTTAAGGGCGCTAAACTTAAAGATGCTGTTGATGGAAATTCTGCCGAGCGCGGTTACTATGTAGGACAGCCTTGATGAATATTGTCCATTAGGCAAATATTTATGCTTTAATGTGTGATGTGTGCATAATTTGTCGTAATTTTGGGGCGTCGTATGTATGTGTTAATTATTGTGACATAAAACGGCTAAGAAATAATAGTTATGATTAGATTATCAAAATCTGTTGTCGGTAAGTTAGAATCCGAGGCTGTGGCTCGTGTAATAGAAAATTCCGGTTATTTAGGGATGGGAGCTGTAGTGAACCTTTTTGAGAAAGACCTTGAAGAATATATTGGAAGTGGATATCGTTGTGTTTGTGTTAATAGCGGAACAGCAGCTTTACATTTGGCCATTCAGGCAGTTACTCGTCCGGGGGATGAGGTTTTAGTCCCTTCTTTTACTTTTGTTTCAACTTATCAAGCTATTACTGGTGCGGGTTGTGTGCCAATTAGTTGTGAAGTCGATCCTACGTCATTATTGCTAGATCTGGATGATGCAGAGAAACGAATAACTCCCAAAACAAAATTGATTTTGCCTGTGTATTATGCCAGCAATGTTACCATGGTTGATGCCTATCAAGAATTTGCAAAGAAGCATCATCTGAGAATCATAGAAGACGCTGCTCATGCCTTTGGTTGTATATCAAATCATCGTAAAATAGGCTCTTTTGGCGATATTATTTGTTTTAGCTTTGATGGAATCAAAAATATAACGTCGGGTGAGGGAGGGGCTATCTTTTCGGCTGATCAGAAAGTCATTCAGAAGGTAAGTGATGCCCGTTTATTGGGCGTTTGTAAAGATTCTGAGAAAAGATATAAAGGAGAACGAAGCTGGGTATTTGATGTGACCGATCAAGGTTACAGGTACCATATGAGTAATATTTTTGCAGCTATAGGAATCGTTCAATTAAGACGCTTTGAAACGGAGTTTGCACCTCGTCGCCGGCATATCGCTAAGAGTTATACTATGTTGCTTTCCGGCAACCCTAACATTCAATTGATACCGATGAATTATGATGATACGGTTCCTCATATTTTCCCTATATTGGTATTGAATGGTAAAAGAGAAGAGCTAATGCAAGTTTTCAAAGAAAAAGATATTCAATTTGGTATTCAGTATCGTCCTAATCATTTATTGAGTTATTTCAAAACATCTTATGCTTTGCCGGTCACTGAAGATATCTATTCGAAGATATTGACAATACCGATGCATCCTGAACTTTCCGATTCGGATATTGAGTTTATTTGTTCTATTATTAATAATTTATAGATGCGATGAAAGTTGTTATTTTAGCTGGCGGATTTGGCACGCGTTTATCAGAGTATACTAAGCTGATTCCTAAGCCGATGGTAGAAATCGGTAATAAGCCGATTCTGTGGCATATAATGAATCATTATGCCCGCTATGGGTATAAAGATTTTATCATAGCTCTAGGCTATAAAGGTGATGTTATTAAAAATTATTTCTCAAGATATTATACTTTAAGTAATGATTTTACAATTAATCTGAAAAACAATAAAATAGATTATATTAATGAACGTCCTAAAGACTGGGTTGTTTCGTTGGTCGATACAGGAGAATCATCAATGACTGGGGGGCGTATTCTTCGATTGAAAGATCTAATTGGTAAGGATGATTTTATGGTTACTTATGGGGATGCTGTATCCGATGTAAATATTGCTGAATTGGTTAAAGAATATAAAACGAGTGGGGCGTTGGCGATGGTCACATCTGTGCATCCTACAGCCCGTTTTGGTGAATTAACGATAGATGAAGAGCATTTTGTACGTGCTTTTAAAGAAAAGCCGCAGATTAATCAAGGTTGGGTTAATGGTGGCTTCTTTGTCCTGAATTATAAGGTTTTCGATTATATTAAAGACGATTCTACTGTCTTCGAAAAAGAACCACTGGAAAAACTGGCTTCTGATGGAGAGTTGAAAACTTATTGTCATGAGGGCTTTTGGCAATGCATGGATACAATTCGTGACAGAGATTATCTCAATAATCTCTGGAGCTTGGGTAATGCACCTTGGACAAAATAAAATCTTGGTGGTTTCTGTTATGAATTATATACCTTTTGATAGAGTTTAATCAAGAGGTCCGCTTGTCTCTTTTCTGAAAAGCGTTCGGCGTATTCTTTGCCTTCTTTTGCCATTTTAGTTTTGAGCGTCGGGCTGTACAGTATCTGAGTCGCAGCGTTGATAAGACCTTCTACATCATTAGATTCTACATAAAAAGAAGATGGACCACCTGCTTCTTCAAGGCAAGAATCCTTTGTCGCAATAATTGGTATATTTGAATTCAAAGCTTCTACAATAGGAATCCCAAATCCTTCGTAAATAGAAGGATAAATAAATAATTCTGCTTGTTGATATATTGCTGGAAGGTCTGCAAAAGAAACATTGTCTTTGATGTGAATACGGTCTTTCAACCCATTGAAGGCCGCATATTTTTCTATTTCATCAGCATATTCAGTACGATGTCCTACTATAACCAGATGAAAATCTGGGTGCAATTTTTGCATTGCTTTGACAGCAAGAAGAACATTTTTTCGTTTTTCGATACTTCCTACGTTTAGTATATAGCGCTCTGGCAATTGGTATTTGTCTCGAACGCCTCTTTTCTTCTCATCAGTTGCTGGGACGATGAAAGAACGGTCACACCCTTGATAAACTACCGATATTTTATCTTCCTGAATTTTATAGAAATTCATAATATCAGCCTTTGTACATTCGCTTACGGCAATAATATGGTCTGCATTAATACATGCTTTATGAAATTTATAAGCATATATTTTGCGGTCGATAAACGGATAACATTCGGGGAAACGTAAGAATATTAAATCGTGAATCGTTACGATTGTTTTAATGCCACTTTTTGAAATATTGGCGGGCAATTCGTTACTGAGCCCGTGGTAAATATCGATGTTTGATTTCTTTAGTTGTTGAGTAATGCCATATGTACGCCATAATGCCGGTAACCGTTTGCCAAAAGAATTGGCATACATCATTTTTATTTCTGGATGTTCTTCTAATAAATTATCTAAACGCTTATTGTCTTTGTGCTTCGAAACAAAGACGTCATATTCATTCTCTGGATAATACTCGCTGAGTATTTCCAGTATGTACCGGCTATAATTTCCTAATCCGGTAAAATTAAACATGGCACGTTTGCCGTCAAAACCGATTTTCATTGTTCTTTATATTCTCGATAAGGCTTGTTTAAGTCCAAATAGTAAAAATTATGCTGGCGTTGATGATCTCCTTTCGGAATTTGCATATAGTCGCCATAAATTTGGGTCAGGTATTCATCGTAAAGTTTAATGCCTTCTACCGTTTCGCCTTCAAATTCGTAGGGGGCGTAATTCCCATTTATCTTTTTACTCATGACCCCTCTTAGCCCATCCGTATAGTCGGCGGCTAATTCACATTTATCATAGTCGTATTTATTTAAAATACGCCTTATTTTGAGTTGAACACCTTTCAGTGTGAAAAAATTGCGGCAAAGCAAAGGGATCCAAGAACTCGGTCCACGACCATGTTTGTATGGATCGCGGCATAGAAGATAAAGGACTTGCTTATAAAATTCGTAAGTTGCATAGTGCATACGCCTTTTCCAAGTATTGGTAGGAACCCCATCGAGGGGAAAAATATCAACATAAATTCCACCTAAATAACTTAAATGTTTCCTTTCAATAAGTGTTGTACTTGCATCCTGAATTTTGCCGAAAGGTAATGGGTATACTTCATCGTTTTCTCCACAGACAAATTCATAAGGAGCCGGTATCCATTCTTTGCAGTGTGCAATAAACTTTTCGTAATCTGGTCGAGGCATACCGACGTCCATATCGTCGTCCCACGGAATGAAACCTTTATGTCGGATGGCTCCAATCATTGTCCCTGCCATAATACAGTAATGCAAATCATGTGTTTTGCATACGTTATCGAAAGCAAGTAGTATTTTGAGCATGCGAAGTTGCAAAGGTCGGATGTCGTAAGTAGCCATAATCGATTGTAAATTTGGGGCCCTCTCGTGCTAGAGGGCAATTGTTTAAGTTTCGCAAATGTATAAATTTAAAGTGAAATGGGGAACTAAAAGTAAATTTTAATCAATTATTTAACTTATCTTTGTGCCGTCAATAAAATAATTTTCGCTGATGAAGGAATTTCTACAGGTACTGCGACGGTTTGTACCTCCCTATAAGAAGTATTTAATTTGGTCGCTATTCCTCAATCTGCTTTCGGCAGTATTGAATATTTTTTCTTTTACTCTTCTTATTCCTATTTTACAGATTCTATTTAAGATGAACACTAAAGTGTATACTTATATGGAGTGGAGTTCTGGGGATATTAAGGCAGTAGCTGTCAATAACTTCTATTATTATATAGAACAACTTATCAGGTCGTATGGTCCTTCTATTGCATTGCTTGTACTAGGAATCTTTTTGGCGATAATGACATTGATGAAAACTGGAGCTTATTTTGCTTCTTCGGCAGTAATGATCCCTATCCGTACGGGGGTCGTTCGTGATATTCGGGTCAAGCTTTACAATAAAATATTGTATCTTCCGCTTGCTTTCTTTTCCGAGGAGCGTAAAGGCGACATAATAGCCCGAATGAGCGGTGATGTTAACGAAATAGAGAATTCTATTACTAGCTCGTTAGACATGTTAATCAAAAATCCTATTCTCATTTTGATGTATTTTGCTACTCTGCTTGTTACCAGTTGGCAGCTCACTCTTTTTACCATATTGGTGTTGCCTGGGATGGGATGGGTAATGGGGAAGGTTGGCCGCAAGTTGAAGCGTCAGTCTTTGTCTGCCCAAAATAAGTGGAGTGATACGATGTCTCAGGTTGAAGAAACGCTTGGAGGACTTCGCATTATAAAGGCATTCGTTGCTGAGAAGAAGATGTCTGGACGTTTTGTAGAATGTTGTAATCAGTATCGCTCGGAGTTGAATAAAGTTAGTGTCCGGCAATCGTCAGCTCATCCAATGAGTGAGTTCCTTGGTACAGTACTTATTGTTTTTGTATTATGGTTTGGCGGGTCGCTTATATTGAGCGATAATTCTGCGATAGATGCGCCTACCTTTATTTTTTATTTGGTGATTCTTTATAGCATTATTAATCCATTGAAAGAATTTTCGAAGGCTTCGTATAATATTCCGAAAGGACTTGCATCCATGGAACGTGTCGACAAGATACTGATGGCCCAGAATCCGATTCTTGAGGTTGCTCAACCGATACATGTTGACGAATTGAAAAGCGCGCTCGAATTTAAGGATATCTCTTTCAGCTATGATGGCAAACGTGAGGTGTTGAAACATGTTAATCTACATATAAAGAAAGGGCAGACTATTGCTTTGGTCGGTCAGTCGGGCTCTGGTAAATCGACCTTGGTCGATTTGTTGCCTCGCTATCATGATGTTCAGCAAGGAGAAATTTTGTTGGATGGTATCAATATTAGAAATTTGTATATTTCTGAACTTCGTAGCTTGATCGGTAATGTCAATCAAGAGGCTATACTTTTTAACGATACGTTCTTTAATAATATCGCTTTTGGTGTGCAAAACGCCACTCGAGAACAAGTTGAAGAGGCTGCAAAGATTGCTAATGCCCATGATTTTATTATGGAAACGGAAAAAGGTTATGATACCAATATAGGTGATAGGGGAGGTAAACTTTCCGGAGGTCAACGCCAACGTATCAGTATTGCTCGGGCTATTTTGAAAAATCCTCCTATTTTGATTCTCGATGAGGCAACTTCTGCTCTTGATACTGAGTCTGAGCGTTTGGTTCAAGAAGCGTTGGAGCGTCTCATGAAGACTCGTACCACTATAGCTATTGCCCATCGCCTTTCGACTATTAAGGATGCTGACGAAATTTGTGTCATTTACGAAGGTGAAATAGTAGAACGGGGGCGTCATGATGAATTGCTTGAATTGAATGGTTATTATAAGCGACTTAATGATATGCAGGCTTTATAAAATGATAATGGAAAAATATATATAATCATGTTATCTGTTTTAAATGAAGATTTTGACCATACGTTAAATGGTCTTTCACAGCAAGAAAAAGAAAAATTAAGAAATTCTACTATTCTTATTACTGGTTGTGCGGGTTTTTTGGGTTATTATTTCATGCACTTTTTCCAAAATAAGGCTGAGGTATTGGGGATAAAGAAAGTCATAGCATTAGACAATTTTATGTTGGGCTATCCTCAATGGATTGAAAAATTACAAAGCGATCCTATTTTTAATATTCAAAAGTTTGATATCATTAAGGATCGAATTGAAGGCATAGAAGGGGTCGATAAGGCTGACTTTATTATCCATATGGCCTCTATTGCTTCACCTGTGTTCTATCGGCAATATCCCATAGAAACACTTGATGCTAATATTTGGGGACTCCGCTCGTTGTTTGATTTTTATAAGGATAAACCTATTAAGGGC
Organism: Bacteroidales bacterium; assembly: GCA_012517855.1. Lineage (GTDB taxonomy): Bacteria > Bacteroidota > Bacteroidia > Bacteroidales > Bacteroidaceae > JAAYUD01. The sequence goes on from JAAYUD010000078.1 coordinate 94,062, forward strand.
TTTCTCTTTTATTCTTCGAGTGAATTGTATGGTAATCCCGATACTGCCCATGTTCCTACTTCCGAAGATTATTACGGGTATGTTTGTGCCACTGGGCCTAGGGCTTGTTATGATGAGTCGAAGCGCTTTGGCGAGACGATGTGCATGCTTTTTGCACAAAAGTACAATATGCCTATTGGTGTTGCCCGCCCGTTCAATAATTATGGTCCTGGCATGCGTCTCAATGATAAGCGTGTCCCTGCCGACTTTGCTTTGGCTATAAAGGAGAATCGAAATATCGAAATTCTTTCTAGTGGTTCGCCTACTCGCACTTTTTGTTACATTGCCGATGCCATTAATGGCTATCTAAAGATATTGCTTCATGGTAGTTATGATTTCTTTAATATTGGCATCGAATCACCCGAAATAAGCATCTCTCAACTGGCCGAAATATATGTTGAAGCAGGTAAGAAGGTCTTTGGCTATACCGGTAAGGTGGTGTATGCTACCTCTGCAGATAAAGACTATTTAACCAACAATCCTCAACGGCGTTGTCCTAGTATTGATAAAGCTCGGCGCATCTTAAAATATCAGCCTTCCATATCTGTTGATAATGGTGTTAAGAGGTTTTTGAGGTTCATTAAAGAATCAGAGGAGGGCGAATACAAATGGTAATCACTGTCTTCGGGTTAGGTTTCGTAGGGCTTACTACAGCCTTGGGCTTTGCCGAATATGGGCATGAGGTTTATGGCGTTGAAATCAACCAAAATCGTTTAGATACCATAAAATCCGGTAAGCTGCCATTTTTGGAACCAGGGCTGGATGAGGCGTTGAAACGTCATATAGATGGGCGTTTTCATCCCATTTCAACGTCCGAATTAGGATATGCTGTAGCCCAAAGCGACTGTGTCTATTATTGTGTCGGTACACCTTATGGCAAAGATGGGCAAGCGGATATCACTTACCTACTCGCTGCTATTGATCAGACTGTTGAGTCGGTCAATGACGAGCGTTTCAGAGTGTTGGTAGTTAAATCTACTATTCCACCTTCTACTACCGAACAAAAGATTATCCCTTATTTAGGAAGTAAAGGAATTATTCCGGGAGAACAGTATGGTGTTGCCAATAATCCTGAGTTCCTTCGCGAAGGTCATTGTTGGGATGATTTTATAAAAGCTGATCGCATTGTACTTGGAGTGAGTGATAACAAGTCTGAGGCTGTCATCCGCAGTATATATGCTTCACAATCGATGCCTGTTTTTTGCGTGTCGCTCAATACTGGTGAATTCATCAAATATCTCTCAAATACACTACTTGCCACGCTTATTAGTTATTCTAACGAGATGTCAGTCATTGCCGACACCATTGGAGGAATTGATATTGTCCAAGCTTTTCGAATCCTTCATTTGGATAAACGCTGGGGCGGGTGCGATATGGCGTCTTATGTTTATCCAGGTTGCGGTTATGGAGGCTATTGTTTGCCAAAAGATACCAATGCTCTTTACTCTGTTACTAAGACCGCAGGTTTCGATGCCCAAATACTGAAAAACGTAATTGATACTAACGATGCCATGCCCCGTTATATCGTAGATCGTATTCAAAAGGTTATAGGAGTATCTGACAAATCGGTAAAAATAGGTATATTAGGCCTCTCTTTCAAACCGGGATCTGATGATGTTCGCGATGCACCAAGTGCCAAAATTATCGCGAAGCTTATAGAATCGGGTTATAACAATGTCCTAGGTTACGATCCTGTGGCTAATGATGAATTTAAAGCTCATTATTCTTTGAAGATGTCTTATTATACAGACTATGCTAAGCTGCTTGAAGATGCCGATACCCTTGTAATAGCCACGGCATGGCCTGAATTTAAAGACATTCATCAGAGGACAGATAAACCTGTTATAGATTGTCGCTTTATGCTTTGATGGGAGCGTTTTTAATCCATCTCGTCTCTTTATACGCTTGAAACTATAGCATGGCTTACTTGAGTTAGGGATAAGGAAAGTTGTGAAAAACTACTGGAATAATGTATTATCACATTCTATAAGTATTTAATGTAACTACAGGTGCTATCATCACACAAAAAACAGACGTTAGTTACAGCAGTAATATACTGTTGACGAACTGATTGCCAACACAAAACAGACAAATGGAGCGAGACTATTTACCGTCACTGTTTCGGGGAGCATACAATGTGTTGGTAATTAATGCTGTATGGCGATAAACTATAAATAGCTGATATTGAGTGTAATGATATACTTTGGAGTGCGTAAACAGCTACCCCCCCCTTTGCATAAGATATTGATATACATAGAGATGATGTGATAGGGAATGTCGGTCAAAGTCGTATGATACTACTTTGAGGACTCAGTTGTTATTTTCTGCCGAAATCTGCGGGAATTTCTCCCCATTTGGATGTTTCCCATTTCATAATGCGAGTAGTATAGGTATTGTTATTGAGCCATGTTTCGGCACGAGCTATCAAGTCGTATAATTCTTTTGTTTTGGCACTTTGCACTAGTTTAGTGCGACATTTTTTTGCTTTTACCCAATTGATGGCATTGACGCTGTCGCTATAGATGGGGAGATCAATTTTTTTTTGTTTCATTAGTGCCAGTCCATGAACGATCGCGAGAAATTCGCCGATATTGTTTGTTCCGAACATCGGACCGAAGTGAAAAATTTCTTGACCGCTAGCAATATGTACTCCTCTATATTCCATTTTCCCTGGATTTCCGCTACAGGCGGCGTCTACCGCGAGGCTGTTTTGTTCAACTTCTTTTGGTAGCACTCTCTCTCCCGATGGAAAGGAATACTGATTTTCTTTTTTGATGATAAAATCTGATGGGGAAGCCGCGAAAGCGCGTTGCGCCTCTTCTATGGAATTGAAAGATTTGTATTTTGCTCCTTTTACACCCTTTGTCTGTAACAGACAATCAGTCCAATTGGTATAAATACCCGGATCTAATCCTTCCCAGACTACATAATATTTCTGTTTTCCCATGAAAATCCTAATTTATCGGATAAAGATACAACGAATTTCGTTGGAATCATTAAATTTGTACCAAATTATATCGGTAAGATGATTCGAATCTTTTTAGTGGGTTATATGGGAGCTGGCAAAACGACCTTGGGAAAGGCTTTTGCCAGGGTAATGAAATTGTCGTTTGTAGATCTTGATTGGTATATTGAGGAACGTTTCCATAAAACCATCTCTCAACTATTTGCCGAACGAGGTGAGGCAGCTTTTCGAGAATTGGAACGTAATGCGCTTCATGAGGTAGGCGAATTTGAAGATGTGATCATTGCTACAGGTGGTGGTACACCTTGTTTTTGTGGTAACATGGACTATATGAATACTCGGGGAGAAACGGTTTTTTTGAATGTGAACCAATCGGTCTTGTTTGTTAGGTTGAAGATTGCTTCAATGAATCGTCCTATGATAAAAGGCAAGTCGGATGAAGAATTAAGAGCGTTTATTATGTCTTCGTTAGAGAAACGTCTGCCTATTTATAATCAAGCTAAGTACGTTTTTGATGGTAGCCGTTTGGAGACCAAAACTCAAGTGGTGGAATCTGTTTGCAGATTGCAACAACTTTTAAATATAACTCATTGAGTTATTCACAATTAATATCTACTTTTGCAAATTAATAATCAATAATAACAGAATCGTATAAAAATGAGAAAATGGCGCATAGAAGATTCCGAGGAACTCTACAACATTAATGGATGGGGAGCTCCCTATTTTGCTATTAACGAAAAAGGGCATGTTGAAGTCACCCCCCGTCAAGGTAGTGTCGGGGTAGATCTTAAAGATCTTGTCGACGAATTGGCGTTGCGGGATGTAACGGCTCCTATGTTGATACGTTTCCCCGATATCTTGGATAATCGTATTGAAGCGACTGCAAAGTGTTTTCAACAAGCATCGGAAGAATATGGATATAAAGCTCAAAACTTTATTATCTATCCGATAAAAGTGAATCAGATGCGTCCCGTTGTTGAAGAGATAATCAGTCACGGGAAAAAATTCAATCTTGGATTGGAAGCTGGTTCTAAGCCTGAGCTTCATGCTGTTATTGCTGTCAATGCAGATACCGACTCGCTCATTATTTGTAACGGCTATAAAGATGAGAGCTATATAGAGCTTGCATTATTAGCTCAAAAGATGGGTAAGCGTATCTTTCTGGTCGTCGAAAAAATGAACGAGTTGAAGCTTATTGCTAAAATGGCAAAACAACTGAATGTTCGTCCTAATATAGGTATTCGCATTAAATTGGCTTCTTCGGGTAGTGGTAAATGGGAAGAATCGGGTGGTGATGCCAGTAAGTTCGGTTTGACTTCCAGTGAATTGCTTGAAGCTCTTAACTTTCTGGAAGAAAAGGAAATGAAAGATTGTCTTAAATTAATTCATTTTCATATTGGCAGCCAGGTTACCAAAATACGGCGCATAAAGACAGCCCTTCGCGAAGCGGCTCAATTCTACGTTCAGATTTATTCTTTGGGGTTTGCTATTCAGTTTGTTGATATTGGAGGTGGATTGGGAGTAGACTATGATGGGACACGTTCGTCAAGTAGTGAAAGCAGCGTTAACTATTCATTGCAGGAGTATGTTAACGACTCGATTTCAACTCTTGTTGATGTGAGCGATAAGAACAATGTACCTCATCCTAATATTATTACAGAAAGTGGCAGGGCGCTTACCGCTCATCATTCGGTATTGATCTGTGAAGTGCTTGAAACGGCATCTTTGCCGGAATGGGACGATGATGAAGAGGTGACTAAAGATGATCATGAACTGTTGCAGGAAATGTACAATATATGGGATACATTGAATCAAAATAGAATGTATGAAGACTGGCATGATGCCCAACAAATTCGTGAAGAGGCATTGGATTTGTTTAGTCATGGATTGGTGGATCTTGAAACTCGTGCCAAAATAGAGCGGCTTTATTGGTCTATCACTCGTGAAGTAAATGTTATAGCTAAAGGTATGAAACATGCTCCCGATGAATTTCGCGGGTTGTCAAAACTCCTTGCTGACAAATATTTTTGTAATTTTTCTATTTTTCAATCGTTGCCAGATTCATGGGCTATCGATCAGATATTTCCTATTATGCCCATACAGCGTCTCGATGAGAAGCCCGATCGTTCGGCAACGTTGCAAGACATTACTTGTGATTCTGATGGCAAGATAGCCAATTTTATTTCGCCTAAGGGTGTCAGCGATTTTATGCCTATACATAATTTTAAGAATAAAGAACCTTATTTTATAGGTGTGTTTCTTGTCGGTGCT
>JAAYUD010000079.1 GCA_012517855.1 Bacteroidales bacterium
ATCGCTTACAGATTCTGGCAAAATCGCAGTATTGACACCGTTTCGTGTCTTCCGTTTGCACAAAAGGAATATCCCGATTGAATATCTCGTGTATCAGTGCCGATAGCTCGCTACGAAATTCATCTTCGTATGTCGCTATGTCCTCTATCGTTTCTTTGGGCTTTCTCGGTTCGCCTATCTGGATATCCGAAGAATACTCTTTACCGGCTGCCCTATGAATATAAAGCAACGTAGGCTTCACCTTCTTGCCGGGCATCTCGTTGCCTACAATCGAAGCATACAGAAACGCCTGAAAGATATAATTGGCACGTTCTTGATCCTTTTGAAACAGATCACTCACAGCGGCAATAGACTTCGGATTTCCTCCCGTCTTATAGTCCACTATGCGTATTGTACCGTCTTTTTCATCCATACGGTCTATTATTCCTCCCACATTGATATCGATGCTTCCTGCGTCGGTATCCAAGTGCAACGGCTCCTTTACCTTTTTCTCTTCGCCCACTATCGTGAATGGTGTACGACGTTTGTCAAAGTTTAGCAACTGCTTCACGTAAGTTTCTATCACTCTGAAGTTGATGAGATACGTACCGTTATAATCGGCCTTTTCGTCCATACCTATCTTGAAGAATTCTGTTTTGAAAGCGCCGTCCACAATTTCGTGCAACGACTTCGGATTCTTCAAAAAGGCTTCTATGGCTTCGCCGCTCACTACCTTTCCACCACGCACTATAGCTTTATAGGCCATCTCGGCCGATTTGTGAAAGATGGTGCCGAACATCGGCGAATTTATTTCCACCGAGATTTCATCGGGCACCTTGATGGCAGCCACATACTGAAAGAAGAAGCGCAACGAACAATCCATATAATGGTTGAGTGCCGAGGGCGAAAGCACCGCATGGGGGCGCACGTTCGTATCGAAATGCCTCAACAGGAGTTTCATCACTTCATCCGTCTTCTGCACTTTCAATTCCTCTATCTGGCTGGGCGATTGTTTGGCCTCAAGCATCTTGCGCTCTATGCTGTACGGATATTCCACCAACAGCTGCAACATGAAGCGCGACATCTCACCTTTGCTCAGTCCCGTCGTTGTCGAATTATACAGCAAGGTGATGTTTTCCGCACGCTGAATCAACCGATAGAAGTAGTAGGCATACACGGCGTTCTTGTGCTCTATCGTGGTCATCCCGAAAGCCTTTCGCAGATTGTAGGGGATGAACGATACTTCACTACCGCCCTTGGGCAACTGTCCTTCGTTGAGCGAAAGCATCAGCAGATTGCGGAAGTCGAGGTTACGGGTTTCGAGCACTCCCATCACCTGCATACCGATAGCCGGCTCACCATGAAAAGGAATCGAGGCACCATGCAATATGTTACGAAGCATGCGGTTCAGTGTATGCGATGAGATCACGATCTGTTGTTCTTCGATAAGCGAGAGCAATCGGTTGACCTTCACATAGCTTTGGTAGAGCGATTCCCGGTATAATTGGTCGTACAAGTCTGCGTCAGATGCCACTTCTTCGTCGTCCGTTTCCGGTTTCCGATAGAGCGATGCGATATTCTGTATCAAGTCTATCAAGTAGCGGCACAAGGCGATGTTACCGTTTTGCCACACAAACACCATTTGCAGAAAATAATCTCCGTGCAACTCCGACGGAGACACATAGGGATGATTATTGAGCGTCAGTTCGCGAAGTAGCGATGCCGCCTTATCCGATTTCTTTTGAACGTATGGATGATTCAGTACCAACCGGACGTTGGCGTATGCAAATTGTCCCGTATCGGCCTTATAGCCTTCTGTCTGAAGATCGATCACCGCCTTTATGAAGCTATATATCGGCGTTTGCGACAGTGGGAACCCCATCGTCACATTCACATTCTGCACCGTATCGGGTATGGAATGCAGCACAGGCAACAACAATGCTTCATTGCACAACACCACGGCGTTCTCCTTTTCGGCACAGCCCTCCGGCAATTGTTTTGCCCACTGAGACAGGTAACGGGCTTGAGCATTTTCAGACGATGCGGCAATGAACCGAAATTTTTTGGGCGTAGCCAGATGATTGAAATAATCACCATCGAGTTCGTTGCCGAACAGGGCTAAGTTTTGACCGATAAACTCTCCGGCTTCATAGTTGCAGTATTTACCCGCCTCCTGCATATAATACGTGTCATAGTCCCAATAGAACATGGCTTTGCCGCAATCTTTCACAATCGAGAAGAAACGCCTTTCCACCTTATTCAGCACGTTGAATCCTACAAATACATAATGATCGTAAGGCAGTTCATCGGCGGTTATCCTATCTATCACAGAGCGGTATAGCATGCCTTCATACGCTATTCCCATTTCTTCCAGTTTCGTACGGTATACATGGTAGATATCCTTCAACCTGTTCCACGAAGTGGCAAAGCGGTCTTTCAGTTGGGTATGTTTCTCCATCGAGAAATTCTGAAAGAACTGTTCCAACGCCTTTACTTGTTCTTCGTTCAGAAAGTCCAGGTCGTTCATCTCGTTCTTCAGGTCACGCAAGTTCTCAAAGATGCGGTCGGCATCTACCAGATTCTTGTCCACATCGTCAAAGTCGCCTATCAGCAGTTGTCCCCAAGGGTAGAAACTGTCCAGCGATTCGTCGCTTCCCGTCTGGTTTATATATACATTATACAGTACGGCCGCCAGCAAGATGGGGTCGCCTTTCTTCAACGGAGAGAGCTTTTGCAACAAATCGCTGATGCTCACATATACCGGTGCCCACATGGGGCCGCTCCCTTCTTGGGCCAAGTATTCATTGAAGAACAAGCCGGCACGCTTATTCGGAAAGACGATGACCGTTTTCGAAAAGTCACCGTTCAGTTTGCCAAACAGATCGTGCGCTACATCTTGCAAGAAAGTTTTCATACGTCGATAGACATGATATAATCGTTCATAAAATAGCCGTTGCCGATGGCAAAATCCCCTTGGCGCACCAACTTCATTCCCATACGTTTGTAGAAGTCCAGCGCCTTGTTCCGACGGTTCACATGGAGTTCCATGCGGCAAGGCTCCGGGTGCACTTCTTTGATATAACCCATAGCGGCTTCGAACAAGAAACGTCCGCAATGCGCATGCTGAAAGTAGGGGAGAACATATATCTTCTGAAGGTTAAACAGATCTTCGGCTTCCTGCTGTATCGAGATATAGCCGCAAGCTTCACATTCTTCGTAAGCCAAGAAGTATACATGCCCTTCTTTTTCCATCTGCTTCTGTATGTTGGCGGGGTTGTACATCCAGTCCATCATATAGTCTATCTGTTCCTTGCTCAATATCTCGGCATAGGTTTCGGGGAATACCCGTTCCGCCAAAGAGCCGATCAACCGGCAATCGCATACATCGGCTTTTCTCAACGTGAACATTTACGCAGTCCTCTATTTAGTACGACAGTATTTCATTACCCGTATCGGTTATCAATATCAAGTTTTCCCATTGGGCAGAGGGCAGACCGTCTTCCGTGCACACCGTCCAGTCGTCGTCTTCGTCTATAAAGACATCGTAAGCTCCCATATTGATCATCGGCTCTATCGTGAAGGTCATGCACGGCACCAATACCATTCCGGTACCTTTCTTGCCAAAATGCTCCACATCCGGATCTTCGTGAAACTCCACTCCGCAGCCGTGTCCACATAGATCTCTCACTACGCTGTAACCGTTCTTCTCGGCATGTTCTTGTATGGCGGCTCCTACATCTCCCAGTTGTGCCCAGGGCTGTGCGGTCTTTATACCTATCTCCATACACTCTTTGGTTACCTGTACCAGTTTCTGCATCTCGGGCGATACGTCGCCTATCATAAACATTCTCGAGGCATCGCCATAAAAACCTTTGTATATGGTAGACACGTCCACATTAATAATGTCGCCGTTCTGCAATATGTCATCTTTGCTCGGTATGCCGTGGCACACCACTTCGTTGATGCTCGTGCATACGCTTTTCGGAAATCCGTCGAAGTTAAGCGTTGCCGGTATGGCATCGTGGTTCGAGGTATATTCGTAGACCAGCAGGTCTATTTCCTGTGTCGACATACCTTCGTGGATATGTGCCGCTACATAGTCCAGCACACCCGTATTGATATTACAAGCTTCTCTTATTCCTTTCAACTGTTCCGGAGTTCGCAATATCTTTTTGCTCGGCATCCGATAGCCGCTACGTTTCAATTCCTGCGCTTTTTTCTCTACTTCTTCCGGATAATTGGATGGGGTATACCGGTTCCCCTTCATAAATTTTTTCATTGACACGATCTCTTTTATCTTTACTCCTTTTTCTTTGAAGTTTCAACAAAATTACATATTTCTATCGAATTTCTTTTCATTATTCACAAAAATTACTTATTTTGCGAGCTAATAAGGCATCACTTATACTGTGAATATAAACCACTAAATAGATAAATATATGTTTGAAAGTCTTGATCCTTCGTTAATTAACTGGTCGCGATTGCAATTTGCGATGACAGCGATGTATCATTGGATATTCGTACCATTAACCTTGGGTATTACAATGATCATTGCCATTATGGAAACGATTTATTACCGTACCGGACTCGAAAAGTGGAAAAAAACCACTAAGTTTTGGATGAAACTTTTCGGTATCAATTTCAGTGTCGGCATTGCCACCGGCTTAATCCTCGAATTTGAATTCGGCACCAATTGGAGCAATTACTCTTGGCTGGTAGGCGATATATTCGGCGCGCCGCTGGCTATCGAAGGAATCGTCGCCTTTTTCCTCGAAACTACATTCATCGGAGTCATGTTCTTCGGATGGAACAAAGTAAGCAAGGGTTTTCACCTGGCAGCTTCGTGGCTCACGTGGCTCGGCGCTACCCTGTCGGCTTGGTGGATATTGGTAGCAAACGCATGGATGCAATATCCCACGGGTATGAATTTCAACCCCGATACCATGCGCAACGAGATGACCAATTTTGCCGCTATCGCTCTGTCTCCCGTTGCAGTCAACAAGTTTTTGCACACTGTCCTATCCGGATGGATCGTTGCCGCCGTCTTTGTGGTAGGTATCAGTTGCTGGTACCTCATCCGTGGTAAAGAAAAAGACTTTGCCATACGTTCGCTCAAGATAGCTACCGTCATAGGACTTTTCGCTTCTCTGTGTTCGTTATGGTCGGGCGACGGATCGGCCTACCAGGTAGCCCGCACCCAACCCATGAAACTGGCTGCGATGGAAGGACTATACAACGGACGCCACAATTGCGGACTCATAGGCGTAGGTATTCTCAAGCCATCCGACAAATTGATAGGTTCCAAACAAGATCCTTTCGTCTGCAAAATCGAAATACCATCCCTGCTCTCGCTGCTCGCCAATCGTAGTGCCAATAGTTTCGTTCCCGGTGTGAACGATATTATAAGTGGCGGATACAAACAGGCCGACGGCAGTATGGCGATGTCCGTTGCCGACAAGATTGCTTCGGGCAAGACGGCCATGTCAGCCCTCGGTGCCTATCGGGCCGCTCGCAAGGCACAACTTCAGGCAGATGCCTCTCTGGCCAAACACGTGTTTAATGCCAACGTGGGGAACATGGGATACGGATACCTCAAATCGCCCGAACAGGCGGTGCCCAATGTACCTCTCACATTCTATTCATTTCATCTGATGATCATACTGGGATGTTACTTCATCTTGTTCTTCATCATTACCACCGTTGTGGCATTCCAATACGACTTCACCCGTAAGCGTTGGTTGCAGTTCGTCGCTCTAGGGTCTATACCGTTGGCTTATATCGCCGGTATGACAGGATGGATGGTAGCCGAAGTAGGCCGTCAGCCGTGGTGCATTCAGGACATGCTGCCTTGCAATGCAGCCATCTCCAAAGTTGATGTAGGCGCTGTACAAACATCGTTCTTCATTTTTGTCACTATCTTCACCGTACTGCTCATTGCAGCTATCGGTATCATGGTAAAAGCAATCAAGAAAGGACCGCAAATAGAACCGGAAGTATAAAGACTCACTAAAATAAACAAATAGACTATGTATACCTTTCTACAATATTATTGGTGGGCAGTGGTGTCGTTATTAGGCGCCCTGCTGGTATTTCTGCTCTTTGTACAAGGAGGCAACTCCATGTTGTTCTGCATTGGCAAAACAGATCAAAGCCGCAAACTGATGATCAACTCCACCGGGCGCAAATGGGAGTACACCTTTACCACGCTGGTCACTTTCGGAGGTGCCTTCTTCGCATCTTTCCCCCTGTTCTACAGCACCAGCTTCGGCGGGGCCTATTGGCTATGGATGATCATCCTCTTCACGTTCGTGTTGCAAGCCGTCAGCTACGAGTTTCACGACAAGCTGGGCAATCTGCTGGGCAAACGCACATACGAGAGCTTTCTGGTCATCAACGGCACTATCGCTCCCATCTTGTTGGGCGGAGCCGTTGCAACATTTTTCACGGGTAGCGACTTCTACATCAACAAGAACAACATCTCGGACACCATGATGCCCGTCATCAGCCAATGGGGAAACAGCGGGCACGGGCTCGACGCTCTGCTCAATCCATGGAATGTCATCCTCGGCATAGCGGTATTCTTTCTGGTGCGCATCTTGGGAGCGCTCTATTTCATCAACAACATAGACGACGAAGAAGTGGTAACCCGCTCCCGCAAAGCGTTGCTATGGAACACCGTACTCTTTTTGGTATTCTTCCTCACGTTCGTCATCCGCACCCTCTTTGCCGACGGCTACGCTGTCCATACCGACGGAACGGTCTACATGGAGCCTTACAAATACTTTACCAATCTACTTGCCATGCCTATCGTCCTTATTCTCTTCTTGCTCGGGGTAGTAGGTGTACTCTTCGGCATCCTTCGCTCATACTTCAGCACCACTTTCGACAAAGGTATATGGTTTGCCGGCACGGGAACTGTCCTCACCGTATGGGCACTTTTCTTGCTGGTAGGCTACCATGGCACATCCTATTATCCGTCGTGCACCAACCTGCAAAGTTCGCTTACCATTCAAAACAGTTGTTCGAGCTTCTTCACACTCAACGTTATGATGTGGGTATCGTTTCTGGTACCATTCGTGCTCGTCTATATCTTCTACGTGTGGCGCAAGCTCAACAGTCACAAGATAGGAGGCGAAGAAGGTAAAACCGAGGACATGTATTAACGCATATGCAACCTAAGGTTGAATAAAACCGGTACATATAAAAAAAGAGAGTGTTGAGCACTCTCTTTTTTTATTAAAGCTTCGCGTCATCTACGACGCTTATTCCACCAGATAAAGAAACCTGAGACAGGCAAAGTCGCACCGATTAATCCGGCCAGAAATGTGAACAACTTACCCACAGGTCCCATCCAGTTGCCGGTATGAAGCACCCATATTGCATTGTCCACTTTATTGCCTTTGATCACAGACGATGGCACATCAGTAGCTATTTTGCCTGTCACACGATCAAAAAACATATCCTTGGGGCTCTCCGCACTTTTCAGTCCGATACGATTGGATACCCTTACATTATAGTAAGGGCCATCCAGCCTGTATGTAGCAACTTGTGCTTCTTGCTTGTCGGGATACATACGGAATGCAGCGTCTACAGCATTATTAATGTGAAATACAGAATTGGCCTTATCCGCATCCGAAAAGACTCTTTCCGACTTCCAGTGATGGGGATCAATTCCACCGAACAAACGCATCGTAGCGTTACCCAAAGGTTCGAAAGCAATAAGCACACCGGTAACCAGCAAAATAGATATAAACAAGAAAGCATATACTCCGAAGACTTTATGAAAGTCATAGTTCACACGCTTGAAAGGCGCATTCCATTTCACTGTAAATGCTCCTTTGCGTGCCGACTTGTTCCACCGTTTGGGCCACCACAGATAAATACCTGTTACCAGTTCTATCAGGAATATCAGCGTAGCAATATCTATAATCCATTGTCCCGGTTTACCCAACAAGAGCGAATGATGCAGATGGGCTACCGTATAGAAGAAATAAACCGTTGCGTCATCTTTCAGAATTTCTCCGGTATACGGATTCATATACACCATACGCAGACCGGTCTCTTCGCTATAGGTGTTGAATCGCACACTACGACGAGCATCCCGATAGGCAACCATATATGCGGGAGATTTACGATTGGGATAAGTTGTTTTCAAAATCTCCATCAGTTTCTCGGCGGGCATACGGGTGGGTAATATTTCCTTCACATATCGGGCATCTCCGGCAGAATAATCTATTATTTCATCGCTATAAACGAATATCGTTCCTGTGATACAAACGAAAATAAGGATCAAAGCAGAGATCATACCCGGCCAAAGATGAAGCCATTTCATCAATGACCTTGATCTGCTTTTTTTCTTCAAGTTGGAAGCCATCATCACTTTATTCATATGATTGTTATTCAATTTAGAAGCGATAGGTCACGTTGGCAAGAAATTGCCTTGGAGATTGCAGTTCCGCATAGTAGTCTCCCAAAATATAATGCTTGTCAGTCAGATTGTTTACTTTGGCACCTATCCTGAATTTGTCGTATTCGTAGAATACCGTAGCATCAAGTTTCCCATATCCTGCCACCTTAAAATTGTTGGACGAATCGAGGAAGCTACTGCTGGCAAAGTTTCCTCCTAGCCCAATACCAAAGCCTTTCAGAGAGCCAGAAGTCAATTTATGTCCAATCCAGAAGTTAGCCAAATGTCTAGGAGTAGCCACATCTCTCAGTCCGTCGGCACTGCCTTTATAAAATTTATTATTGTTATAGCCATATCCCAATATGACGTGCATTCCCTTAAAAGGATTGGCTATCACATCAATTTCAAATCCTTTACTCTTCTGAGAGCCATCCTGCACTGAATACGAAGCCACTGCCGAACCCGTCGGAGCCGTTACAGACCGAACGCGATCATCAACTTTTATATGATACAGGCTAATTGTACTGTTTAGCTTTCCACCCAGAAGTTCGAGCTTCACACCACCTTCGTATTGAAAAGCATGCTCCGGTTTAAACGATTTAACAACACCATCGGGGTTGGCCGTGGCCGGTCCTTTATTGGTAAAGCCATTCATATAATTGCCGAACAACGACACCTGATTCTTTATCACTTGATAAACAACACCTAACTTCGGAGACCATGCAGACTGCATATAGTTGTTTTGTACATCATCGAAACGATCAAAACGAAGAGAAGCCATCACGTCCAAACGGTTTGTGATGTTGATGACATCAGAGGCATAGGCGCTATACGTACGCGTGAAACGACGGGTTGCCACAGCTTTGTTCGGATTGGCCATCAAACTATTGTATTTATCAATATAGACATGAAACGTAGTGCCTTGAATAGCTATATTTCCAGTCGCACTATTTATCTTCTTATCATAACTGTTGATGGTAAGACGTGTATCGACAGTCGTCAGTTTGGTATAGTCAAGTCCTATAAGTACTCTATTGCGCAAGGAGCCGATCATGAAATCGCCATTAAAGTTCTGCTGAACCTGCTGAGTCGTGAAGATACTAGGTATATGCATAAATCTTCTACTCAAGCTGTCTTTAGAAGCCACGTCAAGAAACAAATAATTGGCATCATTGTCCGAACGCGAATGCGAGAACAAGGTATGCGAAGTCCATTTGTCGGATATTTTATAAACCGCCTCTCCAAAAAGATTTAAAACCTCTGCCTTACTAGTCACATCGTTCGATGCAAAAGATTTATTCCAATCAAAATTCAAATCTCCCACGCTATTGATCCCCATAGACTTCAAGCTGCCGGGCAGATTTATATAAGAAGTAGTACGATTGGACTTGAAATATTCGGCTTCAATAGTCAACGTAAGTCTATTGTTAGGTTTCAAAGTCAAGGTAGGGCTAACCATAAAAGTCTTGTTGATACCATAATCCTGAAAGCTATTTTCCTTGTGAAGAGCTGTATTTATTCTGAATAGCGCTTTACCATTCGCATCAAGCGGGGTATTATAGTCGGCCGAGATACGTCCAAGTCCCCAAGCACCACCGGTCAGACTCACTTCTCCGCCAACACCGTCAAAAGCCCTTTTAGTAACACGATTTATCAAACCACCGTAAGATATAAGAGTAGAACCAAACAATGTTGCCGAAGGTCCCTTAATCACTTCCACACTTTCCAGATTGGCAGGATCGGAGAGCGAAACAAAATTCGTAGCCATACCGTTACGGATAGAACCTGCACCATTTGCTCCCGCAAAACCTCGTAAGCGCATACCTAGACCCGTACCACCCGATCCTACGCCAAGAGTAGCAGCCGACACACCGGGAGAAGAAGTCAATACATTTCGGAAGTCTACAGCAAGCTGTTCGCTCAGCAACTCCTTTGGAATAACGGTGTAGACCTGCGGATTCTCCAAGTTTTTAAGAGGCATACGTGCCACATAACTTGATTTTTTCTCGGCAAACTTCCGTATCATTCCGTTTACCACAACCTCATCGAGCATGCGTGCAGACACATCAATTTTCACACTGCCTACATCCGTAGTTCTACCGGACAAGACTTTCACCTCACGTTCCAGAGCCTTACTTCCAAAATACGAGAATCTTAGTATATAATTCCCCGGCTTTATCGAAATAGAGAACATCCCATTTTCGTCGGTATAAGTACCCAAAGTAGTTCCTTTAACACTCACTGCGGCAGCTTCAACTATTGTCTCATCTGCCAATGAAAGGACCTTACCTGCAAGTTTCCCATTTTGTGCGTATCCATAAGTCACGCATACCAACAGAAACAATAGAGGAAAAAGTCGTTTCGCCAAGTTCAATTTTTTCTTCATTTATCTTTCTTTAAATTAAATGTGGTGCAAAGATAGAAACAAGCCCGAATTCCTACAATCACCAGAAATAGGCATATTAGAATGTCGCAGATACCTACAAATGGTGATTTCATCGTAACCAATAGAGTAGAGTAGGGGGCTGCGCTATTTGCGCAGCCTTTCAAACTCCGGTATGGCGTCGAAGCAGGGACACTCTTTGATGCGTTCATGCTTCTCTATCACGCCGTTGCCGTTCAGATCGGGCGACAGGTCGCGATGTCCTACCACTCGTGCCTGCGGATAGCGTGTCCATAGCTGGCGCACCAGCTCGTGCATGGCTATGGTTTGCTGCACCGTGCGTGTGTCGGCGGCTTTGCCGTTCTCGTCCACGCCGCCTTCGTAGCATACGCCGATCGATTCCCTGTTGTGTCCGTAGCAGTGAGCACCAATGTCTTGCTCGGGGCGCATGCGTTCTATCCTTCCGCTCTGTCGTATGTAGTAGTGGTATCCCCATCTGGAATAACCGAGGTAGCGGTGCGCCGTGTCTACATCGCGTGCCGTGAAGTCACGGTTCACACGTGTAGCGGAGCAATGAATCACTATCAGTTCTATATCTCGTAGGATGGTTGGTTTGCCGTCTACTACGGCTTCCCCAGTTTGTCTTGTATTTATCATTATTACTATTTCTATTATTCCTTTTTCTCTTTATCTGTTTAACCTTCATTTTCTGTACGAACAGAAAACGAAGCAAAAGAGTCGCCGGCGCATCTTTACCAGTCTCATTCCATGTCGGTCTGAAGCCGCAAATCCATTAACGCACTCCCTATGGTCGCTTGAACGAAATGGATTTATCGACTTCATCCTCGGCATTCCATCGAGACGTAAAGCTGAAGCCGGAGAGCCTCCGGACATGGACTTGTATTGGACAATACCAACGCTTTCATTTTGATAGTTATAGTATGATAGTGCCAACCTTGAAATATACGTTCAATTGCATCCAACATGATCTACTAATGTCCAATCCCAGTCCAATATAGACTTAATCCCGGAGGTTTCCGGCTTCACGAACTTTCGCTCAACAAATCGGGCGAGGATGGGGTTAGGAAATTCATACCGTTCAAACGACCAAAGGGAGAGCGTTTATGAATTTTCAATCCCAGACCGCTTGATTTGGAGTGAAATTCGTGCGCCGGCAGTTCTTCTTGTTTCGTTCTTCTGTCTGCACAGAAGAATGAAAATTAAGCTATAAAAAAAAGAAATGAGAGAATTAAACTTTAGAAAACGCTTCTTCTAGTTTCTTACGCAAAGAAAGTATCTCCTGATGCATTTCACGCATTTTGGTTGACAGTTCGCAGTAGTCGTCAAGCACTTTACGGAGTTCCCCCACGAGGAAATCCAACTGTCCCGCCACCATATCGGAGAATTCCCGAATCTCCTTCACATCCTTCTTCTTGAGGAAAGGAACCACTGCCAGAAGGCAGTCCACTATTTTTAGAAATATTGATTTCATTATATTATCGTTTTAATTGATTATTTGTTTTTTTTAGAGTCTTCATTTTCTGTGTGGTCAGAAAACGAAGCAAAAGAACCACCGGCGCATCTTTACTTGTCTCATTCCATACCGGTCTGAAGCCGCAAATCCCTCAACGCACTCCCTATGGTCGCTTGAGCGAGATGAATTTATCGACTTCATCCTCGGCACTTCATGGAGACGTAAAGCTGAAGCCGGGCTAGCGGATTGGACTTGTATTGGACAATAATAGATAAAATAGGTCCCAATGAATTAATACTTTTGATAAAATAAAGTATTCAAACTCATTATCATTGGTATATCCAATCATATCAAATTACTAGAAGTAACATTCAATAAATGTCCAATCCGAATCCAATCCCGAAGGCTTTCCGGCTTCACGAACTTTCGCTCAACAAATCGGGCGAGAATGGGGTTAGGAAATTCATACCGTTCAAAGGAGGAACGACTGCGTTTATGAATTTTCAAGCCCAGACCGCTTGATTTGGAGTGAAATTCGTGCGCCGGTGGTTCTTCTTGTTTCGTTCTTCTTTCCATAAAGAAGAATGAAAACCTAATCCATAGATTCGTCGCCGCCTCCGGTATTTCCCCCAGTGTTACCACCGGTATTGCCGCCAGTGTTGGAACCCGATCCTTTGATTTTCGCCTTGAGTGCCGCTTTTTGATCCGCCACAGTATCTTTCTGTTCGAACGCCAATTCGTCCTTGCGAATCTGCAACTCTTTGGCGGGGCGGAACACGATATGAATGCCTCGTATCATCTCCGTGCCGAACTCCTTCATCGTCTTCGCCCCCTTGCTCGAGAACGACAAACGGAACTTGCCGAACTTGTCGAGGAACACCGACTTGCCCGATTTCAGTCCGTCGGACATCACTTTGAGCAGACTCTCCACGATGTGCGACACATCCGCCGCCGTAGCCATGGTAGCGTGAGCGATACTCGCTTTGAGTTCGTCGAACGTGAGGTCGCCACTTTTCTGTGCCGCCGCATAATACAATTGAGGTGCGTCTTTTTTCAATGGATTGCGACGCTTCACCAGTGCATAAAATACATTTGCCATAATAGATTTAATTTTTAATTGTTAATTTATAGTGTTCTATCGCGATTGAACACAACAAAGGTACGATTACCGCCATTGGTGTAAACCCTATTTCGAACAAGTGCGGACAAAAGCGGACGAATAGCAATTATTGATTACATATTGTTGCGTGTGTGTAGCACGAAAGCAACTTATGACGATCTTCTGAGAAGTTCTTGTGAATTAATTCTCTGGGAAATTTATATATCCTATTTCCGTATCTTTACGAAAGATACGGACTAAAGAATGTTAACGGCTACAATACAAGCGCAGGCAAAAGTTGTGAGAGTTCTTATCTTTTTAAGGCTAAATAGGCATATATAAGCATAAATGTTTATTCTAGTAATCATTTACATCTGTATTTGTACCATACAATAAACATTCGGTAGGAGTAGAGGATGCGGAGCTTAAAAAATAGAAGAGCAAAATAATAATTTCACATAAAAAAAACCGACATATCTCATTTGATATGCCGATTTTCATTAAGTCGGTTTATATTAAAAATATCTTCTTTCCCGAGTATGAACTATTTTTTCAGGTAAAGTCTGAATGGCCTCGAATTTACTCTCTTTCACATCAATAAGCTTAATATCTAATGCAGATTGTATATCAACCAATGTGTCAATAGTAAAGTTGTGGTTCCCTGTAAGCCATTTTGATATTTCGGCAGGCTTTTTTCCAAGTTTGTTTGCCAAATCTTTTTGATTCATACCCTTCCTCTTTAAGGCTTCTGCTATTTTTACAGCCACCCCCATACGATAGTGCATTCTTTTGCATTCACTCTCATCTATTTCCGACAACAGTGTTTTTAGAATATCCTTTTCTCTATTTGCTTTCATCATCGTATAAATTTATATTATCCGAAATTAGTTCATTGTCTTCTGTAATTATTAAATCTTTTTCTTCTTTAATGTGTTTGTCCAAAATCGTTGATACTTTTTGCAGACATTTCACAATAGCATGCAACTTGTCATCTTCTTGATAAGTTCTTGTCCTTTTTATTCCCCCATTACCAAGTAGTACAATACTATTATTAAAACGTATACAATATAAACGCAGATCCTTTTCGTATAGCGCACATATACCATCACCGACTTTGCCTTCACTCATTTTAAAAAAATGCTCACGTGCACCATAGTGTTTTTTCATCTCTGTCAATCTGATTAGAATGCTATTTACCTGTTTTCTATTTGATTCAATATTATCCAATAGAAATTTTTCAAATAAAGTGTATTTCTCATCGTCAACATAAACTGAATAGTAATGAACTTTATTTCCTTTAAAATCAGCTATTTCTTTTAATCGTATCTTCACATTTCATTTGTATTAGAGACGCAAAGTTAATATTATTTATTGGAATAAAGATAACTTATAAGTTAATTTTTTCCGTTGTTCAATCTTTTAATATTCGGGCACAATAGAACAGTGTGCCTTTCCCGCTGCTTATTACGGTACACACCGTCAATCGTTTCTTTCAATATAGACTTTATAGTCGCCTGATTATCGCATCTGGTGTAAACTCTATTTGCAGTCGCCTGAACAAACGGAGACAAATCACGATTATTGATTACATATTGTCACATATACGCCAATACGTAAGCCCCTGTTCATCGTATTCTTTTTAACTTTTAAGAAAGAACTTTATGCTTCTTTTTGTCAAAGAAGTTGGTAGTTTACCGGTCTCTTTTTATATTTGTAACAGTCAATTTATAAATGGAAAATCTAACCCATGAAAATACTTATCGCATACCTACCGGCACATAGCGACCAAGTTCGCAGCTCCGCTTTCGTGCCCACCACTCAAGCAGATCTTTTTTTGATAGACGACGATAGCTAATACCTACATTGCACATTGTGCCGCAGCCGATATCCTTGTGAGGATTTGACCTGCACCTGCGAAGACAAAATATGTTTTGCCTAAGGGCATGCCATGCCCTTTAACAGCAGATGTGCGAGCGATGAAAAATATTCATTTTGTTGCAAATTATTCACATAATTCTCTTGCACAAATGCCCTAAAATTACTATCTTCATACATTAATAATCAATACTTTAAACAAATATGATAATCGACGATTTTATGATTAGAAGTTATTCGAAAGCCGAACTGGCTTGTCTCTACAATCCTACTGTTTCGGCACAAGCCGCCCGCCGGCAACTGCGCCGTTGGATACAACTCTGCGTGCCTCTGTGCAGGGAACTCGAAGCGTTGCACACCGCCAAGCGCGCCCACAACTATTCGCCCCTGCAAGTGCAGACCATTGTAAAATACCTTGGAACACCCTGATTAAAAACAACCTTATTATTTATTTTTTACTGAAACAATATGAATCAATACCACATGACGTACTTCCGTACGCTCACGCAAGAACAAGGCGACATCAGCCTTGAAAAATACCTTAGTCTTATCACAGGCGACTTTCTGGCCAGCCGCATCGAACAAATACGACGGCTCCAGCGCGACCAGCGCGACAAAGAAGCCGAACAGCTCAAAAAGGCACTGCCCGCCGTCACTGTAGCGGCCTCTTTCAAAGGCGGACGCAAGAAAGAATACTTCCGCGCACTCACGGGCCTTACGGTGCTCGACTTCGACGGTCTGTCGATCGATGATCTCGAAGCCCTCAAGCGCAACATGCAGGCCGATCTCCACGTGCTGCTATGCAACGTGAGCGTGCGCGGCCACGGACTCAAAGTCATCGTAGCCTATCGGCCCGAAGACGACCTTATGCCCACGGGGTGGGAGAGTTGCAAAGCCTTCTACTCGGTAGCCTATACCACCATAGCCGCCTATTTTCAGCACACCTACGGTTGCGCCATCGATACCAGCGGCAAAGACATGCCACGGCTCAATTTCCTTTCGTGCGATGCCGATGCCTACTTCAACCCCGACGCCACGCCCTTCGTCGTACCTGCTGCCACAGCGACAGCTGCCCGGGTGGCACCGCCATCGCCCATCGCTTCTCCAGATGCGGAGGAGCGGAAGCCTGTGGCTACCGGCAAAAAGAAGACCAAGAAGTCATTGATACCATTTACCGGCGACGAAAGTATCTCTTACGAACGCCGCAAATTGCTGTTGGAAATCGTATATCGCAATCTCTATCGGCACAAGCAGTACTACGTAGTCGGCAACCGGCACAAATTTCTACTCTTGGCCATCTACCGGTTCAACGAATACGGCATACCCCAGCACGAGACCGAGCAGCTGATACTTCAATCCGAACCCCAACTCCAAAACCTTGAGAAAGACGCCGTGCTCAAAGACCCCGACGAAATACGCAAGCTGGTGCGCGACGTCTATACCACAGAGCGTGCACAGTTCAATAAAAAACGCATCAATTCGGATTTACGCAATCAAATCTATATGAAGATAGAAATAGCGCGCCTCTACAGGTTGCGTTTCAATCTGCTATCCGAACGCATCGAATACATCGAGCATAAACAATACGACGCGGGCGAGCGGATATTCCAAGAATTGAAAGACCGCATCATCACCGATCTGCACGTGGCAGCTACCGAGATGGGGCTGAGTATGGAAGTAAAGGAAGTGCGTACCATATTCGAAAGTAGTTTTGCCAAACCGTTCGACCCCGTACTCAACTACATGGACGAATGCCCCGAATGGGACGGGCACGACCACATAGCCGACTTGGCAGACTCCATCGTGGTGAACGACCCCGTCCGCTTTCGCAAAATCCTGACCATGTGGTATGTCGGTATGGTGCAAAGCTATCTGCACGACCACATCGTGAACCACATCATGATAGTGCTCTTCACCGGTTCGCAAGGCGAAGGCAAGACACGGGCCATCAGCAACATATTGCCCCGCCAAATGAGCAATCATTTGTTTATCCCCAAACGCCTACAGCTCACCAAAGAGGAGTTCGGCAACTACATAGGCCACAAGCTGGTCATCTTCGTCGACGAGATGCAGAAACTCGACAAAAACGACAAAGATAGCCTACAGGGCGATATTACCATACCAAAAATAGATTTCAGGCAGCCATACGGACACTATAGCCACAACCACTGCCACCGCGCCTCGTTTATCGGAGCCTGCAACAGCACCAAGTTCATGGACGGTCCCGAAGGCAACCGCCGTTACCACGTGTTCGAGGTATCCAAATTCGTGCCTTTCACTCCCAACTACAGGCAAATATTCGCTCAAATCAAACATCTCATCGCTGCCGACTTCAAGTACTACTTCACTCCCGATGAGCAAGACGAACTTGCAGCATACGCCCGCTCTTTCGAAAGCAACAGCGACGAGTACGAAATGGTGCTCAAGTACATCCGCATATACCCCGACGATTATGCCGATAAAACAAAATACAGAGTAGCCGAGATACTCCAAGCTTTCAAACGCCTGAGCCCTAATATCGCTACCGACAAGAGCGCCATATCGTTACTGACCAAGGCACTCAAAAGGAGGAAAATACCTTTCGAAAGCCATCACAATGGAAGCAATTTTTGCTGCTATGTGTTGACCGCCGAGCAGGCCGAATACATCGAGCAGCAGCGCGACTCTACCCAAGTACTCGATTTGGAATACGACAAATACGTACCATTGGAAATTCTTTTGGCTCATCGCGAAGC
>JAAYUD010000080.1 GCA_012517855.1 Bacteroidales bacterium
CAGGTGTTTCACGATAATGTGTACGTCGATGGGGCGGTAGATATGAGAATATTTGTTGTATCCTACCTCCTCTAACTCTTGAACAAGAGTGGGATTGAAATTGATCCAGCGCCGTAAGGTTTGCAACGCTCCGCTAGCCGATAAATGACTGTTGTAACACATGGCCAATTCCGTTTTGCCCATCGCACGTATTTTAAATTCTTTATCCATATATTGTGTTTTAGGTATTCCACAAAGATATAAAATAACACAACATACATGCTATTAAAACAAGCTCAAATCAGCTAAAATTAGCTAACAAAATACTTAATACATTGCAATTGCTGTCATATATGACAGCAAATAGCACATAATAAATGTTAAAATCTCATTTCGGCAAGACCAAAGTTATTGTAAAGTATCATATCTGCATATCGCGCCTTAGGCATTGATTATCTTTGTAATACACTTCGAAGGATTGTACAATGCATGCACTTTTTATTCACTTTAAAAACAATGATGTATTATGCCTAATGTATGTTATTCGTTGGTTAAGCGTCCAAACCCATTAAAAAAGAACGCACCCAAAAAGTTTTATGCCGTAGTGCAGAAAAGCGGCAACATGAGTTATGAGAAATTGAAAGAGGATATCTCTTTCAGTACCACCTGTACGCCGGGAGAGGTTTCGCTGATTATCGAAACGCTGCTCCGCTACATTCGCGAGGGACTGAAAGCAGGTCAAAGTATCTATCTGGACAAGTTCGGACAGTTCCGCCTGTCGTTCTCGAGCAAAGGGGTGGAGAATGCCAAGGACTTCAATACCGACCTTATTCATGGTCTGCGAGTGGTGTTTCATCCGTGCAAGGAGATGAAACCCGAACGCAAAAATATCGTGTTCGAGAAGAAAGCAACGGTCACCGAACAGAAGGCGCTGCTCAAAGCGCAGCTTAAAGAGTCGGGTGGTAATACTGGCGGTAACACTGGAGGAAATACCGGTGGTAATACCGGAGGCGGCGACGAATCTATGGATTAAATCTTCATTTCTTTGTGCAGACAAAGAAACAGAAGCAAAGAAAGCTGCCGGCACACGAATTTCACTCCAAATCAAGCGGTCTGGGATTGAAAATTCATAAACGCTCTCCCTATGGTCGTTTGAACGGTATGAATTTCCTAACCCCATCCTCGCCCGATTTGTTGAGTGAAAGTTCGTGAAGCCGGAGGCCTCCGGGATTAAGTCTATATTGGACTTGGATTGGACATTAGTAGATCATTTTGGATGCAATTGAACGTAATTTTATGGTGATAATAAATGCTATAGTTATCAAAATGAAAGCGTAGATATTGTCCAATATAGGTCCAATTCGAGTCTAATATTACCTGAATTAAGTAAACAAATAATCAATTAAAACGATAGTGTTATGAAATCAATATTTCTGAAAATAGTGGACTGCCTGTTGGCAGTGGTTCCTTTCCTTAAGAAGAAGGATGTGAAGGAGATACGGGAGTTCTCCGATATGGTGGCGGGACAGTTGGATTTCCTCGTAGGGGAACTCCGTAAGGTGCTCGATGATTACTGCGAACTCTCCACCAAAATGCGTGAAATGCATGAGGAGATACTTTCTTTGCGTAAGAAACTTGAAGAAGCGTTTTCTAAAGTTTAATTTTAATCTTTTCATTCTTCTGTACAGATTAAATCTTCATTTCTTTGTGCAGACAAAGAAACGAAGCAAAGAAAACTGCCGGCACACCACAATATAGCTAACAAATAATTGGTTTAGAGCTTGAAATTTGTAAACGCCCTCCTCACGTCGGTTGAACGGGTACAAATTTTTAAGCTCTCTCCCTAATCATTTGTTTAGCTATTGTGATGAAGCCGGAAGCCTCCGGGATTGGACTTATATTGGACTCGGATTGGACATAATATTACTACGGAGTATTGTTCAATTTAGAGTATTATATTGTCCAATCCTCTCTACCCGGCTTCAGCTTTACGTCTCGATGGAGTGCCGAGGATGAAGTCGATAAATTCATTTCGTTCAAGCGACCATAGGGAGTGCGTTGAGGAATTTGCGGCTTCAGACCGGTGCGGAATGAGACTGGTAAAGATGTGCCGGCGACTCTTTTGCTTCGTTTTCTGTTCGCACAGAAAATGAAGACTCTAAAAAAAAAGAAATAATAGAAATAATAATGATGACAAATACAAAGCAAGTTGGGGAAGCCGTAGTAAGCGGCAAACCAACCATCCTACGAGAGATAGAACTGATAGTGATTCACTGCTCCGCTACACGTGTGAACCGTGACTTCA
>JAAYUD010000005.1 GCA_012517855.1 Bacteroidales bacterium
CCATCCACCAAAGATAATTTAGCTTTTCGAATCGTCTCAAGAACCTTGCGCGGACCTGAACGATCGACAAAAATATGTCCCGCACTTTCACAAGCTTTTCCAACAAAAGGTATTTTACGAAGGCTCTTTTTCATCATCCACTTAAAGTTACGTCCCAAAAAGCCATAAATCAAAAAGATATCAAAAGCGCCTTGATGATTAGGAACAAAGATATAAGAAGTATGCTTATGAAGTTTCTCACGTCCATTCACCTTTACAGGCAAGAGCAAAACGAAACAAGTCAAAATTGACCAAACTTTCCCAGGATAATATCCCCATATATGGGCACCTCCGAGAAAAGATCCAATAATAGTAACTACAGCCGTCAATACGGTTAAAACCAAAAAGACAGGAAGCGCAAAACAAATTAAGTATATATTATAAAGTACCCTCATTTTTCTGATTAGCAATTCCGATTGCAAATATAACAGAAATAATCAAAATACTATAAGTTTGCCGCTAGAAATTTTTGAACGTCCGATATATTCATTCCACGCCTCTGAGCATAGTTCTGCAATTGGTCAAGACCGATTTTACCGATTGAAAAATAGTGTGACTGAGGATGAGCAAACATCAAACCACTAACGGAAGCATGGGGTTTCATCATTCCATTTTCTGTGAGCGAAATACCTATAGAATTGTAATTGAGTAATTTGTCAAGCAGAAAATTAACGGATATATCAGGTAAAGAAGGATAACCCACGGCGGGACGAATACCTTGAAATTTTTCTACCAACAAATCATCAATAGACAATTGTTCATCAGAAGCATACCCCCACAAAGTGCGCCTAACTTCTTCATGCACCTTTTCGGTCGTAGCTTCGGCCAACCTGTCACACAGAGTCTGCACCAGCATCCGCTTATAGTCATCTTTTTCATACAAATGTTCCATCTCATCGTCCACTGTTGAACAAAAAGTTCCTACTGTATCTTTCACCCCAGATGACAAAGGACGAACAAAATCACTCAAGCATAAAAAAGATTCACCTTCTTTTTGCATTTGCTGCCGAAGGAGTGGCAAGCGCACATCATCAAGCAATAAGTCATCACCATCCGAATTGGCTTCACAAAGCCTCACTAGAGAATGAGTACAATAGTCTTGTTCCAATTGTTGCAACATACGCCCACCTTCTTTATAAAGCTGCATGGCTTCGGTAGCTTTATTGACTTCTTTTTCGGGAAAAGTATTGAGCCACGAAGCTTTGCACACATCGCAGCCATGCACCTTAGAAATACTAGCAAAACGGGGAGAAAATCCCCACGCATGGAAAAAATAAATCCAATTGATATAATCGGTTACTTCATGTAACTGATATGTTCGCTCAAAAAATCGTTTGTTCATCTGAATGATAGTTCTTCTCCCCTACAAGAATCAATTACACGAGATCCGTTATAGATTATATTACCATTTACAATGGTATAATCTATTTTCCAATGAGAGTCAAATCCCGCAAATGGAGTCCACCCACACTTACTTATAACGTCGCAATTGCTAATGGTATAAGGTGTTATATTATCTCTTACAAGAACGAGATCCGCCTTATATCCTTCACGGATAAAACCGCGTTGATGAATTCTAAAAAGTCTGGCAGGAGCATGGCACATTTTATCAACAACTGTTGTAATCGTAAAGACCTGTTTCGACACAAGTTCAAGCATGCTAATCAATGCAAATTGAATAGAAGGCATACCCGATTTAGCTTTCAATGCCCCACCCTGTTTATCTGATAATAAATGTGGGGCATGATCTGTAGCTATAGTCTCAATACGCCCTTCATTAATGGCACGATATAGCTCATCGCGATTATTAGGCGTTTTAATAGCAGGATTCACCTTTATTAAGGCTCCCATCTTTTTATAATCCGAAGATGTAAAATTCAAATAGCCAACACAGACTTCTCCTGTTATATGCTTATCCTTTTTATTAGAAAAAAGTCGTAATTCCTGCATTGTAGAGACATGCAATATATGAAGTTGGGTACCTAAACGTTGGGCCAATCTATAGGCAGTAGACGCAGAACGGAAACATGCACTTGTCGAACGGATTTTATTATGATATGCTACAGGCAAATCTCCGTCAACCATCTTTGAACTGTATTTCTCTATATTCTCATTGACAACTGCCTGATCTTCGCAATGCGTTGCAATCAATATATTCTTTATACTGAATATATCATGAAGAGCTCTTTTATCATTAACTAACATGTTGCCTGTACTTGCCCCCATAAACACCTTTACACCACATACACGATGAGGATCCAAATCTTGCAGAAGTTCTATATTATCATTAGTAGCGCCAAAATAGCATGAATAATTCACCAAGCATTTTTGAGCCATCAACTTCATTTTATCTTCAAAAGCCTGAAAGGTAGTAGTTTGTGGATTCGTATTGGGCATATCCATGATAGAAGTCACACCACCAGCAGCAGCAGCCTTACTTTCAGAATAAATATCTCCTTTATCAGTCATCCCCGGTTCGCGAAAATGCACATGCTCGTCTATTACACCTGGTATCAAATAAGCACCAGCAGCATCAATCACAATGTCACAGGAATAATTAGGAAGAGAAGGGCTTTGCAAAACCTGTTCAATGGTATCATTGCAGATAACAACTCCACCTTGAAAGACTTTGCCTTCATTTACTAATAATGCGTTATGTATATATGTCCGTTTCATGCAAAACAAATACTTTATACCTTTGGAAAATGATGAAATAAACTAAATAATTTTAATCTGATTACGCCAAAGACTGCTTCACCAAATATACTACTATTCATTTTGGAAGTCCCCTTCACGCGATTCACAAAAATAACAGGCACTTCAACAATTCTAAATCCACATTTATAAGCCGTAAATTTCATTTCTATCTGAAAAGCGTAACCACGAAAATGAATACTATCCAAATCTATTGTTTCCAACACTTTGCGACGATAGCATTTGAACCCAGCCGTAGTATCATGAATAGGCATTCCTGTTATGACACGAACATATTTAGAAGCAAAATATGACATCAGAACTCGCCCCATGGGCCAATTCACGACATTAACACCCGTTACATAACGCGAACCAATAGCTACATCTCCACCTTCCTCCGAACAAGCCTGATATAGCCTTGGCAAGTCTTTCGGATCATGACTGAAGTCGGCATCCATTTCAAATATATAATTATACTGACGATCAAGAGACCATTTAAATCCGGAAATATAAGCAGTACCTAAGCCCATTTTCTTAGGGCGTTGCAATAAGTACAATTCTTCCGGAAATTCACCCTGCAAATGCTTTACAATATCTGCTGTTCCGTCTGGAGAACCATCATCTATAATCAAAACATGAAAAACTTTTTCAAGACTAAAAATAGCACGAATAATATTTTCGATATTTTCGCGTTCGTTATATGTAGGTATAATGATAACACTATCAGAGGCTCTCATCAGCACGTTTTATTAGAAGTTTCACAAATATAACCAATTCAAATCAGAACACATTCTTTCATTAACATATTAAATGAGAAATTTAACTATATTGATATGATAATAAAAGGGCTCACTAGTAAAGTGGGGAGGGTATACATAAAATCCACCTTTGCATCAATAAAACAAAGAATAAAAATTCTTTGAGATAATCTCCCAAGCGGCAATTACGATAACGGCAAGTGGCTTCAATCTTCCTGATTTACAAATAGCATCCATACTAATGGAACGGCCTGAAACGAAATAAATAAGAATGGATAACAAATCCATTTGGTTTAATATACTGACAAAAGGTTTATCATTAAGATCCTTTGCCACCTCCGTATGACACCATACCGCACTGCCTCACAGCAGGTTAACGACACACCATATACAACGCCAGCGAAAAGAAGCCCTAAAATCGGCTTAAGAGCATATTGTGGAACCGTTATTTTCAGCGGGCATCCGTTTAGAATCGTTCTAAACGACAGCCTACAGATAGCTGAGGGTCCAGTTTGTACACAGACGAGTATGCTCCACCCTTTTTGATAAGTAACGACTGTAATTGATTATTCCCATAAGTTGGTCATTTAAGATTAAATTTATAGTTAAGGCTCGGAAGTCTCACACGTGTGCGACATTTGTATCACACGTGTGAGACAATTGTCGCACAGCTGTGAGACGTTTGTCGCATTCGTGTGAGACTTCTTTTATAGCTAATAAATACAAAAACATAATGACATAATCACTCCTTTACAAGGACATTTAACAGCTCTTATGTGTCATAATATTTAATACCATATTATCCGTTTCGGTCATAGCATCAGCACCTATTGAAGTCAGATTGTGAATACAACGATCTACATCATTATCAATGATACCTTCGGCAGAAGTAACACACTTATGCTCCATCGAAAGAATTGCAGAAAGTACTGCTGTTGATACTCCAGAAGATATTTTTAAAGCACAACTAGGCTTAGCACCATCACAAATCATACCTGTAAGATTGGCTACCATATTCTTCACCGAAGCACAAATACGATCATAATCTCCACCCATCAGATAAGTAATACCACAACTTGATCCGATAGAAGCCACAACGCACCCACAAAGAGCCGATAGTTTACCGAGGCTTTGTTTTATATAAATGGCAGTGAGATGGCTAAGCATTAGACTACGAATCAATTCTTCTTCTGTATTATTATTTTCTTCGGCATAAACTACTACCGGATTAGTAGCGCAAATACCTTGATTACCACTACCCGAATTACTCATAACTGGTATCATAGCACCCCCCATCCTTGCATCACAAGCCGATGCAGTAACCGACAAAATATGAGAGAATATACTTTCTCCCAAAATTCCCTTACTGAGAGGACGACCAAGCGTTTTCCCCAATTCATGCCCATAATTCCCTTTCAATGCTTCTTTTGCAGCATGCTCATTATATTTTTTCGTATCAAGGATAAAAGTAATTTCTTGTAACGGCGCTTCAGTGGCAAAATCATAGACAGTACGCATGTTGAGAGAAAGGCTATCATCTGTTGTCTCGGCACTACCAGATTGGCGTTTGTCAAGCAACACTTCCGTTTCCGATTCTATGTAAACGAAATTGGTATGCCCTCCGGCAATAATTGCAGTTGCTCCTTTACCATCGGCTTCACACTTTATTTCTATATAAAGTTTTTCAGCAATATTTTCTTTAAGTGCTATATTGATGCGTTTTTCATCAATATATTTTTTCCCTTCCTCTACAGAATCTTTGTCAGCATCTTTAATAACTTCAAGTTGATATTCAGATTTACCAATAAGTGCCCCCAAAGCGATAGCAATAGGCAGACCGATCATTCCTGTTCCGGGAATCCCCACTCCCATTGCATTTTTCAAAATATTAGCGCTAAGAGATGCTGAAATCTTTTCCGGTCTACAACCCAAAACTTCAGTAGCCTTTGCGACACATAATGCCACAGCCATCGGCTCGGTACAACCGATGGCTGGAATTACTTCTTTCTTTACTAATGCGATAATCTCGTCGCGCTGTAATTTCGTTAACATTATTGTTGTTTTTGTTTATTGTAGTTATCCAATCCGGTCTGCAAGAACTCTTTGTACTTACCTACATTCTCATCATAAGAATAAGACTTATTCAATGGCATACCGTTATTGTCTACCAACACATAGAAAGGTTGCGCATTTGCTCCGAACTTGGAGCGTTGCAAATAGCTCCACTTATCGCCCAACGTACGCAACGTGCGCTCCTGACCGTTTTCCTTTACTGTCATGGGTTGAGGTAAA
>JAAYUD010000081.1 GCA_012517855.1 Bacteroidales bacterium
AAAAAGGAATATACGACGATTTTGGTCATGCCGCAGGCTCTCGAAAGTCCTTATGTCACCGCAATAACTAATAGAAGTTGCCGCGTTAACTTCAGTAACTTACCAAGATAGCATCCGTATCTTGTCGCTATGACATGAAGAAGTTATTTCTTTGAGGCGAGACACCTTTAAAATATTATCGACCTATACTTTAGGGTGTTCAAAAACAAAACGAGCTCCATGAGTATAAGTCGTATCTACCCAAACTTTACCATTTAACAAATCGGAAATTAACCTAACAATATACAAGCTTATACCAAAATCATCCTTAGTGACGTCCCATTTTTTACGATCAAATATAGTACTCGCAACGCTCAATGGCAATCCATCACCCGTATCAGTCACACTAAAAACAACTTTATCCAAATATACTTCAAACGCAAACTTTATACTCCCTTTATGAGTATGTTGACATGCATTTATCAAATAAGTGCGAAGCACAAAATAAAGACGCTGCATATCAGTGTACAACATGCACCCTACTGCTTCGGCCCCAGACATATCCCTAGATTCAAATAACAGTTCGACGCCTTCTGAAACGTTCTCGGACACTTCTTTAAGCACGAACTTACATAATGTATATACATTAACATTTTCTAGTTGTAACTTATATGTTCCACTTTCTATTTTAGAAACATCAAGTACGGTATTGACTACTTCGGTTAAATAGTTACCGCTTTCATTAAGCTGCTGCATCATTATTTTCCGTTGTTGCGGTGTAATTTCATAAGAGGAGTTCATATTCAATTGTTCGTTCAGACTGACGATCGTTTCAAGCGGTTGCCGTATTTTATTACTAATATTATGAAAAAAACGATCTTTAATATGTTCTTCAAACTGTGCATTCAATGTATCTTCGCGTAAACGTTTTTCACGTTGCCGCAATCGGCTAATAAGATATACCCCCACCGCCATCAAAGAAAATAAAAGTAAAGAGAATGTTACCATCTGCCAGTGTAAGCGCACATTCTTCAATTTCTTTTGACGTTCAATATGCTGATTTAGTTTTTTATGCTTTAGTAGATTCTGCTGTTGCTGTTCAAAAAGTAATTTTTGCATGGACAGTTTGACCTTATTCTGCTGCATTCCTTTCTCTGCTTGACGCAGCAGCAAAGCCGTTTTCTCACGTTCTAAAGCTATAAGCCGCCGCCCATTATAGGCATCTTTCATAGCCAAGTGTATATTGTTCATCGCTATTTTGTTGCGCTCCTTCATTACTCGCCCATATTCCAAATTACTAGTATATGATCCTAACAAAGGACAAGGATTGGAAGTCATCCATTCGTTAGCAGACACGACCGCTTTCTTATATAATTTTTTTGCATCCGAATAGGCTTCGACCTGCATACAATAACGAGCAAGATGAACAGGATTTCCATATTTTCCCGACTTCAACAGCTCTTCACCAGCCTTTAATTTATTTCTTTCTATATACGTATAATACAAATAAAGAGCACTATAATAGTGTGTATTTTTTATCCATTTCGGACACTTTTCCTTAAGTCCTTGCAATATGGAAATCATCTTACTTGCATTTGCCGCATCGCCCTTGATGCAATAACTTTTTGCCAAAAACACATAAGGAATAACATTGCTAACATCGATACGTGATCTAAGAAGAGCCTTCTTCATGTAGCGAATGCTTTCATCATATTGTTTCAGATTAAAATAGCACTGCCCTATCATAATATCAATACTATGAGGATCTTTATCATCATAATAGAAAGTCTGTAGAAAATAAGACAAGGCAGTAGTATATTGCTGCTGCACATAATAAAAACAACCCGCGCTGTAAAGATAAGCCGATATACCATCGGATTCCCCTAATTGAATGGACAGATTTTGAAAAGCGATCAATTGACTCAAGGCCTCATCAAAACGATTATGAATCAAATAATAGTTAACAACATAACTCCATGCAGAGAAGAGAGAATAGTAAAGTCGCATACGCAAACAAAAGTTTTTGCATCGATTAAAGTGCAACAGCAGCATTTTTTCATTGTCAGCATAACGACAAAACCTTACTTTGTTTTCGAGTGCATATCCTTGAGCCTTTACATCATGGACTTTTTGAGCCATTGCATAGAGTGTATCTGCCATAAGATTACCGACAGGATCGGTAAGTTTATTCTCCATCTTCAAATAATATTGATAAAGATGATCTTGAATGTGCAGCGGATTCTTTTGTGCTTTAACTGGCAATATAGAAAAACAAACAATGGCAAGTATGGATAAAAAGACTTTAAGCGGATGATCTAAAACAAATCGTGCACCCCCAGTATATTTCTTGTCAACATAAACTTTGGCATGCATCAGCTTGGCTATGAGACGACAGATATGCAAGCCTAGTCCCGTTCCACGCTTGGACTTATCAAGCATCTGAAACCGCTCAAAGACCTTTTCGGCATCTTCAGGTTTTATGCCACGTCCTGTGTCTGTCACAGAGAAACGTACTAAATCTGTCAAAATCTCATACGACAGCGTAATACTACCTTTCTCTGTATACTTACAAGCATTCGTCAAATAGTTCGTGAGTATTTGTTGCAAGCGCTGTGCATCAGTATGCAACAGATATGGTCTGTCGGAAGAAGGATGAAATATAAGCTCTACCCCATCAACCTGCCTACCACGAATACTTTCCAGAGAAATACGACATAACTGATAGATATCTACATCCGTAAGAGCTAACTTATACGAATTATTTTCAAATTCGGAGATATCAATCACATCATTAAATACCGTTTGCAATAAACGGCAATTGGTAGATATTATACGAACAAATTCGGCCCTTTGGTGGGGAAGTAATTCATCAGCCATTTCTCCATTAAGCACCTCATTAAAGCCAACAATAGCATTGAGCGGATTACGAATCTCATGACTCATATTCTGAAAAAACAGAGTTTTCCTTCTTTTAGCATTTTCGGCCTTTTCTTTTTCGAGCAAAAGCCGCTTCTTTATCCTATATTTATCAACAACATAACCTATAATAAACAATAAAGTAATCAACGATATTGTGAAAGCAAATAAAATTTTCCAGAATGCCTGAGACTGTTGCAGTTGTTGCGTCTCCCTTTGTTGATCTGCCAATAGAGATTGATCGATTATTTTCCTTTTCTGTTGCTGCAATGCCAGACTCTGCATCATCAATTGATTTTGCAATATAGCGTGCATTCTCTTCCTATCAAGTAAATGCAAATATTCATGTTCTGCATCTAAAGCCATTAATTGCTCATTACTTTTTAATTCATTCAATTTAATATTAGCATTGTTCTGTAACAACAGCCCTTTTTCATGAGCTACTTTTTGATATTCAAGTTGAGGAACAAATGATAAAGACAAAAAATGATCTTCGCGATTATGTCTCTGATAAATAAGAGCATTATACTTCTCATAATATAATGCAGCTTGTCTATCATCATCTTTTAATTCAAAAGATTGAGCTTTTTTAAAATAGTATGTCAATGAATCGGGCTTAATAAAAGCTGCTTTTGAATTGAGAAAGGAGTTGGCTGCCATCTCATCTTTTCGATAATAGATGCAATAATAGTACATACATTCATTGTACAGATTCATCTGATCTCCCGTAACCGGATACAAAGAGCACAGCCATCTTAAAGTAAAATAAGTCTGATCTATCTTTTCTGGATTTTGCAAATCTTCGCAACAATATAGCGATAACAAAAGCATACGTCCAGGCATCGTTTGTTTTAGATCCACGGCAGAAGAGATACTATTTAACAAGGCCTCTTCCGATTCTTTCCAACGATGTAGATGAAAACAACAATTCCCGACACAACGATAATAAAGAGACAAATTGAATAATTGGGAATTCCTTGCGTAGTCGGCGGCTTTACAATATAGCGAAAGCGCTAAACGATAAATATCCTGCATATAATAAACATCGCCTTGCAGCCTATAACTTTCAGCAATACCATAACTACAATTCATCGCTTTGGCTTCTGATTTGAATTTATTTAATTCGGAAGCTACCAGAGTGTATTCTTTTAAATTAAGATATTCATCAATAAGCAAACTCCATGCGATAAAATAAAACTCTCTGAATGGTGCATAAAGAAGAAAAGGAGCAACGCGCTCGAATTCCTGCTTTGCCATGAAATAATTCTTTTGGTAATGATAATAATTAACTCGCAGACTAAGCGAAAGACATTGAGCTTTTAAATCATTCATCTTTTTAGCTTTTGCTAACAAAGTATCCAACATAGAAAGGCCCAAAACAGGAGTTCTAAGATTATTTTGTGTCAATACGAGATAATCATAAAGAACATCATTAATCTTATATACATTATTCTGAGCAAAAGCAGAAGTCTGACTCAAGAATAATATCATTACAAAGACACGCAATAATTTACACTCTTTCATCAACCTACAAATATAAACAAATATATTTGAAAGGTTCACAAATAATAAAAAAATCAATAACTAGTGATAACGTCGGTTAAGCTATATAATGATAGTAACGTTCAATAAATCGAGAAAAACAGCCTATGCGCATTAATAACTTTTCGAAAATAAAAATGCCGATTAAAGCACAAGCAATGCCTAACAATACGTCAATAATGTAATGATGTGCGGTATAAACAGCCGTAAACCATATACCAACCATAATAATACTAAATAGCACAATAATAAAAGGGCGACAATGATTGCGAACAGCATACCATAACGTGACAAGCATATAAGATGCATGAAGAGATGGAAGAGCAGCAAAGACATTAGCATTACGGCCATAAATTCCATTAAATACATGAAGCCCTGTCATAGCATCAAAGCGTGCCAATCCGGCCGTATTGCCCGGTGTATGGATTATCGGATCGAAACCGTATAATATAGTATACCATGGCGGAGCAGCAGGATGAATATAATATCCAACAAAGCCTATAAAATTCACAAATAAAAAAGCCAACGAAAAATGCAAATAGACTTTACGAGAACCAGAGAAAAAGAGATAAAGTCCAAATGCGATAGGTACCGGTACCCAACACAGATAGAAAACACCCGAAAGGAAATCCATAAAAGCAATATGATGCTGATAAAAATAAGCTCCAGGAATAACCAGTTTACCGGCATCATGTATGCCGAACAGAGAAAGTTCCAAATCATGCAGTCCTCTTATATCAATCGGATTAACAGTGTAATTTGGGCAAATTCGCATCCAATCGTAAGATATACCAAAAACGACAAAAGGCAATAATGCAACGGCCATTTTCCTTGTATATTCACTTCCGAAATAAAAAGCGAGAAATAAAGCTGCCATTAAAAGATGCTCAGCCCTTAATCCTAAAAACAAAGAGGTAGCTAACAAATAGACAAAAGTAATAACTAATGTCAATACCCATTCATAAGTTGAAGGAAATTTTCCTTTATTCAAATTCATTATTTCCCTTCCTTCTGTGAAATCTGTTTACGAGAATATTCCAAACGATAAAAAGCTGTAATATTGGATAACAGAGCTATTAGAGCAAGTGCAGTGACAAGTATCCATATACAACCGATTATGCCTGAAAGCAAAGAGCCGATACTTGTAAGGACTATCCGTTCAGGGCGCTGCATCAATCCGACATCACACTTCAATCCGAGCCCTTCGGCACGTGCCCGTATATAACTGACCATTACTGAACCTATCATGGCGAGGAAAGTAATAAGAGCTACCACAGGCTGATCACACATAAAGAAATAGAAGCAAATGCCGAATAACGTTATTAATTCGCTATAGCGATCAAGTACAGAATCGAACATAGCACCATAAACGGAAGCCATATTTCCTACACGCGCCACTTGGCCATCTATCATATCGAATAGACTACCAAAAAACAAAACGATACCACTCCACGTCAGAATAGCATAGTCAAAAGAAAAAGGAGAAGCATTGAAACCTCCATATATATAAATGCCCGCAGCTATAACATTAACAAAACAACCGGTAGCCGTTACCATATTAGGGGTAACTCCCATTCGAACAAGTCCTTTGACCAATGGAGATATTATCTTATAAACGACCTGTTGTATCCAATCTCTCAGTTTCATCTTTATTATAAATTAAAATGATATTGATTATTTTTTTAAAAAGTATTTTTTTATATTTCGGTCACGATAAACATAAATGCGCTGTAACTGATAATTCCAGAAAAATCCAACCAAAAGGGAAACGATAATCTTTGGGACAATAAAGAAATCGGAAAAATACAAGCTTAACGTATTTTTCACCCACGGAATAGAACGAAGTGACTCAGTAAAAGCATAAGTACCATATGTATTCAACAAAATACTCCCGATCCAAACAGAAGTATATTTTAATGCAACATATTTCACTTTGCAATGATTGGCACGAAAAGTCCACTTATAATTGACAATGCAATTAAAAACTCCTCCACAAAGGGATCCTAAAAAAGAAGCGTAAACATAGTATAGAGCAAAACACTGAACAACAAGGACTGTTACTACAAAATCAATGACACTGGCCATTTGGGAAGAACATTGGGCACGTAAAAACACAAAAAGCCCACCTTTTCGGTTGAATGCTGAAACCAATTTTTTTATCCAATGAACCATTGAGCTATCAATAAAATAATTGCACTATAAAGACCCGACAAAACATCGTCAGCCATGATACCCACTCCACCTTTCAAACGTTCTAACCTACGTATACCCAAAGGTTTAAAAATATCGAAAAGCCTAAACAATATAAAAGCGGCAATAGAGTAATAAAACCATATCGCCGTAGAACCTATTGTCATCAATGGTATCAATACTCCAATCATTTCATCAACTACAACCTTACTAGGATCCTTACCCCAAATGACTTCGACTGCACCGGCAGCCTTAGTACCAAAATAGGCAAAAAATAAAAATATAAGCGAAGACAACGTAAAGTAGATATCATAAGGGAGAAAGGCATAGAGCATTATCCACACGATCCACATTAACAAGGCACCGACAGTACCTGGAGCAATGGGAGAATAACCACAGCCAAATCCTGTCGATAAAATTTTCTGAAAACATGTAGGTTGTTCCATCTATTGTTCTTTATATATCAGTAAAAAACTTTCCCCTCATATAACACATAATAAGGGGAAAGTATAAATATGAGAAATTCTCTAACCCGCCCAAGGATCAAAGAATCATCTAGTCAGCATAATCAAGGTGTTTTTCACCAATCATATCACGCAGTGTATTCTTTAGATTGCCCCACTGAACAAACAAATCGTTGACCGGTGTTTCATTCTCACCATGCATGGGACTCTTAAAGAAGAAAGATAACCAATGCTGGGTACCATACATTCCTTTACGAGCAGCCAAATCAGTGAATAAAACAAGATCAAGCAACAATGGAGCAGCCAAAATAGAGTCACGACATAGAAAATCTATTTTAATCTGCATCGGATAACCCATCCAACCAAAGATATCAATATTATCCCAACCTTCTTTATTATCATTACGGGGAGGATAATAATTAATCCGGACTTTGTGATAATAATTACCATAAAGTTCTGGGTATTCTTTCGGTTCGAGAACAGAATCGAGAACTGATAATTTGCTTACTTCTTTTGTTTTGAAAGATTCTGGATCATCAAGTACTTCTCCATCACGATTACCGAGAATATTAGTAGAGAACCAACCATTTAATCCTAACATACGAGTATGAAGCATTGGCGAAATAACAGTTTTCATCAATGTTTGACCTGTTTTGTAGTCTTTGCCACAGATAGGCATCTTGGTCTTTTCTGCGAGTTCCCACATTGCAGGGACATCAACACAAGTATTCGGAGCACCCATAATAAATGGAGCACCCTCAGACAATGCGGCGTATGCATAGCACATGCTCGGAGAAATTTTATCCATTTTATTATCTTTCATTGCCTGCTCAAAATGAGCCAATGTATCGTGCGTTTCAGGACAATAAGGAAGATATATTTCAGTACTTGCAGCCCAAATAACTACAACTCTATCACATTTGTTGGTAACTTTAAATTTACGAATATCTGCACGCAACTGCTCTACCATATCCCAACGCGACTTGCAACTCTTCACGTGAGTACCATGCAAACGTTTTACCCAATTTTGATCAAATGCCGCAGGCATGGGTTTAATAGCCTCCAATTCATCTTTCACACTATCAATATCTGGTTGTTTTAAGACTTGAGCATGAGTAGCTGACTCATAAGCTGAATCGGGAAAAATATCCCAACTACCGAAAACCAAGTCGTT
Source organism: Bacteroidales bacterium (assembly GCA_012517855.1). Classification (GTDB taxonomy): domain Bacteria; phylum Bacteroidota; class Bacteroidia; order Bacteroidales; family Bacteroidaceae; genus JAAYUD01. Next base: position 8,266 of record JAAYUD010000081.1, read on the forward strand.
CAAGTCAGTCAAAGGAACCACATCCTTTATCAGAGGATTACGGTTTTCTTCTTTTTTACCTAAACGAATTTTAGCCATCTGAGTAATTGAGCCTATAGGCTTTGAAAGCCCCTTACGAACAGCTAAAGTACCAGCTATAAAAGTAGTAGACACGGCACCTAAGCCTACTACCAATACTCCCAATCGACCCTGAGCGGGTTCTACTTTATTTTCCATTTCTTCCTTATATATATTAGTAAAAATTATGAATTACAAAGTTAGCTAACCGTTATGTCCCAAAAAAGTTCTATTAGTCATATTAATTGGTCTAAATATTACCTTATTAGAAAGTCATATGAACACTGATTCGAAGTCCCGAACGATTTATATTGGACATATCACGATATGTCAACCGCCATACATAGTCTAGACGTAATATTTTAAAGATATTTTCAATACCTACGCCAACCTCTGCATAAGGTTTCTTACCCATTGTTTGAGAACCTTCTGGAAACTGAAACAATCCCCCTGTCATGGCAGGATTGTTTTTATCACTTAACGTGCCATAATATCCGCGAGTAGAAAGGACTTCACGCCATTTTAGCTTGCGAAGCCATGGAATACGATTGAAAAGCCAACCATTGAGATAATAAGTTACATCCCATGAAGCATATTGATCATTCATAAACTCCATTGCATTAATTAACGAAAATGATTCAGGTTGTATGGTATACGTCAAGTTTGCATTAGGATACAGCAACATCGGAAATGGAACCTTATTCCAAATCTTCCCAGCTTTCACAATAAAATCGGTATAGCCAAAAGCAGAAAACCAAAAACGTTTTTGAAATTCAAATTCAGTATGATTACAAGTATAATCACTCCCCATCACATCTTTTGATGAAACAGTGTGAGTCAACACAAATATAGGAGCATCAAAATTAATCGGGAATCGATTCCACTGTGTCTGATAAAACTTTTCGTGAGGAGCATACCTCAACGTTATTTCGGCTTCAGTATTTCTTATCTTATCAATATATTCACCTGCAACATCACTAGGATTTGTCATTTTAATATAAGGAATAAGACGAGAAGACTCCATCACATTCCGACGCCCTGTCATCTTGAAAGAAAAACCTGAAGCATATTCATTAGTCCACGTCAATTCAGTTTTCCGTTCATAACCGAGCTTATCATTTGATTGACGTTTCCAAAGCAGAAAGATATTATCTTTATTGGTATAATAGTAATATTGTCCATACTCATTGACATCCGATTCGTAGTGTAGCTTTAATGAATGAATAGGAAATTCATTTGCATATTCTTTCTTAGGTTCAAAAGAATATTCAATTTCGCCAGATCCTTTGAAACGTTCATCACGAGTACCATAAGCCCCATATCCCTTAAAGAACCAATGCTTATTAAGCCATGCCGTTGTCATTCCGCCAAACCGGAGCCTTGTACCCTCAAGTGGATTTCCACTGACTGTCGTATTAAGCAAGCCAAAATAGAATAGAGGCTTTTCTTGACTAGAAGGGACATAACCGGTAAATGCAACTTGCAGAATCTTCTCAGTCCAATAGAAAAGAGGATAACTTCGAAGCTTATGCATCATATCACTAACTTCATTCGTTTTTACTCCTGCATTTTTAGGACGACTGGCTTCCCAGAATTCCTCATCACGAGTCAGCGCATCTTGAGCTTCAATAACAGATCCAGACTTTTTGAATAGGAACATATTATGTGGCGGATCAAACGAATAATCAGAATAGATCACATTTCGGCGAGCGTAGATACCATCGCTTTTAGCGCTCAATTTAAATTCGACAATAATATCTTCATTCTGCAATTCACGCGTACCATCAGTGGAACGGGCAAACGTTTGATTAAGTATCATATAGTCTACAAAATTCAAGTTAATCTTCTTCGGGAAATTAAGCACGACCTTTTTGACAAAATAAGTTGAATCAAGCGTCACATAAAAATGACCTGTAAAACCAAACGATTCCGAATTAAACGGAACAAACGCTAAATCAACACATTTCTCTCGATCAACCTGCAATGTATCAAGTAAGTAATATTTATAAAATGAAATACCTAGTTTGGATAAAGGACTAACAAATTTATTCGTAAACAATGTAATATTATCCTGATAGATATCAACATCACGAAAAACTTCACCAACTGTTGCTTCCATTCCTTGCTGCGACAATATTTCATCAATACCAGCATGCTTACGAGCTTCAACCAATTGCTTTAAACTTTTGGGATCTTTACGATAATAATCACTCGCTACCGTTTCACGAATCACGACTGGTAAAATGGGTTTCTTTGTTACGGCAGAAGTATCCACATAGTCCAACAGAAAAGGGAACTTACGATAAATTCCTTTTTTCTGCTTTTCTTCTGTGAAATTATTCATAGCAAAAAGCACTTTCTCATATCTATTTCGAGACCAATAGCTATGATTATCGGGTGAATGATCATCGCGATGCGCCAACATTTGCCTAATAAAAGCCACCGCGGGATTATCCTTTTTCTTATAATGTTCCCTTTTGGGTTTAATCACAATTTCTTTCAAGGAGACATTTGCAGGCTTCAAAGCTACCACAAAACGATAATCTTTTGCAGGACTTATAAAACGTACATACTCTTTATATCCAACCGAAGAGATAACCAAACGAGCCGAATTCAAACTTGTTTTCAAAATAAACTCCCCGCTACTATTAGTCTTTGTACCCATTTTTGTCCCTTTCAGATATACATTGACAAAAGACAAGGGTTCATGTGTTACAGAATCTGTTACCACACCACTTAATACATATTGCTGAGCCTTTATAGGCAAAAAGCTCATCAGACACATCAATATGATACAAAATTTAAAATATCTCATATTTATCATGAATCAACCTAAAAAATCAATAAGACATAAACACTATCGAAAACGCGATGCAAAGTTAGGGTTTTCTTTTGTAAGTAAAACGTATGAAATGTTATTTTTTGTGTAGTTTATTAGCCGATTCACTCTATTTTTGGACTGATTTATAACATTGTATAACTTACTAATAACAAAATGATATTTTTCACAATATTCCGTACCGTAAAACAATATATTTCCTATATTTGCATTTGCATTCTAAAGAAGAGAAATAATGTATCAACCTAAGACGATAAGAAAGTGGATTGAATCCGGTAATATTGACGAAGCGATGAAAGCTTTAAATGAATACTTGCAATCCGAACAACCAGATAAGGATGAAGCCTACTACCTATTAGGGCACATATATCGAAAAAAAGGTGATTGGCAAAATGCATTAAACAACTATCGCAAAGCAATGGACCTTAATGACAAAAGTCCTGCTGTTCAGGCTTACCGTTCGATACTCGATATATTGAACTTTTATAATAAGGATATGTACAATCAATAAATTTGAAATTTATGGGAAAAATAAAAGGAGCGATTGTGGTTAACACAGATCGCTGCAAAGGTTGCAACTTATGTGTGGTTGCCTGTCCCTTTAAGGTGATAGCCCTCACTAAGGAAGTCAATGTAAGAGGTTACAATTACGTCCAGCCGGTATTAGAAGACGCTTGTACAGGATGCTGTTCATGTGCAACAGTTTGTCCTGATGGATGTATCACTGTTTATAGAGTAAAAGAATAATTATTATGGCAAAAGAAGAAGTTGTATTAATGAAAGGTAACGAAGCAATAGCTCACGCAGCTATCCGTTGCGGATGTGACGGTTATTTCGGTTACCCTATTACTCCTCAATCGGAAGTACTTGAGACACTCGCTATCCTTAAGCCTTGGGAAACCACAGGCATGGTTGTTTTACAAGCAGAAAGTGAAGTGGCATCTATTAATATGGTATATGGCGGCGCCGGATGTGGAAAGAAAGTAATGACCTCGTCGTCAAGTCCCGGCGTCAGTTTGATGCAAGAAGGTATTTCTTATATGGCAGGAGCCGAACTCCCATGCCTCATCGTTAACGTACAACGTGGCGGTCCAGGTCTTGGAACTATCCAACCCAGTCAAGCAGACTATTTTCAGACTGTAAAAGGTGGAGGTCATGGTGATTATCGTCTAATCACTTTAGCCCCCAATTCTGTTCAAGAGATGGCCGATTTTGTTGGGCTGTCATTCGACTTGGCTTTTAAATATCGTAATCCGGCAGTTATCCTTGCCGATGGAGTTATCGGACAAATGATGGAAAAAGTAGTACTACCTCCCATCAAACCACGCCGCACCGATGAAGAAGTCATTGCTGAATGCCCATGGGCAACAACAGGAAAGACGAAAAACCGTAAACCAAATATCATTACTTCATTGGAACTGAAACCTGATGCAATGGAAATAAACAATCTCCGTTTTCAGGCTAAATACAAAAAAATAGAAGAGAACGAAGTTCGCTTCGAAGAAATTATGTGTGATGATGCCGAATACATTATCGTAGCATTCGGTTCGCAAGCCCGTATCGGTCAGAAAGCCCTCGAGATGCTTCGTGAAGAAGGCATCAAAGTAGGTATGCTTCGCCCGATTACCTTATGGCCGTTCCCGACAAAAGTGATCGACAAACTTGCTGATAGAGTAAAGAGTATGTTAGTTGTCGAAATCAATGCCGGTCAGATGGTAGAAGATGTCCGCCTAGCTGTAAACGGAAAAATACCTGTTGAACACTTCGGCCGCCTCGGTGGTATCGTCCCCGATCCGGATGAAATAGTAGAGGCTATGAAGAAAATGATTAAATAAAATTCTTTTGACGATGAATCTAACTCAAATACGGAACATACTGAATGCCATTTTTATACTTATGACAGCAGCCTGCATCATTATCTATTTTGCAAGCAACAATTGGAGTTTGTTTGCCTATACTTGCGGCTTTGCCATTGTCATCAAAATGGTAGAATCTGTACTACGACTCACCGACAACAGAAAAAATAAAGAATAACAGTTATGACAAGAAATGAAATAATAAAACCCGAGAACCTGGTTTACAAAAAACCGACTCTCATGAACGATAACCATATGCACTATTGCCCCGGTTGCAGCCATGGTGTTGTTCACAAACTAGTTGCAGAGATCATTGAAGAAATGGGACTTAGAGAAAAAGCTATTGGTATATCTCCTGTAGGCTGCGCCGTTTTTATCTACAATTATATTGATATAGACTGGCAAGAAGCTGCCCATGGTAGAGCTCCAGCCCTTGCTACAGCTATCAAACGTTTATGGCCGGATCGATTGGTATTTACTTATCAGGGCGACGGAGATTTAGCTTGTATAGGTACAGCAGAAACGATCCATGCACTCAACCGCGGCGAAAATATTACCATTATATTCATTAATAATGCCATATATGGTATGACGGGTGGCCAGATGGCACCAACTACGCTAATGGGAATGAAAACAGCCACATGTCCTTACGGTCGCGATCCGCAACTTCATGGATATCCATTGAAAATTGCTGATATTGCTGCTCAACTAGAAGGCACGGCATACGTCACTCGCCAATCTGTAGATACTGTTAGCGCTATCAATAAGACTAAAAGAGCAATCCGCCATGCATTCGAGAATTCAATGGAAGGTAAAGGTTCCAATCTTGTCGAAGTCGTTTCGACTTGTAACTCCGGTTGGAAAATGTCTCCTGTTAAGGCCAATCAATGGATGAAAGAAAACATGGTTCCATTCTATCCGCTTGGCGATTTAAAAGATAAGAAATAATTAAGACACAATGAAAGCAGAAATTATTATATCAGGATTCGGCGGACAAGGCGTTCTTTCTATGGGTAAAATACTTGCATATTCCGGATTAATGGAAGATAAGGAAGTAACGTGGATGCCTGCCTACGGACCAGAACAACGTGGCGGTACCGCCAATGTAACGGTTATCGTAAGTGATGATAAAATTTCGTCACCGATCATAAGTAAATACGATGCGGCTATCATATTGAACCAACCATCTCTCGATAAATTCGAAAGCAAAATTAAGCCTGGAGGTATATTGATTTACGACTCCTATGGAATTATCAATCCACCCACCCGCAAGGATATCAAAATTTATTCCATCAATGCAATGGATGCTGCCAACGAAATGGGCAATCCCAAAGCATTCAATATGATTGTTCTTGGAGGTCTGCTAAAGATACTTCCTATCGTAACAATAGACAATGTCCTTAAAGGTTTGAAGAAGACTCTTCCTGCTCGCCATCATAGCTTAATTCCGATGAACGAAGAGGCCATCAAAAAAGGAATGGAACTTATAAAAGAGATATAAGTTCTTTATAGCGAAACGCTTCAAAGAAAAAGGGGATGCCTATGATTATTAGGTCATCCTCTTTTCTAGTCATAACACATTAATATAATAAAGGACGATATGCGAATATTGACACAAAGGAGGGAGTTTTTGTTTTCTTAATTCATATTTTCATAATTAGTTCGTATATTTGTCGCCATGATTAGGAGATTATTATTCATTCAAATAATGTTGCTTATAGCTACCATAGCGACAGCACAAGGTTTCGGAAATCTGGGAAACAGATTTTCAGGAATGTCGGGCAATAATAGAGGAGCAAACCAAAACGACAGTTCGAAGACAGAACATGAAACAATTCCTCCCAAACTTTATATGTGGCATCTTGATGAGAACTTGGGGACCGTACTGAAAATGCCTGTTGATACTGCTAATTATAATTTCCAAAACACAAACCTCACAGAGGGAATGAATGGGCACTACAACTATCTGGGCAACCTAGGTTCTGCCCGCCTTTCACGCATATTCTTCGAGCGAGAGACAAATACTTCCAACTTTTTATTAGCTCCCTATTCTCAGTTTTTTGTTACACCGGGCAACTTTAAGTTTACCAACAGCAATGTACCTTATACCAATCTATCTTACTATAGCGGAGGAGGTAAGCAAAATGGAGAAGAACGATTTAAAGCCTATTTTTCAGTCAATGTCAATAAGCATTTTGCATTCGGTTTTAACATAGACTATTTATATGGACGTGGTTTTTACAACAATCAGAATACAGCTTTTTTCAATGGTTCACTGTTCGCCAGCTATATGACCGACCATTATGATGCTTCGTTTATCTATAGCAGAAACTATCTCAAGATGAACGAAAATGGCGGTATCACAGACGACCATTACATTACCAACCCAGAGTTGATGGCAAACGGTGGCAAAATTTATGAGACTCTAAACATTCCTACGTATCTGAATGCCAGTACTAATCGAAACAGTGAATATTACCTCTACTTTACCCATCGTTACAAGTTAGGATTCACCCGAAAAGTAAAAGTCGTAGAAGTCGATAATAACGACCCGCTTGCCAATGCCGATCTGAAAAACAAGATAAAAAATAATCAGGTTGAACAACACAAGAAACCAGCACAGTCTGCAACTAAGCCGGAGCCAATAGATCAAAAATCTCCAATTTCCCAAAAGGGAAAGACAGTAATGCCGCCAAATAAGAAGATGCCCACAAGGCCCACACCTGGCGCTAAAGTTCCAAACACAGTGCCTAAAGCAAAGAAAGACAGTATTATCAGCGAATTCGTTCCTATCACAAGTTTCATCCATACAGTTAAGTTCGAAAATTCATACCACCGTTTCCGTTCAAACGACAGCGTTAACTACGACAAAACTTATATCAAGCCCTCGACACCTCTTATAAATGATACGACTCAATATTCTTCGATAAAAAACACGTTTGGCATTGCATTGCTCGAAGGTTTCAACAAATACGCAAAAGCCGGCCTCACTGCCTATATTTCACACAAATTGAGTCAATACAAGCTGATGGATGCCGATTCTACCAGCATAGACAAATACAACGAGAATGAAGTCTTTGTTGGGGGCGAACTAGCCAAACGGCAAGGTAAAGCTCTTCACTATGTCATTAACGGAGAGTTCGGATTGCTTGACAAAGCGATTGGACAGTTTAGGGTAAATGGTAATATCGATCTGAATTTCCAGTTATTGAGTGATACAGTCAGTTTAGTAGCTCGTGCCAACATAAGCAATACACTGCCTGACTTTTACATGCGCCACTACCACTCAAAACATTTTTATTGGGACGATGACATGAATAAAGAGTTTCGTTCCCGCCTAGAAGGAGAACTATCTATTGAGCGACTTCAAACCCATTTAAAATTTGGCATCGAGAACATTAAGAATTACACTTATTTTGACAGCAGCGCCAAACCTGCACAAAACAGCGGTAACATACAGGTAATGACAGCGACCTTGAGCCAAAATTTTAGAGCAGGTATATTCCATCTCAATAACGAAGTGATTTGGCAAAAATCAAGTAACACTACCATAATTCCATTACCCGATCTCTCGTTATATCACAATTTGTATATAGAGACAAAGATCGCCCATAAGGTACTAAATTTACAATTAGGGGCAGATATTCGCTACTTCACCACCTATTACGCACCTACCTATACTCCCGCTCTGCAACAGTTTAATCTGCAAAAGACGGCGTCGGCTATCAAACTGGGCGGATACCCTATCATCAATGCCTACGTTAATTTGCAACTCAAACGCACTCGCTTCTTTGCCATGTTCTATCACATCAACCAGGGATCGGGCAATAGTATGTATTTTCTTGTACCCCACTACCCTCTTAACCAACGGTTGTTTAAAATTGGAATTTCATGGAACTTTTATGATTAATGTTCGCTATGCAACATACCTATTTTTATCATAAACTTACAAAATATGTGTTTCTCTTCATCGCCATTGGATTAGGTGTTTGGATATTCAGAGGACACAAGCAGCCAATCTCAGCGCCACGAGATTTTGCAGCCATTAAAGCATCAGGAGTTCTCCGCGTAGCTATTGAATACAACAACTTGAATTTTTATGTAGACAGCAACGGCTTAGCCGGATTCAACTACGAAATAGTCAAAGCTTTTGCCCGTGATATGAAATTAAGAGTAGATATCCGACCGGTAATGAGCGAAACCGAAAGACTGGAAGCCCTACGGAAAGACACGGTCGACCTATTAGCCTGCAATCTGCCCTCTACCATCGAGTTGAAAGATTCCTTACTTTTATCTTCACCGATTATGCTCAATAAGCAAGTACTGATTCAACGCAAACGAGGTATAGGCAAGGCTCCTTACATAAAAAGTCAGTTGGATCTTGCACGTAAGACACTTAACGTACCCCAAAACTCACCTGCTATGCTGCGCATACAAAACTTAAGCAACGAAATAGGCGACACCATCTACATCAAAGAAATAAAGCAATATAGCAGCGAACAACTCATGTATATGGTAGAACATGGAGATATTGATTATGCTGTTTGTGATGAAAACATTGCCAAACAATATGCTCCTCATTTACCACATATCGATATGCAAATGGCAATTAGTTTCACTCAATTCTATTCTTGGGGAATGAGTAAACATTCGCCTCAATTACTCCGTCAATTCAACTGTTGGATAGAGCGATTTAAAAAGACAGCAGAATACAAACATATTTGCAAGAAATATGTAGAAAATCTTAATTTAAAACAGAAATGAACGACAAAGTCATTAAATGGGGATTTATAGGATGCGGTAGTGTGACACAACATAAAAGCGGCCCCGCATTCAAAGAAATAGAATCTTCCGAAGTCGTCGCCGTCATGAGCCGCCATCTTAATAAAGCAGAAGATTATGCCCGCAAACGCGGGATCAGAAGGTGGTACAATGATGCCCAAAGCCTAATCAACGACCCGGAAGTCAATGCCGTATATATTGCCACGCCGCCTTCATCACATGCCACCTACGCCATTCTATCCATGAAGTCGGGCAAGCCATGCTATATAGAAAAGCCAATGGCACAAACTTACGAAGAATGTACTCGCATCAACCGCATTTCACAAGAAACCGGAGTACCTTGTTTCGTAGCATATTATCGCCGTTATTTACCCTATTTTCATAAAGTAAAGGAGCTCATTGTTGGCGGTTCAATAGGAAAAGTCATTAATGTGCAACTCCGTTTTGCCCAGCCACCTTCAGAACTCGATTACAACCGCAACGACCTGCCGTGGCGAGTGCAGCCCGATATTGCAGGAGGCGGCTATTTTTACGACTTGGCTCCGCATCAGATAGATATGTTGCAAGAACTATTCGGCTGTATATTTCAGGCCAAAGGATATAAATGCAATCTTGGTGGATTATAAGAGACAGAAGACACCCTTAGTGCTTGTTTTCAATTCGACAGCGGACTCGTAGGAAGCGGTTCGTGGTGCTTCGTTGCCCATGAATCAGCCAAAGAAGATCGTATTGAAGTCATTGGCGACAAAGGAATGCTGAGTTTCTCTATTTTCTCTTTTGCACCCATCAAACTGAACAACGAGGACGGGCACCAGGAAATAGCTATTCCCAATCCGCCACATGTACAACAACCACTCATACAAGCGGTGGTAGACAATTTATTAGGCAAAGCACCATGTAGCTGTACAGGCGAAAGTGCCACAACGACTAATTGGGTAATGGATAAGATCCTTGGAAAAATATAAAATGAAACACTACTCCTATTGTATCATTTTCCTACTGATTCTACTTTCAGGGTGCAATCGCCATGAGCAAAAAGCAAAAGCATTTGTTTCTCAAAAGCCTGCCGCTATTCTATCCGCACAAAAGCCTCGAAAAAGCCGCCCTGCCCGAATGCTGGATTCACTCGGTATGGTCAATATTGCCGAAGCTGATTCAACAATAGTCATAAGTCTCATGTATAGCCGACCGGATAACTTCACAGGCAAGGTGCTATACCACGAACTAAAAGAAGCTTATCTACACCCCAAAGCTGCTCGCGCATTACTCAAGGCGCAACGATTGCTTCGGAAACTCCATCCCGATTACAGGCTTATTGTATATGATGCCGCTCGTCCTTTATCTATTCAACGCGAAATGTGGAATGTGGTAAAAGGCACTTCTCGAAACATCTACGTATCAAACCCCGCACATGGTGGCGGGCTGCACAACTACGGTTTGGCTGTCGACATCAGTATCATCGGTGGCAATGGAAATCCATTGGACATGGGTACACCTGTCGATTTTATGGGTAAGGCATCACATATCACCAACGAACAAGAACTTGTACACAAAAATATCATCACCAAACAGGCACTCATACATAGGCTATTGCTCCGTCATGTAATGCGACAAGCCGGGTTTCATCCCCTACCTACCGAATGGTGGCACTTCAACTATTGCAGTCGCAAAGTTGCCCGAAAATATTATAAGCTCATCCCCTAAGCAACCGAACACTATCAATCATCCAAAGGATAGTTATTACATGAGGGACAGCTTCCTTATCCGATTATGTTGACATGCTTACGCCGCTTGCGACTCACGGGCGTGAGTCGCAAGTTTCGTCCTTATGTTTTTTCCGACTCACGCCCGTGAGTCGGAAAAAACAAAAGGACGACAACAATAACAACACACTAACAATTGCATTTTAGAGAATCATCCATTTATTTTTTGTATTAAGGCTGGCTTATGTTATCTTTGTAGCGTAGGAGGATGTTCATAAGAAATGTTCCACCAAAGGCCAAATATATTATTGTATATTAAATTGAATTATATTGATGTTACGAAAGAATAGCTTTTTTATTGCCTTCCTATTAGTGCTTCTTTGTGCGTGTAGTGGAAAACGAAACGGACAGTACGAAAGTGTAAAAGGTAGTGTTGAATCCCTTCAATATGCTAAAGGATTCAGCATGGTACACGCTTCAAAATATACGATAATAACCGTTTTCAATCCTTGGGTGAAGGGAAAAATATACGACCGCTATTACCTGGTAAAAGATGAAAAAACAGTAACACCATCTGACGGACAAAAGATTATTGTTCCACTTACCAAGGTAATGGTCAATTCTACCACACACATAGGTTTTCTTGAAGCATTGAATGAAATTGACAAGATAACAGGTGTATGCAACGCAAACTATATTTATAATCCCGTCGTTGTAGAAAATGTAAAAAGAGGGCGAATAAAAGATTTGGGCGAAGCCTTTAATCTAGATATAGAAAAGTTGCTCATGTTGCATCCTCAGGCTGTTTTTACTACGGCCTATAATGCCGAAGATGAAAACAGTCGAAAAATGCGCCGTTCGGGTATACCTATTATATATAATATAGAATGGCAAGAGCCCTCACTGCTGGGTCGTGCCGAATGGATAAAATTTATGGCTGCTTTTTTTTGTAAAGAAAAGCAGGCTGACAATATTTTCAGAAAAGTAGTGTCACAATATAATAAGATAAAGGCTCTTGCAAGAAATGCCAAAACAGCTCCTAAGATAATGTCGGGACAAGATTTTCGGGGTACATGGTCGCTGCCCGGAGGCAACAGTTATACCGGACAGCTCTTCAACGATGCCCATACATTTTATCTATTCTCCTCGGATACCACAAGAACTACGGTAGCCAGCAATGTGGAAGAAGTACTTATTAAATTTCACAATGCAGATATTTGGATAGGAACAGATATGCATTCGAGCTATGAGCTGGATGCCGCCAATCCAAAATATAAACTTTTCAAAGCATTCCGCAATCATCGAGTATATAATGCCAACAAACGAAGCAATGCAGCCGGTGGCAATGACTATTGGGAAAGCGGCGTAGTACGTCCAGATCTGTTACTGAGCGATATGCTTAAGATTGCCCATCCAGAGCTGATGCCACAGTATCAACTTACTTATATGGAACAACTGAAATGAAACTGAAGTTCTTTTTGTTATCTTTATTGTTAGTCGTGTTTTTCCTATGCGATATTATTTTCGGTAGTGTTAGTTTACCGTTTGGCGAAGTATGGGCTGTATTGACAGGACATAGTCATGACCCTATCTATATGGAAATCATACTCGACCATCGTTTGCCTAAAGCCATTACAGCTATTCTGACGGGAGCGGCATTGTCGGTTGCAGGTGTACTGATGCAAACCATGTTTCATAATCCTTTGGCAGGTCCGGATGTATTGGGAGTAACTTCCGGTGCGGGGCTTGGGGTAGCATTACTAACGATGGGGGCTACTTTTCTGCCTACTTGGATGCTTGGTGGAAGTGCTCATGTTGTGGCTGCCGTAATTGGAGCTGCAATGATACTCTTCTTGGTCATTATTGCATCAATAAAAGTCCCCAACACTGTTTCGTTATTGATAATAGGTATTATGTTTGGCTATTTCACTGGTGCTATTGTCAGCGTCTTGCAAAGTGTAAGTGACCCCGAAACGTTGAAATTATTTATTAACTGGACATTCGGAAGTTTATCGGAAGTAGGATGGACTCAACTCAACATATTGATTCCTGTGACGGTCGTTGGAATTGTCATGGCAATGTTGATGCAAAAACAGCTCAACGCATTGCTTTTAGGCAAAAACTATGCTGTCGGTTTAGGAATTTCGGTACGACGATTACGGTTGCTTATCATCATAGTTACAGCAATACTTGCAGGCACATCAACGGCTTTTACAGGTCCCATCAGCTTTATCGGTATTACCATGCCGCATGCTGCACGAGGGATTTTTCATACATCCAACCATCGTATCGTCTTTCCGGCATCTGTTTTGTGTGGCGCTAGTGTATTACTCATCTGCGACTGTTTATCACAAGTATCTCTGACACACGGTTTGTTACCTATCAATGCAGTGACTGCTCTATTTGGAGCACCCATCATTTGTTGGATAATCATTAAAAAACAATAGGAAAACAATATTTTATTGCGAAATTTATTCTACCTTTGATAGGTCAAAGACAGATATGATTCGGTAATAAAAGAATAATTTTTAGACTATATTCTTTGTATTGACCTTAGCTTATACTATCTTTGTTCACTAACTTTATTATTTTACGATATTACTTACATGGGAAGAGTTCTTATTATAGGAGCCGGCGGTGTCGCTACCGTCGCAGCACATAAAGTGGCACAAAACGCTGATGTGTTTACTGATATAATGATAGTCAGCCGTACTCAATCTAAGTGTGATGCTATAGTAAAGGCTATTGGTAATCCTACCATCAAAACAGCTCAAGTTGATGCTGATGATGTAGACCAATTGGTGGCGTTGTTTAACAACTTCAAGCCTGAATTGGTGATGAACCTCGCATTACCTTATCAGGATCTGACTATTATGGAAGCTTGTCTTAAAGCTGGCGTGAATTATCTTGATACAGCCAATTATGAACCAAAAGATGTTGCACATTTTGAATATAGTTGGCAATGGGTTTTTCATGATCGCTTCAAGCAAGCCGGATTGACAGCCATTCTTGGTTGCGGTTTCGATCCGGGAGTAAGCGGCGTTTATACTGCTTATGCTGCAAAGCACTATTTTGACAAAGTAGAATATCTTGATATTGTGGATTGTAATGCAGGTAATCATCATAAAGCATTCGCTACTAATTTCAATCCGGAAATAAATATCCGCGAAATAACGCAAAACGGTCGTTATTATCAAGACGGTAAATGGATACAAACCAAACCGCTTGAAATACATAAACCTCTTAATTATCCGAATATCGGTCCAAAAGACTCTTATTTATTATATCACGAAGAATTGGAATCTCTGGTTAAACACTATCCAACGATTAAGCGGGCTCGTTTTTGGATGACTTTCGGACAAGAATACCTTACTCATCTTCGGGTGATTCAAGATATCGGAATGGCTCGGATTGATCCTGTCATATATAACGGACAAGAAATTATTCCGTTGCAGTTTTTAAAAGCCGTATTGCCCAATCCACAAGATTTAGGGGCCAACTACGAAGGCGAGACATCTATTGGGTGTCGCATCCGAGGGATGAAAGATGGCAAAGAGCGTACATATTATGTTTACAATAATTGCAGCCATCAAGCCGCATACAAGGAAACCGGCATGCAAGCTGTAAGCTATACCACGGGAGTACCGGCTATGATCGGTGCAGAGATGTTCTTTAAAGGACTTTGGAATCGTCCGGGAGTGAACAACGTTGAAGAGTTCGATCCCGATCCTTTTATGGAACAACTGAACAAACAGGGATTGCCTTGGCATGAAGCGTTTGACATAGATTTGGAACTGTAGAATACAGACATTAAATAAAACGAATAAGGTTAATCACTCCGGGGAAAGCTAAGGCATAGCCCACGGACCAAACAAAGAAATATGGCAAAGAAAGAAGAAGAATTGAATTTCGAAGATGGAGAAAAGAAGACTGTCGATTCAAATAAATTGAAGGCTCTACAGGCTGCCATGGACAAAATAGAAAAGAGCTTTGGCAAAGGTTCTATCATGAAAATGGGCGACGAGGTAGTAGAAAATATCGAAGTGATTCCGACAGGATCTATCGGACTGAATGCCGCTCTGGGTGTAGGTGGTTATCCCCGCGGACGAGTCATTGAAATATATGGACCGGAATCGTCCGGTAAAACAACTTTAGCTATTCATGCTATTGCCGAAGCCCAAAAGCTGGGGGGTATTGCTGCATTTATCGACGCAGAACATGCTTTCGATCGTTTTTATGCAAAAGCATTGGGCGTCGATGTTGACAATCTATATATTTCTCAGCCCGATAACGGCGAACAAGCACTTGATATAGCAGAACAACTTATTCGTTCTTCCGCTATTGACATTATCGTGATCGATTCTGTTGCAGCTTTAACGCCTAAAGCCGAAATAGAAGGAGACATGGGAGATAATAAAGTAGGACTTCAAGCTCGTTTAATGTCTCAAGCATTAAGAAAACTTACTTCCACTATCAGTAAAACCCGCACTACATGTGTCTTTATCAATCAGCTTCGTGAGAAAATCGGAGTAATGTTCGGCAATCCCGAAACAACCACTGGCGGTAACGCACTAAAGTTTTACGCTTCGGTTCGTCTTGATATTCGTGGTGGACAAACAATAAAAGACGGCGATACCATCCTTGGTCGTCAAACGAAAGTGAAAGTAGTAAAGAATAAGGTTGCCCCTCCATTCCGTCGTGCCGAATTTGATATTATGTTCGGTCATGGTATTTCGCGCTCAGGAGAGATTGTCGATTTGGGCGTAGAATATGGTATTATTAAAAAGAGTGGATCTTGGTTCAGCTATAACGATTCGAAGTTGGCACAAGGTCGCGATGCAACAAAGAGATTGCTTGAAGACAATCCTGAATTATCAGAAGAATTGGAAGGATTGATATTCGAAGCTATTAAGAAACCGATAGAATAAAAGTAAAATACACCTTAGTTCGGGATAAGTCATTAGACTAACTTGCTTTATTATAAACTTATCCCGAACTGAGGTATCACTATCATAATAACAAACACCTAAATAGAGTAAGATAAAGACAATAGGTATATAAGAGACAACACAACCATCGCCACCTACTTATTGTATTTATTATAGACTTGAGTTCACTCCTGCTTTAGCATCTGGAAAAATCAACCGTATGTTATTGCGGTAACTAACGTATGTTGTATACAAAACTAACGTTAGTTACCGCAGTAACATACGTTAGTTGCAACTCATTAATATAAATTCTCTTTCTAAGATCTAAATACCCGAATGCCATAATACTTAATCCCCAGACTTTTACTGGTGAGCCTATATAAGTTCCGATTAGGACTTACTCAAAATTCATTTTAGAAAACTCTAATGAATCTTCTCTCCTTCTTTCTTTGTCTTGCGAGATTCTTTTTTGGCAAGAAGCACAATATGGAAAATATATTCTGTCATCCACTCTTCTGAGTAACCAAGACGTTCTTTATATTGACGAACATTGGCAGCAGTCTTATGAATTTCGTCCTTTTTCCAGATCATTTTGGTACAAATTTTATGTACAGTCTGCTGAGTAAGCGAGTAGATTGTTTTTTTAAATGAAGACGGAAGGCGAAGTTTCCATTGCATTAAGTTTCCAATCAACATCATCAAGTCGTTACTGAATCCTTGGTAAAGATAAAGATATGTTTGAATATCATTCTGACTATGACAATTGTTTTTGATGGAATGGTTGATTTCTTTAAAAAAGTTCTCACTCATACCATAATCTTGCATCAACATTTTTTTCGATGCCGATTTTTCTGCAACGCCAAGTTTACCACCTTGGGTAGGAATTTTAAAAAGCCGCTTGAAATTGGCAATATCAGGAAGAATACGGATATTGGTAATACCCATTTGAGTAGCCAGTATCGATTGGAAATAAACACGGGTTAGAGAAACATAATCTTCTACACTGGTCTTCGATACGTTGTCTGCATCTCCCTTTTTACCGAATATATTTGAAAATAAGCCCATATTTAATATATCTTTTAAAGTTTCTAATACGCAAAGGTAGTAATTTTGTTCTTTAATTACCTTATAAATGGTGCACAATCATTATTTTTTAGATAGATCGTTAAAAATATTCTTCCTTTTTTTTCTGTTTTACGAATAAAAACGTATTTTTGTCTCGCAATATTAACATTGAAAAATAGAATGGTTATGAAAGAATTAATTGAAAAAGCTGCTGCTCTGTATGCAGATTTCACAAAAGATGCTGATTTACAGCTCAACAAAGGTAACAAAGCTGCCGGTACTCGTGCTCGTAAAGCTTCTCTCGATTTGGAGAAACTGATGAAAGAATTCCGTAAAGCATCTTTAGAAGCTTCAAAACAGTAGTTTCTTTAGCAAAAGGACATTTGAAGCCAGGCTTGCGCTTGGCTTTTTTTGGCTACTAACGTTATCAGTTTTTAAGTTTATCATTCTTTGCGATTGACAGGTTCAACATAAATGAAAGCAGATGTTTTTGACAAATTGAAGATTCTGGCCGAAGCTGCCAAGTATGATGTTTCATGCTCTTCTGGCGGTACTGTACGCTCTAATCAAAAAGGCGGCGTGGGCAATACTGTAGGAGGAATAGGAGTCTGTCATAGTTTTGCTGCTGATGGGCGATGCATCTCTTTACTTAAAATCATGCTTACCAATTTTTGTATTTATGATTGTGCCTATTGTATTAACCGACGGAGCAATGACCGACCTAGGGCCACCTTTGCGGTTTCCGAATTGGTCGATTTGACAATGGAATTCTATCGCCGCAACTATATTGAAGGGCTATTTTTAAGTTCAGGCGTTGTTCGCAACCCAGATTACACGATGGAACGGCTTGTAAAAGTTGCCAAAGACTTGCGCACAGTTCATCGTTTTAATGGCTATATTCACTTAAAAAGTATTCCGGGAGCCAGTAGCGAACTCATTCGTGAAGCAGGACTCTATGCCGATCGCCTTAGTGTAAATATTGAAATTCCAAACGAACAAAGTTTGCAACGCTTAGCCCCCGAAAAAACGTTCAAAAGCATCTTTCAACCCATGCAATTTATTCGACAGCACGCAATTGAAAGTTCGGAAGAAAGAAAACATTTTCGTTCGGCGCCTCGTTTTGCTCCTGCAGGACAAAGCACTCAAATGATTGTTGGTGCGACTCCCGAAAGTGATAATGATATATTGAAACTTTCTTCAGCTCTTTATACACAACGTACGATGCGGCGTGTTTATTATTCGGGATATATATCAGTCAATACTTATGATAAACGCCTTCCGGCTTTAAAACAGCCGCCTTTGGTGCGCGAAAACAGATTGTATCAGGCTGATTGGCTTATGCGGTTCTATCACTTCAAAGTCAACGAAATAGTTGATGACGCTTATCCTAATCTCGATTTGGAGATTGATCCAAAGTTGGCATGGGCTTTACGCCATCCGGAAATATTCCCTGTAGACATCAATACAGCCGACTACGAGATGATACTTCGTATACCTGGTATCGGTGTCAAATCGGCCACCCTTATTTGTTCGTCGCGACGCTTTTCGCGGCTAAGCTTTTACGAATTGAAGAAAATTGGAGTAGTTATGAAAAAAGCACAATATTTTATTGTCTGCCGCGAATTACCGGCTCATACTATCAATGAATTAAAACCAAGCGGCGTTCGCTCATTGCTTGTTCCGACTGTTAAGAGGAAAATCGATGATGGCCAGTTGGAATTAGATTTCGATGCAACCTAATGACTGTTTTTTTTTATGATAAAAGTTTTGAAGGAATGCTCACTTGTCTTTTTGAAGCATATCGTTTGAAAGATTTTCCAGAACAGCTTCTGGTGATAGACACTCACATTCCCCTTTTTTGCGACCATCATTATACGATCGTTACCGAAGAGACAAAATCAGATAGAGTCTGGAAGCATATTACCTCCAAGTTATCAGTAATGGGGACAAAAGAGGTCACTAACTGTTGGCTGTCCGAATTGCCTGATATTGACATATTATTATTCCGCTATTTACGCAAGACGATCGATTCACCGCGAAGCATTGAAACAAACTTCGCCGACCCGGATGTACTACTATTGTCCAAAATATACAAAAAAATAAGCTATGAGGCCCATCGGCTCATACAATTCGCCCGTTTTCAGAAAACAGCCGACGGTACTTATTTTGCTCCCCTCGAGCCACAATTCAATACCTTGCCACTTGCCATTCACCATTTCAGTGACCGCTTTGCAGATGAAAAGTTCTTGATATACGATATGAAGCGGCACTATGGTTTCTATTATAATATGAAGATTATCACCGAAGTAACACTTACCGATGAAGAACAAAGGATAAAGGATGGCCAACTTCGTACAGAATATGCCGATAAAGACGAAAGTATTTATCAACAACTATGGCGTAGCTATTACCAGACTATTGCCATCAAAGAAAGACTCAATCCCCGTAAACGACGTCAAGATATGCCCGTACGCTATTGGAAATATCTTACTGAGATGAAATAAATTTCATAGAATATTGCTTTCTTTGCATTACATTATCTATATGGATAATATAAAGTCAACAACCAAATACAAAAAGGATGAAAATTAAATTACTGTTTTTATCGCTCTATTGTTTGCTTTTTTCGAGCAATATTTTTGCTCAGGGCGATGTGTATGAAAGGTCACAAGAGTACGAACCTCCTACGGACAAACAAGTGGTACAGAAACTCAGCCACTGGCAAGATCTTAAATTCGGTGTGCTATTTCATTGGGGACTCTATGCCGTACCTGGTATTGTCGAGTCTTGGTCCATCTGCAATGAAGATTGGATTACTCGTGATACTACTCAAACGTACCAACAATATAAAGATTGGTATTGGGGACAGTGCCATAAGTTCAAGCCTACGAAGTTTAATCCCGAGCAATGGGCACATGTAATGAAAGATGCAGGCATGAAATACATGATATTCACTACTAAGCATCATGATGGCTTTTGTATGTTCGATTCTCGTTTGACCGATTTTTCTATTGCCAATTATGCATTCAAAGATAATCCGAGACGTGATGTAGCCCAATATGTATTTGACGCTTTTCGTAAGCAGGATTTTATGATCGGTGCCTATTTTTCGAAACCCGACTGGCATTCACAATACTATTGGTGGGATGTCTATCCACAGAAAAATCGTAATGTCAATTATGATATTCAAAAATATCCGGCACATTGGCAAATGTTCAAAGATTATACGTATCGCCAGATAGAAGAACTCATGTCACGCTATGGACGTGTTGACATATTATGGCTTGATGGCGGTTGGGTTTGCAAAGAAAATAATCAAGATATTGATATGCCTCGTATTGCCAAAATGGGGCGCCACTATCAGCCTGGCTTAATAATGGTAGATCGCACCATCCACGGTCCCTATGAGAACTATCAGACACCAGAACGTACTATTCCAGAAAAGCAACTGCCTTATCCATGGGAAAGCTGTATTCCGCTCAGTGATGACTGGGGTTATGTAAAACATCCTAACTTCAAATCACCACAAAAAATCATCAATTCGCTCATAGAAATTGTTGCCAAAGGAGGAAGTCTCGTTCTTGGCGTAGGTCCAACCCCCGAAGGAGTGATACAACCTGAAGTAATAGAACGATTGAAAATAATTGGCACATGGATGAGAGAAAATGGAACAGCCATATACAATACCCGTTCTACACCTATATATAATAGTGGCAATACTTGGTTCACTGCTGACAAAAACGGTAAAACTCTTTATGCAATCTATCGTTTGGATGAAAAACAAACATTGCCCGATGTGATCAAATGGGAAGGCAACATTCCTATCAAAGGTACAAAAATACACATACTTTGCAATGGTACTTCCCTTAAGTGGAAAGCCTATGGGAATGCCGTATCTGTCTTTCTCCCCAAAGGAATGAAAAATCAATCTTTTGCCATGACTTTCCAAGCGAACAAGTAATTTTACTTTTTTATAAAACTGATAAGACGTATAAAGCCTTCACTTTTCATTTAAGGCTTTATACGTCTTATCAGTTTTATTTGCTTCCAATAATTTAAATAATTATATCTAATAACTTTGAAAAGTATTTCTATTTCTATGTTATTATTTAGTACTAAAGGTTCATATTTTATATATACATATATATATTAACTTTTTATTAACTAAATAAACTATAATATATTTTTATTTCTAAAAAATATAAATTATATTTGTTGCATCGAATTAAAAACGATGTATAAACCTAAAACAAAGATGAAAACCATTTATGGAATGCATTAACCCAAACTAAGTATTATTATGAACAAAAAATGGCGTTATTTCTTAGTTTTGTTTGTATCTCTCTTCATGAGCATCCCTTTAGCAGTAAGTGTCTATGCAGACGAATCTGTTCAATCGGTTGTACAAACAAAGAAAATCACTGTAACGGTTGTCGATTCTAAGGGCGAGCCGATTATTGGTGCAAATGTATTGGTTAAAGGAACAAATAAAGGAGGCATTACAAATCAAAAGGGTAAGTTTACCCTTAATGTACCTAATTAGAAATCAATAAAGTAAATATTTATTGAATGTTATTCAAGATTCCTAATTGATTATCACTGATTTTTATAATTCATTTAAATTTTAACCTTATGAGAGAAAAATGTAAAAAGGAGAGCATTACT
>JAAYUD010000082.1 GCA_012517855.1 Bacteroidales bacterium
AAAAACATAAGGACGAAACTTGCGACTCACGGGCGTGAGTCGCAAGGTATATAAGTACCCCACCGAGAACAGGTAAGAGGATTGAAAAAGAATCCCCCAACGGCGAACAAAAAAATGAAGCAGATATATCGCATACCCGCTTCATCGTTACGAATCTTTAATTATAAAAAAATCAGTGTTTCATAGTTGCATTCCAGACGGCTTTAGTCAACGTTTCTTCACCATCGTCTCCACTGCAATCCCAATAGCACATGCCTTTCATACCTAATCCTATAATCCACGCACCTTTTATTGCGATGCTTTTTGCATTATCATAACTATAATACATCTGACCATTCTTTGTCACATAAGGCACATTCGCGCCGGCATCCCAATTATCAATTTTGTATACGCCCTTATCAAGAGTAAGAATATCTTTGTAATTGATCGTCTTATCCGAGAACGTATGCCTCCCATAGAAAGGAATACCAAGCAGCAATTTGCTGAAAGGAGCGCCGGCATTAATATACGCATTGACAGCACGTTGACAATCCCAATAAGATGAAGGATCGTTCAATGCAGATTGATACTTCGGAGCTGCATCCATATCATAGGTCATGATGTTAACATAATCAACATAAGGCATGACGGCTGCAATATCGATGTATTGATAACCACCGGCAACGGGCTTCTTATCCATTACGTATCCGGCAAAGGTCAATAAATAATTGTTACCTAGTGTTTCCCTCAACTGCTTCATCAGCAACGTAAAGTTTGCCACATCATTAGCTGGATCGCATGCTGCCCCACTCCACGAAAGACCGGGAAACTCCCAATCCATATCAATGCCGTCAATGCCCCACTTTTTGATAAATGCAAGACAATC
This sequence comes from Bacteroidales bacterium, assembly GCA_012517855.1. Taxonomy (GTDB): domain Bacteria; phylum Bacteroidota; class Bacteroidia; order Bacteroidales; family Bacteroidaceae; genus JAAYUD01. Next base: position 866 of record JAAYUD010000082.1, read on the forward strand.
TTCGGCAAATTGTTTGCGATAGTCTGCATTAGCAGCAATAGCAGAGAAACTGCCTCCCTGTGAATTGTCACTATTTTCAACAACATGCGTAAACGATATCATAATCTTCAAAGAAGGATTCAGTTTCTTAAGATTGACAACGTTCTGGAATCTTGATTCTTGGCCTTCCAATTTGAAACCCTTATATACGCCACTCGCAACATAAACTTCGGCAAAAGCATAGTTAATATTTGTGACATATTGCGGATCGGGCAGAGTGGATCCATACCATGTACAATAAGCCGTCACTACACGTCCATCAACTTTCGGCTCTGTAGTATCGCCATTACCGTTGGTAGAAGGCACCGAGTTGTAATCGTCTTTAGAACATCCCGTAAAAGATAAAGCTACCACTCCGAAAACGACACCTACTAAATATCTTAATCTAATATTATCTAACATACAAATATTTTTGAAGTGAAAAATATACTTAGAGAAGGTACATCCAACGGTTATATATCATAGCAAATGACATGAACAACCGTCGGACATACCATTATCATTTATTTAGCCTCGTAATATACATACCAGCCGCTATCATCCCAATCGACGCCCCCTTTATATTTGTCGGGATGATAAAGAGTCATGTAATTATCTGTCAAAGTAAGAATCCAGAATGTGTTTTTAGTATTATTCTGGCCTTCATCATCATGTTCGTGCCCGATAACGGGAATACTCGTGACCAACTCTCCGATTACGCCCTTCTCCGGACTATTATGAGTATAAGAGAAAGAGCCACTGCCAACGCTATCGCCATTAGGTTTATAGGTCAAAAGTTTACCGCCATCATAAACCATAGACATCGATTGGTCGCCTATCTTATCAATGGATGAAACATTATTCCACCATGCAAAGTTAGATTCAGGAGTATAACCGGCATCCGTATATTTCCAGCCGCCATGTGCTCCCATGTTACACACAGAGCCCCATGCTACAACTCTAAACTTCCATATCTTTTTGGCCGCTTTATCAGACTTGTCTTTTGCTCCTGTCAGATATTTATCATATTCGTCGAAAACATTCGTTACGTTGAACGTGAATGGCTCTGTCTGAACAACCTTATTGGCAGAGATGCCCACATAATATAATTTATAATCCCCATTGGCAGGACAAATAATGGTATCATTATCTGTACCATAAGTATACTGGGTATCTCCATGAACCAAATGCCATACACCCCCAATACCGGGACGATTATTTTTTATGATGACGTATTGATCTCCTATCACTTTCCCATCTTGATTCGGTAATTGAGTACAAGACAATGCGGCTTTCAAATCGGAAGCTGAAATAGAAGTTCCATCCTTGTCGAAATTCGACTTATCTTCTAGCGGATCACAACTAAAGAAAGTAACCGCTGCAGCAAACAAAATTACATATTTAAAATAAGTTTTCATAGTCATCCTCTATTTTAAATTATTCCAATCATTAAATTGAGCTGAAGCATCCCAACCCGGATTCTGTTTAAGAACCCCATTCGAAAGATCTATTTCGTCTTGAGGTATGGGCCAATATCCTTGAGTTTTTTGCAATCGCGCAGCATAATCATAATGAACCATTGGAACAATGACAGCCGCATTGATAACCTTAAAGTCGTTTTGCTTGTTAAGCGCATCGCCGGCTTCTTTCAGAGAAGGTCCCGACCAACGCAGCAAATCCCACCAACGAATAGATTCAAATGCCAATTCCCAACGCCGTTCTTCTTTAATTGCCTCAAGAGAATATGTCACCGGAGCCATATGTGAACGTGCACGGACTTTGTTCAATCCGTCCGCATCTTGTTCCAATTCAGATTGCATCAACAGTACATCTGCAAAACGCATGTGTATTAAATCGGCAATATTCAATAAAGATTGAGAAGTTTGATTGGACATATCCGGATACATCTTCTTACTGAAAGGAAGGATATTCCCTTTATCATAAGCATTGATATTGATATACTTTTTCTGGAAATAGCCCGTTTGCTCATAATATCTTTTAGAGACAGTATAATCCGGCTCATCGGTATCCAATCTGGAATCCATCAGCATCGAACCCTTATGATTGGGATCCATAGCTTTATACGACCATATAGAACCTGTCAGGCGCGGATCTTCCGTATAGCCGTCAAGGAACGTTTGTTTCCCCGACCACTCTTTCCACTCGTTCACCATTGCAGGAGAGACAGGACCTGCCCCCCATCCGGTACCGAACGGATAACTTACGAATTTATCATAATCATCGGCCGACGGAGAAAAGTATTGAGATACAGTATTGGTAAACCATGTATAGGTCCAATCAGATTTCATGTTGTGCTTATTGGCAAAGAGCGTTTCATCCGAACTATTGCCTACCCAACTCAATTTATTATCGACAACATATTTATAATGATAATCACTATTGTCTTCAGTCGCGGTATTTGTATAAGCCCACAAATTACGCTGATCGCCCACCAGTTTATAACCGGAATTAGTTACGCAATCATCAATCCATTGGCAAACCATATCCTTTGTTATATGTCCGGGCAACTCCGTCTTGGCATAACGCCCTGTATAAAACAAGAATATACGTGCCATAAAAGCTTCCGCCGCATATTTTGTAGCGTGACCGGCTCTTTCAGAGCCAGCAGGATATATTTTATTGGGCAACATTTCGATCGCGTTCTTCATATCCGAGGCAATCAATGAATACACACTGTCTATATCGGCCCGAGGCACATTACTTGCCTCAATTGTTTTACGAATAGGAACTCCGCCAAATACCTGAGCCAACTCATAATAAGCAATTCCTCTTAAGAAGTATGCCTCACCATAGTGCCTACTTTTCTCTTCGTCGCTCGACCAACTCTTTACATTAGGAAAAGAATTGATGGCATTATTGGCACGATTAATCAATGTATAATCACGACTCCAAAGCCCTAAGAAAGTATTCAAGTTATCTTTATACATTAAAAAATTGGTAGCACAATTATTAGAGAATGATAAGTTGCCTCCCAAACAGTCATCACCGGCCAATTGTGCAATATAATATTCAGACGAATTCTCAGGCGATTCGAATAGCAAATGGGCATAAATAGCAGTCAGCATTTCATCAGCATCTTTCTCCGATTCGGGGAAGTTTGCCGTAGTCTTATGTGTCAAGTCGTTCGTATCCAAAAAGTCATTGCATCCACACAACAACAAGACAGTCGATATTAAAAATATAATCTTTTTCATAATCGCAGATTAGAATTTGACATTTAATCCAAACAATACATTGCGGGAACCCGGATAGTATCCAAGATCAATGCCTTGTGCATAACTCCCCGCACTTTCACCACCGAATCCGATTTCAGGATCCATTCCCGAGTAACCCGTAAAGGTATATAGATTCTGCACTGTAGCATACAGACGCAACTGAGTAAACGGAAGCGACTTAAACGTTTTCTTAAAATCGTATCCGATAGTCACATTCTTTATCTTCAGATAGTCTCCATTTTCCACATATAAATCCGAAATTTTATTCCAATTACTACTTGATGAACTCGACAATCTCGGAAGTTTATTTGACGTTCCTTCACCATGCCAACGTTTCAATATATCCGTTGTGTAATTTTGCAACGGAGATGAACTGAAATCGCGATAACACTTCATTATCTGCTGACCGAATGCACCATACGTTGTTACAGAAAGATCTAAAGCTTTCCAACTGATATTGAAGGACAACCCCATTGTAAAGTCAGGATGAGGATCACCCAACTTTGTTCTGTCATTGGTATCAATCACACCATCATGGTTAACATCCTCCCAAATCACATCACCCGGTTGTGTCTTCTTCCCGTTGAGCAGTGCTCCTTTATAATTATCTATTTGAGCTTGATTTTGGAAAATACCTTTCGATTTATATCCGAAGAAATACCCAACCGGTTGTCCGGGTTCAGCCACACGATAACATTCTTCTGCACCTTCCCAAAGCAAACTGCCCGGACCATGAATAAGACCTTCCGAATTTCCTACCTTCGTTACTCTATTTCTATTATACGAAATATTATAGTTAATTCCGTAATTGATGTCTTTGCCAACCTTATCATTCCAATGTAATGTCAGCTCCACACCATCGTTCTTTATATTACCTCCATTGACTGATGGAGGATTGGCACCACAGCTATACAAGACAGGAGCTTCGACAAGCCAATCTTTTGTCACACGATGATACCAGTCGAACTCTACGCCCAATCTGTTTGAAAGCAAACGAGCGTCAAAGCCGGCATCGGTCTGCTGTTCTGTTTCCCATTTCAAATTAGGATTTGTCAACCGATAAGCATAAAAACCTGTTGATATATTATTCATAGAGTCTCCGAAAGAATATCCTCCATAAGTATTGTTGGACGCTATCTGAGAAATCCATTGAAACGTATCAACTCTATTATTACCATTTTGCCCCCACGATGCTCTGACTTTAAGAAAATCAAGCCAGTTCGAAGTAGACTTCATAAAGTTCTCGTTTGAAATGACCCACCCCGCAGAGAACGAAGGGAAGTATCCCCAACGATGACCACGAGCAAAAGTAGAACATCCGTCTGCGCGCATGGTGAAAGAAGCCATATATTTCTCTTGATAATTATAAAGTATACGACCGAAGAAAGAAGAAACAGCTGCTTGAGAATACGGTCCGCCACCCAAAGTCGTTACGCTTGTAGGATTAGTAGGCACATTAACCATATAGGCATGAGCAAGGTCTGTATAATACGAACCGACTTTTGTTCCATTCAGGGTCTCTCCATAACCCGATTTTTCGAGAGTGGAACCCAAAAGGACATCGAAATGATGATCGTTCAGATTATAGAGATAGTCGACAGTATTCTCCCAAGACCACCGATTGTAAATAGACATAGACTGAGTGACCTGATCTTTATCGCTAATGAGCGTAGAGGTCAACTCATAAGTAGGAACATAACCCCGATAGCTTGAAGAGCCGTAAATATAACCGAATTGAGATTTAATCTTCAAATTCTTCATCGGTTGCAATTCAGCATAAATACTCGACTGCAAATAGTGTCCCTTATTCTTATTTTGGTTCATAAAGTAATCCAGATAGGCTATCGGGTTTTTATCCGAGCTATTCGATATATCCCAGTTGTATCCGTCGGCTATTCTATCTTTATACATATAGTAGTCGCCGTTGTAGTCGTAAGCATGCATCAGCGGACTCATCACAAGCATATTGTGAACGCCATTCCAATAGATACCGCCCGTACCGAACGAACCTCTTGTTTCTTCGTATTTATAATTGATTGTTTCGCCGACTTTAAGGAAATCCAAGTCTCCTATTTTCTTTACGATCTGCGAAGTATTAACGCGGAAGTTATATCTATGCAAATCGGGAACTGCTCTAGGCACACCCATTGTGGCTTCTTGTGTTGTCATAGACAAACCGACCGAATAAGTTGAGTTCGGGGTACCGCCTGAGAAGTTTAAAGAATGGTTTTGCACCACGGCGTTCTTGTTTTTAATTTCTTTCAGCCAATTGGTACCTTTCCATGTGCCGTCTTCTATTATCTTCAAATCTTTCGCAGGAATATAGTTCGACCAATTATAGGGTTCCAAACCATCCATTACACGCCCTTCATCTTGCATCGACATATATTCTTTTGCGTTCAGTATGGTTGGAATTTTATATAGATTCTGCACGCCATAATATCCATCGTAACTAACGACAGATGTGCCCGACTTTCCTTGTTTTGTTGTTATCAATATCACACCGTTGGCTGCACGAGCCCCATAAATAGCCGACGAAGCTGCATCTTTCAGAATATCTACCGATTCGATATCCGAAGGATTCAACCCATCCAAACTTGCATTGGCAACTCCATCGACAACATACAGCGGCTCGGAATCGCCGATAGTGCCGATACCACGGATATTGACAGTATATCCGCAGCCAATGAATCCATTGGACTGAGTGATATTCACGCCTGGCGCTTGACTTTGAAGAGCACCCATCACGTCTACCGTGTTCAACTTCGCAATATCATCACCTTTCACCTGAACGGTAGAACCTGTTACTAGTTTTTTCTTTTGAACGCCATATCCTATCACAACTACTTCGTCCAAAGATTTAGATTCTTCCACCAACACAACTTTCATATTCTTACCGGCACTCACCACCTGAGTGCGATACCCGATATAAGATATGACAAGAGTAGAATTCACTTTCGCAGAAAGGGTAAAGACACCATCTATATTGGTAGATGTGCCGTTGGTTGTTCCCTTTTCTAAAACACTTGCACCGATAATTGCTTCTCCTTTTTCGTCAACAACTTTACCAGTAACCTTTACTTTGTTTTGACTTTGTTCGTTTGTTTCCGGAGATTTTTCTTTTGAAGTAGTAAGAACAGCATTATCCGATGAGAAAGGACTTCCATCATTTGCTTCGGCTTTGTTAGAGCCGAAGACAAATAATGAAATCAATGAAAATAGATAGATAGATTTAGTTCTCATGGTATTTGTTTTAATTTTATAGATTAGAGTACATGAAGCCTCTTTTGATACTCATCAATAGCCTCATCCAGACGTTCCTGAGCAGTAGTATCTCCCGGAACATTGTGCGACGGATTAATATAGAGATGGACACCTCTCTCTTCAAGAATCTCACAAACAGTTGTAATGGTCATCCATACCATGGTGACAAATCCAAGTGTAGAAAGCGGTCCTATCTTATCAATATGATTCTTCATCGGTACAGAAGCATCTTGCAACGGAACACACGAATCGACAACGACATCTGCAAGCTGAAATAAATTCTTCTTGGAAGAATGACGTCCAGGTTTATCGCCCGTAGCGGCAGCCGAACCATAAACAATCACTTTCATTCCACATTTCTTTGCTTCAAGAGCCATATCGATATTCACGGCATTGATGCCTGTATGAGAGAATATCCACATGCAATCCTTCGAATCAAAATGATAGTTCTTCATGATCTGTTGTCCATAGCCTTCCTGGCGTTCCAGATATAAAAATTGATGAATACCCATCTGTCCCACAATCTGCGTGAAGAAAGTCAACGGCAATTCGCAAAGCGGATGAAAACCTACGATACCGCCAATACGCGGATACATTTCTTCGCACGGAATCGTAGCATGACCACAACCCCATGTGTGTACCCAACGGCCGGCCTGAATACTATCGGCCATTATCGTAGCAGCCTTGCGGATGTTTTCCATTTGGGTAGATTCAATACTGTCCATCACATTATGGGCGTTCTTTAACCATTCTTTTGCTAACATAATTTTATTATTTAAAAAGTGAATAATGTTTGTATACTCTAAATAAAATCAACATCATGATAATACATACGATCATCACAACCGGATATACTGCCAAACTAATGACGTGTGACAAGGTACCTACTATACTATTAATTAGCGTATTCCCTACAATACTGATCGTTATGGCCACTCCAAAGGCTGTTCCCAACAACGAAGAGTAATCTTTGCCTACAATGCTGAGTATAATGGGAAATGTTGCCGAGATACCTATGCCGACAAGTATCATTCCCAACGCCGCCACCATAAAGTTATGGGCGAACGACAGGCAAATGAAACCGAGCATGGCAACAACAAAGCATGATATCAAAATATTGTCTTGCTTCCATTTCTTCAACAACACTGCCAGACACAAACGCGAGACTGTCAATGCAACCACCATACAAGTAAGAGTCTGCAATATCAATCCAGATCGAATATCGGTAGATTTCTCCAGATACAATGTTGTCCAATTATTGCACGAACCTTCAATACCGCTCTCAAAAAAGAGGATGAAACTCAATATCAAAAGGCTCTTTTCTTTCAGCAGCCCGACAGCTTTCTTGAAAGGAAAACTCTGGGCATGCTTGGATACGGGGAAGGGAGCATAAAAACACACAACGATACATACCAGCATCACCGCCCCTATAAACCGAATGATGGCTCCATAACTATAGTATTCCGATAAAAAGCCTATCAACAAAGGCATGCCTATTGCACCGATACCATAGAAAGCTCCCAAAAGACTAAGCTTCGAACCGCGTTGTAAATCATCATCGTACAAATCGGCCACCAATGCGTTGGTTTCTCCGTTCAGAACTCCACCTCCCAGACCTATCATAAAAATAGAAAACTGAAGCAATGGTATATCGAGAAAGAACGAAAGTCCTATCAGCCCCAACAAAACCGAAAAACAACTGAGCAGGAAAAGGACCTTATAGCCATAATGATCGCAGATAGGACCGAATATCAATGATCCAAGCAAGATACCCAAAGGAAGAAATGCCACCAAGGCCGATGCCTGCAAAGTACTCAAAAGCATCTTCTCCGTAAGAGATGGCAACACCGAACCGAGCGTAATCATAGATATTCCAAAGAAAGACATTCCGATACACGCGGCTATAAACGAAAACATTTTATTGTCAGTATCCATATTCTTTTTCTTTTTATTATTCATTTGTCGTATCCGGATGAAGAGCAATATAACCGGCACCCAATAGACCTGCATTGCCCGAAAGCTTGGACGGAACAAAAGACACTTGTTTAATACTGATGGGTTGAGCCCACTTGCAAGCCTCGGTATAGATGTCGTTAACAAAAATCTTGGCAGGGCCAAAGACACCTCCGCCCCATACTATCTTTTCGGGATTCAATATACTAACAAGATTCGCTGCCCCCATTCCCCACATCTGTATGGCTTTTCGGATCACCGTTATAGCTATCGGATCATTATCCGCATATACATCAAACACATCGTTCGTGGTGATTCTACTGATAGGCATCTGCCTCAACAGGCCTCTATACGTTTTGTTATCTCTCACGGCATCTCTCGCCCTGCAGCAAATACCGGATCCCGATGCATAATATTCAAAGCAGCCGGCAGCATCATAATCCGACTTATATGGAGGCTCCAATGCCATCCATCCCGTCGCACCTATTATATTATCGGCACCATGAAGAGCTCTACCATCTATAATAATCCCTGCGCCGATACCCGTGCCGACAGCTATAAAGATCACATTTTTGCATCCCTTGGCGGCACCTTGCCACATTTCGCCATGAACATAGCAAATACGGTCATTGTCGATATATACATTAATATTCGGATTGTCTATAGCCGCACGAAGCACTTCCCTAAGAGGATAGTTTTGCCATCCCGGTATGTTGGGAGCCCAAACCCTACCGGTCTGAGGATTGGCATTCCCCGGTACACAAACGCCAACGCTCTCTATTTCTATTTTATGGTACTTGGCTTTCATGATTAACCGCTTTAAATTTTCAGCGATCAATTTTCCAACATCGTTACCAACGCGTCCTTTCAATAAATTACGATGATTGAACATGATTTTACCATCTGCCGACATAATAGCGCTCGCTATTTTCGTTCCACCAATATCAAGTGCAATAACTGCCATATGAGTGTTTTTAAATTAGACTTTTGTTCATTACGGTTAATATGATAAAAGAACTTTCCGAGGGACTCATCTTTTCCCATTATCAATTAGACAAATTTATGTATAATATATATTTAGTATCAAATTATCAATTCAGTATTTACACATAAAAATAGTTGTAATGCACTAACAAATTTTAATATCGCAAAGCGGTGCACCTTTTATCAAGCAATAAATACCTGAATATCAAATACAATACAAATAAAACAAATATAGGCAAGACGTTTCTTTGATGCATATTAACATATAATTAGAGTATATGTGCAAACATACAACGTTTAAAAAATATAAATTAACGAATATCATTTATACAACGAAAGGCTTGTGTTTGCACATAAACATACTTGCCCAAAGAACGATATTTTAATACAAAACAAATGGATCGATAAAAGTTTCCGACCTTTACTTTCGAGGGCTTTGCCTATAAGGCCTATCGTTTTCATACTGACGATTCATTCGTTTGGTCGTGAGCATACACATGTTTGGTCACGACCATACACTTGTTTGCTCGTGACCAAACACGTGTTTCGTCGTGAGCAAACGAATGAAAGTAAAGCACAGCATCAATGAGAGAGCCTTAAGTAACGCATGAAACATATTGATGACAAGAGATTTACATACGCAAGGCTACCATTATCACTTAAATATGTTTTATGCTCATATCGTTTCAATAAAATGACAAACGGATAGGCACACCGAACCAAGAATCATTCTGCACACAATGCTATTCTTTTATATAAAAAACGAGGGATTTTAAACATTAAAATGTACTTACTAACTTTAAATATCTTATTATATGCCGTATTAATGATATTTATCACTAATTTTGCAATAATAATAAATCTCCTATTATGAAATATTTTAGTCTAACAAACGGTTCGGTCATTACAGGCGGAGAGATACTCCAGAATAAAGCGGTGATAGTGAAAAACGATAAAATTGTAGATATTGTTGATCAATGCTCTTTACCGCATGACATAGAAAAAATAGATTTAGGAGGTAATTATTTAGCACCGGGTTTTATCGACGTACAAGTAAATGGTGCCGGCGGAGCTTTCTTCGGAGGCGCCCCCACAGCAGACGGACTGGGCATCATGGAGAAAGCATTGCTCAAAGAAGGCACTACCGGATTCCTTGTTACTGCAGCCACCAATAAGTTCGAGGTTTACAGGCAGATGATACAGTATGCCCATGATCACAGAAAAGAAGCTTTAGGCAATTACCTGGGGCTGCACCTTGAAGGACCGTACATCAACCCCCGCAGCAAGGGAGCTCATCCTGTCGGCTTAATCAAAAAAGCAACTCTCGACGAAGTAAAGGCTTTGGTCGAATCGGGAGACGGCGAAATACGAGTCATGACCATGGCGCCCGAACTGCAACCCGAAGAAGTCATTCGATACTTGGACGCGCAAGGCATTGTTATCTCCATAGGACATAGTGCGCCCACATACGACGAAGCCATGCATTTCTTGACAGGACGCAAACGTATGGCAACGCATCTATACAACGGCATGCAACCCATGCATCACCGATACCCGGGGCTTATACCTGCCATATTCCGCGCTCGCCCTTTTACAGGAATAGTTGTAGACGGAATTCATGTTAGCTACCCGATGGTAAGATTGGCAAAACAAGTACTGGCTGATTCGCTGATGCTTGTCACCGATGCAGTAACAACTTGCAAAACGGGAGCGTATCAACATACCCTTCGAAACGATCATTATGTAACAGTAGGAGCCGATGGGAAAGAAACCATATCGGGCTCGGCTCTCAGTATGCTCAAAGCAGTACAAAACTGCGTGGAGCATGTAGACATATCGCTTGCGGAAGCTGTGAATATGGCATCGCTTTACCCGGCTCAATCGATAGGCCTAGCCGACAGAATAGGACAAATAAAGAAAGGCTTTGATGCCGACTTTATTGTTTTCGACAGCAATTTCCAGGTCTGCAAAGTCTGCCTGAAAGGGACATTTATGTGCTAGCAACATATATATTCTAATGTGCCATGAAACAAACTTTTTCCTTCATACTCTTTATCCTTTTCTCGACATCGGCATTCTCTTCGTCTTTCATGCCGCTTGTACGACACTACTCAGTAAAGGATTATCAGGCTGACAATCAGAATTGGTCTGTTACTCAGGCTCACAATGGAGTAATGTATTTCGGCAATTCGGGCGGATTGCTATCTTATGACGGCTATCAATGGAAACTGACAAAAGTTGCCGGAGGACAAATTGCACGCTCGGTATTTGCCGACGGGCAACGCATCTATGTCGGTTCTTTTGAAGAATTCGGCTATTTCGATACGGATCAATATGGACAATTAAAATACCATTCACTAAGCAGACTACTCAAGAACTGCCGAATGAGAAACGATGAAATATGGAAGATAGTCAAGGTAGGCAAGTCCATTTGCTTTCAGTCGTTCAGCACATGTTTCTATTATGATGGGAAAACTGTAAAGGCTTATCGCGATCGGTATTACGATCCACTGTTTCTATTTTCTTGTTTCGGCAAGATGTACGTACAGCTTATCAATAGCGGTTTTTCCATATTCAATGGACATTCTTATCGCATTGTTATACAGCGGTCTCAACTAAATAATTCGGACGTAGTAGCCGTTTGCCCCTACTACAACAAACTGATGCTGTTGGTTACAAAAAGCGGGAAAATATATGTCTACAATCCCAACAACAATAAGCTTTCGCCATTCAATACACAAATTGACGGTGACTTGGCAAAAGCGACAGTAAATAGAGCCTTGCTCACTAAAGACAATCTTTTGATTATCGGTACCATATCCGACGGATTGTATGCCATCCGTAAAGATGGAAGTCTACTGTGGCATTTCAATCGAAGCGAATCGCTAAGCAACAACACGGTGCTGGGTTTATGTTGCGATGCTAACAATAATATATGGGCAAGCCTGGATGATGGAATTGCCTTCATCGAATACAATTCTCCTCTGACCTTGCTTACGCCAAAGTACAATCAGCCCCCCATAGGGATGATTTATAGCATACTACATCAAAGCGACAAATTCTATTTAGCGACCAACCAGGCTTTATATACATTAAATACCAAATCCAACGATTTCAAAATTATTCCCAACTCCAATGGACAGAACTGGTACATTAATGAGTTTGACGGACAGATATTTGGCGGCAGCAACACCTATTGCACCCATTTAAAGAACGATATTGCCATACCGATCAATCAGACAACGGGCAGTACCTGCATCAAAAAGTGTACGATCAACGGAAAAGAGATATTGCTCAATTCAACTTATGCCGGGCTCGAAGTATTCGTAAAAAACAGCTCGAAGCAATGGCTATGGAGCCATAACATAACAGGATTTTCCAATCCCATCAGGCATTTTGAGGTTGATACGGATGGTTCCATTTGGCTCACCCATATGTATAAAGGCGCCTATCATTTGTGGTTGACAGATAATCTTCGGGCCGTTCGATATGCCAAGTACTTCGACACTCTGAATGGTACGGACGAAGGGCATATCCATGTGATGAAAATTCAAGGGGACATTGTCTTATCCAATGAACAATCGGCTTATGTTTATTCGAACATCAAACACGCCCTCGTTCCGTTTACGCAACTCAACAAACTACTCCCCGAGCCGAATAATATATTGGGAGCCGCAGAGGTAAATGGTCACCTCTTTTGGCTAATCACCTCCAAAGGATATGTATTGGTAGATGGTTACGAAGGCCAGTTCCGAATCAAAGCTTATATACCCTTTTCCAAGTTCGATAGCTCGATACACAACGAAAGTTCGGTATTCGTAGATAAAGAGGGCAACTCTTATTTCAATCTGAACAACGGTTTCGCTCATTATGACTTAAAAAACAGAGACAATAGCCCGAAACTATTTAAAATGAGTATCGAACAAATAGAATGCTTCAACAATAAAAGAGAATCTATTTTCCTTCCAATCAATAAAGATGGGGAAGTAAGCTTTTCATATAGGGAAGTTTCTTTCAGGTTGCTTATGCCCCATTACGATCTCACTCCCTACATGATACACTACTCTATAAAAGGAAGTGGGCTCAATTTGGAAACCGACTCTTACGACCCCGTGATGCACTACGGAAACTTAGATTATGGCACATACGACTTTTCGGCGGTAATATACAACGATCTGAATCAGAAGATTGGAGAGGTGAATTATCATTTCATCATAAACCGCCCGTTCTACCTCTCATGGTTGGCCATCTGTTTTTACATCATTCTGCTTGGTACAGCTATCTATTACATCAGCAGATGGAGACTGCACCATTTGATGAAAAAAGAAAAAGAGGCCTACGAAATAGAGCAATCCAAACAGAAACTAAAAATGCACGAACAAGAATTGCTCATCGCCGAACAAAACAAAAAGCTTTTGGAGTCCGAGATATCACTCAAAAGTAAAGACTTGGCGAGTATGGCAATGGGTATTATAGCCAAGAACAATATGCTCGAAGAACTCCGGTCTATGATTCAAGAGCAATTGAATAAGGGTACGACGACAAACAAATTTATGAAACAACTACTCATCAAAATAAGTGAAGACATAGAGAACAAAGAATTTTGGGAGTTGTTTCAGCAGAACTTCGATTTGATACATGCCAATTTCTTCCGCCATCTACGCGAAAGGTACCCCGAACTTACGCCAACCGATCTCCGCTTCTGTGCATTGCTTCGTCTGAATCTCACAACAAAAGATATTGCACAGATAAACAATTTAACGGTTCGAGGAGTCGAAGCTGCCCGATATAGGATTCGCAAAAAGCTAAACATTGCTGAAGAAGACAGCTTGGTCGACTTCTTGATCGACCTGGTATAAGCACTATTCCGTAGTAGTCTATTCATCCAAAACATAGATTATATAACATTAATTTACAGTATATTAAATGATATTGCAGTAGTAAAGACGTAGTACGTTAATAAAACATTTTTATCAAAACGTACTATCGTGATACTGTCTTTTTTGGTGCATCTATTGTTTTTGTATTCATTTGCATCAGAAAACTTTTTATAAACTTTAAATTAATAACATGAAAGAAAAATTCATTATTCTCTTTTCTGCGTTATTGATGTTTGCCAATCTAGTTTTTGCGCAATCTACAATAACAGTAACGGGTACTGTACTCGAAGAAGGTACAAATGAGCCCATCATTGGAGCCAATGTCCTTGTAAAGGGGACAACTAACGGAACCGCATCCGATTTGAACGGTAAATATACCCTACGCAATGTTCCTTCTAACGGAACTTTGGTAATCAGTTACATAGGTATGAAATCAACAGAAGTATCGGTCAATAATCGGCAAATAATTAATATCACTTTATCAGCCGACGTACATCAACTTAATGATGTAGTAGTCATCGGTTATGGTACCAGCAAAGCCAAAGACCTGACATCTCCTATTTCAGTAGTCAAAGGAGAAGAGATCAGAGACATTGCCACCAGTTCTCCGATGTCGGCACTGCAAGGTAAAGTTCCCGGATTGTCTATTGTCAATTCAAATGCTCCGGGTGCAGGGCCTACGGTAACGATCCGCGGTTTAGGTTCTTTCAACGGTTCCTCTCCTCTTTATGTAGTGGATGGTATGTTCTACAACGACATCACTTTCTTGAATAATAGTGATATTCAAGAGATTTCTGTTTTAAAAGATGCATCGGCAGCTGCTATCTATGGTGTTCGGGCTGCCAACGGCGTCGTTATCGTTACAACTAAAAAGGGATTCAAAAATCAGAAACCCAAAGTAAGTTATGAAGGGTATGTCGGCATACAACATGCGTCTAATGTATTGAAGATGGCTAATTCTCAGGAATATGCCACCATGATGATGGAAGCCGACTACAACACCTATTCTTCTTATATGAAAAACTCTATCGACCTCTTTGGAGGAAGTTATGCCGATAGCGATTTCCATAATTGGACATACGGAGCCAATACCGATTGGTACAAACAACTTCTCCGTACAGCTACCATCACCAACCATAGTTTGAGCATAAGCGGAGGTTCGGACAAAGCATCTTATGCAATCGGCTTCAACTACCTATACCAAGATGGTATTATGGACTGTACGAACAATTACAAACGTTTGAACTTCCATGCCAACTTGGATTATGACGTATACAATTGGTTGAAAGTAGGAGCCAGTTTCGTAACAAGCAATTCGAATCAACGGAGTCCCAACAACTCGGCTTGGCAGCAGGCTTTCAACATTCCGTCAATCATTCCGGTTTACTCGGACAAGAACACCGATGCTACTCCAGACAAATATGCATCTCCTTCTCAAGTTGGATTTACGTCGAACTTCAACAACCCGATCGCTACGGCGAACTATTACAACAGTAAGAACGAAACATTCCAGGTGTTACCTACTTTCTACGCCGAAATAGGTCTTATCCCGAACAAGTTGAAGTTCAGAACTCAGTTCAGCCAAAGTTTCTCGCTCACAAACAGTCGTGTATTTATACCTTCTTATTATGTTAGTTCGTGGCAGCAGTCTTCTCAGTCTTCTTTGACTAAGTCAGACAATAAATACTACAACTACATCTTAGACAACACACTGACTTATCAGGACTCTTTCGGCAATCACAACATTACTGCCATGATCGGTCAGTCGAGCCGCGAAGAGAACTATCGCCTCCTCTCAGGAACCGCAACCAATGTGCCCGATTTGCGTGAAGAGTATCTTTATCTGACTAACGGAAATACAACAGGACGTACTGTTAGTGATGGTGGTACCACCTATCGTGGTTTGTCTTATTTCGCCAGACTACAATACAACTATGCCGACAAATATTTATTGAGTGCTACAATGCGTGCCGACGGTTCTTCCAAGTACAACAATAAATGGGGCTACTTCCCATCTGTAGGTCTTGGTTGGGTCATGAGCAATGAGAACTTCATGAAAGATATCAAAGCGATAAACTACTTGAAGCTTCGTGCTAGCTGGGGTAAACTTGGTAATGACAACATTGCTGCAAGCGATGGTTACGCAGGACTATTACAGGGGAAAAATGATTATAACGGCGTTTATGGCAATACAACCGTACCAGGATATTATTACGACGGTTCATTCAGCTGGCTAAGCTGGGAAGTTGTCGAAGAATTCAATGCAGGCTTCAACTTTACGACATTAAATAATCGTTTATCTGTCGATTTGGATTACTTCAACCGTACTACCAACAATGCGGTTATCAGCACGACACTGCCATTAAGCAATAGCACATTGGCCGGAAACAATGGTAAGATCAATAACCAAGGTTTTGAACTATCACTGAATTGGACCGATAAAGTAGGAAAAGATTTCCGTTATAACGTAGGTCTGAATATGTCAACTCTGAGAAATCGTGTTCGCAGTCTAAACGGAGCTCCTTACATATACGGCGGAAGTGCCGAAAACCGCACCATCGATATGGTAGGTAAGCCTATGAATTCATATTATGGCTATAAAGTAGCCGGTATCTATCAGACAGCTGCCGAAATAGCTAACGATCCTGTTGCACAAAACATCATCGCTTCGGGTATCACGCTCGAACCGGGCGACTTCAAATACAAAGATGTAAATGGCGACAAGATGGTAGACGATAAAGACCGGGTTACATTGGGTTCGAACATTCCGAAGCTATCTTATGGATTGAATGCAGGTTTCCAATACAAGAATTTGGAATTCAGCATGGCATTGGCCGGTGTAATGGGCAATAAGATCTATAATAGAAAACGCGGTCTGCGTTATGCTCAAACCAACTACAACTTCGACTACGATATGTACAAGAACAGATGGCATGGCGAAGGAACATCCAACAGCTATCCTTCTGCAAAAGCACTAACCAAAGGTTGGAACGTAAGCCACACCAGCGACTTTTATGTAGAAAGCGGCTCGTATTTCAGAATCCAAAATTTGCAATTGGCCTACAACTTCAGAAATATTAGAATGGGTGGTTTCATCATACCAAATATCCGTATGAGTGTTAATGCAGAGAACCCACTGACAGTGTTCAACGCAAACAGTTTCACTCCAGAAGTAACTAATTCCAATGGGTGGGATACCGAAGTATACCCCATGTCATCAACATATACTTTCGGTCTCCGCATTGATTTCTAACCTATTAAAGTAATAATAACATGAAATATTTAAAATCCATATTTTGCCTACTATTCATACTACTTATAAGTAGTTGTAGTAATTACTTGGACAAAGCTCCCGAAGTGACAGTCGACTCTAAGACTGTTGACTATACCGATATATCTAATATGTATGCTCCTGTTTCGGGCGTTTACTCATGGGTGAGACAAGAAGGAACCCATTGGGCAGTCTATGGCATGACAATTACCCGCGATGATGATGTAGATCCCGGTACTACCGGAGACGATTGGGTGAAATTGAATAACTACAAGTATGATAATACTCTTTGGTTTTGGAACGAACCTTTCAGTGTTTTGTATTATCGCCTCATCAAATACTGCAATACTGCATTAGTTGATCTACAGAAATTCGAAGCCAATTGTTCGGGCACAAGTCTTGCAACCAATCATTCTTATCAGGGTGAAGTTCGCTTTCTCCGCGCTTATGCTTATTATCGTCTTGTTCAGCTCTTCGGTCCGGTGCCTATTCTCAAGACAAACGATCAGGCAGACGTACACCGCAGAAGTGTGAATTCGGTTTATGCTTATGCACTCGAAGATTTGCAGTATGCTATAGATAATTGCCAAAAGTGTCGTCCTAACCAGATGGATCACGTAGGAGCAGTAACAGCTTATACCGCAGAGATGTTGGCTGCTAAGATTTATCTGAATCAAAACAACTACCAGAAGGTTTACGATTTGACCAAAGATATTATTGATAATGGAAAATTCTCTTTATATTCCAACTATAAAGAGTTGTTCAAGATACCTGGAAAACTTTGCGATGAATCGCTTTTCGAGATACAAACAACAGACTTCGGGACAGGCTCGGGAGATGTAGTCGGAACCAATGCTTGGTTCACATTCCAAGGTCCGGCCAACAATGGTAATATTTCAGGTTGGGGTTGGATCAGCCCGAACAAGAACTTCCGCGATTGGGCAACTGCACGTGGAGAAACAGTTCGTGCACAAAACGATTTCCTATACGCGGGCACAACGACCGATTGGGGTGATGTTATCCGTCCGGCACAAGGAGCCGAGACAGGTTGCTACAACGGAAAAGCTTATACGCCAACCTCCGAATTAACGCCAGGCCGAACAGACTATGGCTGCAACAACAACGTAAGAGTATTCCGTTATGCGGACGTGTTGCTGATGTATGCCGAAGCTTGCCTGCAACTGAATCAGAATTTAAGCGACGGTATCGCAAAATTCAATCAGGTTCGTACTCGTGCAAACATGCCTACTGTTTCGTCTTTGACACTCGATGGAATATTGGATGAACGCCGTATGGAACTTTGCATGGAATGGGGCGACCGCTTTAACGATTTGGTTAGAACCGGAAAGGCTGTCAGCGTACTCACCAGCGAAGGATATACGTATACACAAGACAAACAATATTTCCCGATCCCAAAAGCAGCGATAGATATCTCGCCGCAATTGAGTGAAGATGTAGTAGAATAATAAGCTCATTAGTGCTGTAGCAATCATTTGCTACAGCACTATATTACAAATGCAACAATAAAAACAATAACACGATTTGATATTTGATTATCATAAAAAAACAATAATATGATAAGTACCATTAAGAAGATAGCACTATATATCCTACTAGTGAGTTGCTGGAGTTGCGCTTCCGCCTCAAACGGAGACGGGCCCAATACAACAAAGCCCGATACGTTGGATGTAACACGTCCTACTTCTTTCACAGACGACAATGCTTTTCTGGATTATATTCAGAAAGTTCACTTCAACTATATGTGGGATGGAGCAGAACCAATATCTGGCATGGCGCCCGAGCGAATTCACCTCGACGGCATCTATCCGGAACACGACTCATCGGTTGTTACTCTAGGAGGCAGCGGATTCGGTGTGGCAGGTATTTTGGTAGCTATTGAAAGAGGATTTATAACACGCGACGCAGGACTAAAAAGACTCACTAAGATTGTTGACTATCTATCGCGAGCCGATCGCTTCCACGGTGTCTGGCCACATTGGCTATACGGCCCTTCGGGCAAGGTAAAACCTTTCGGAACGAAAGACGACGGCGGCGACTTGGTAGAAAGCTCTTTCATGATGCAGAGTCTGCTTTGTGTAAGACAATACTTTAAGGGTGGCAACCAAGCAGAGCAACAGTTGGCCGATAAGATAGATGCTCTATGGAAAACCATGGAATTTGATTGGTACCAAAACGGACAAGACAAACTATATTGGCATTGGTCGCCCGATTATGATTTTCAAATGAACTTTCCTCTCGAAGGATACAATGAAACGATGATTACGTATATACTTGCCGCTTCCTCACCAACACACTCCATTTCTGCTTCGGCCTACCACAATTGCTGGGCAAGAGGAGGAGATATCGTAAGTTCGGCAGTAGCCTATGGCTATCCTCTTATCTTAAAACACAATGGGGCCGAAGCTACCGGAGGCCCACTCTTTTGGGCGCATTACTCGTGGATAGGCTTAAACCCAACCAAACTGAAAGATGAATATGCCGAATACTGGAAAGTTGTACAGAATCATGCGCTATCGGATTATGCCTATTGCGTAGACAATCCCAAACACTATAAAGGATATGGCGAAAACTGCTGGGGACTGACAGCCAGTTATTCTATCGATGGCTACTCGGCACACGCTCCCAACAACGATTTGGGAGTCATCACACCCACCGCGGCATTATCCAGTTTCCCCTATACTCCCGAACAATCCATGAGAGCTCTAAAATACTTCTGGAATAAAGGCAATTGGATATGGGGAAAATATGGTTTTTATGATGCATTCTCCGAAACGGCCGATTGGACAGTACCCCGCTACCTGGCTATTGACCAATGCACCATTGCGCCGATGATAGAAAATTACCGTAGCGGATTGCTTTGGAAACTATTTATGAGCTGCCCTGAGATTCAAGCAGGCCTCCAAAAACTAGGTTTTACTTATTGAATATTAACTATACAGATATTACAGAATGAAAATTAAGAGCTACTTATTTATCCTGTTACTACTACCAAGTTTATTAGCTGTAGCAGGCAAGCCGGTCAAAAAATCGACCAAGGTGAATAAAGCACCACAATCCATGGAACAGTTCATCGACAATTTGATGAATAAAATGACTATTGACGAGAAGATAGGGCAACTCAACTTGCCTACTTCCGACGGTGCTGTGACAGGAGAAATAAAAAGCAGTGGAGTTGCACAAATGGTATGCGACGGAAAAGTCGGTGCCATACTCAATATGAAAGGTACAAAAGATATCCGTGCCATGCAAAAGTTGGCAGTAGAAAAGAGCCGTCTGCATATTCCTCTTATCTTCGGTTTGGATGTCGTTCACGGTTACGAAACAACTTTCCCCATACCACTCGGCATATCGTGCAGTTGGGATATTCCGGCTATCCAAAACTCGGCTCGTGTGGCTGCTATCGAAGCCAGTGCCGACGGAATCTGTTGGACTTTCAGCCCCATGGTTGATATCTGTCATGATGCTCGCTGGGGAAGAATAGCCGAAGGTTCGGGCGAAGACCCATTCTTAGGATCGGCTATTGCCCAAGCTATGGTAAAGGGCTATCAGCAAGACTTCTCTTCCAATACCGACATTATGGCTTGCATCAAGCATTTTGCTCTTTATGGAGCCGCCGAAGCCGGAAGAGACTACAATACTGTCGATATGAGCAAATATAGAATGTACAACGAATATCTGGCACCCTATCAAGCAGCAGTCAATGCCGGAGCCGGAAGCGTAATGACTTCTTTCAACACAATCAACGGTATTCCCGCAACAGCAAACCACTGGTTGCTCACCGATCTGTTAAGAAACGATTGGGGATTCAAAGGTTTTGTCGCAACAGACTATACAGCCATTACAGAACTCATTAACCACGGCATAGGCAACGAACAGGAAGTAGCCGCACGCTCACTGAAAGCGGGTGTCGATATGGATATGGTGTCCAGCGCATTCTTGAATACGCTGAAGAAATCGCTCGAAGAGGGCAAAATAACCATAGATGATATAAATACCGCCTGCCGCCGCGTATTGGAAGCTAAATATAAGTTAGGCCTTTTTGCCGATCCATACAAATACTTGGACGACTCGAGAGCAAAAAAAGATATTTTCACGCCCGAACATCGTACTGCCGCTCGCAAACTGGCAACCGAAAGCTTTGTATTACTCAAGAACGACAACAATCTGTTGCCGTTGCAACGCAAAGGAACCATTGCCATCATCGGCCCGATGGGAAACACCCGCAATAATTTGCCGGGAAGTTGGAGCGTTGCTACAAGACGCAACGAATATCTGTCGGTTTACGAAGGTCTAAAACAAATGGCAGGCGATAAAGCCACCATACTCTATGCCAAAGGAAGCAACCTGGTAAGCGATGCAAAATACGAAGATCGTGCTACAATCTTCGGCAACAAATTGGGACGCGACAATCGTAGCGATGCCGATTTACTTAAAGAGGCATTGGATGTGGCAGCAAAATCGGATGTCATTGTCGCTACTCTAGGCGAAGCCGAAGCGATGAGTGGAGAAAGTTCAAGCCGTTCTCAACTCGAGATGCTCGATTCACAACATGCCCTACTTGAAGCCTTGCTCAAGACAGGCAAGCCTGTAGTACTGGTGCTCTTCACGGGTCGCCCCGTAGTGCTCACTTGGGAGAAAGCTAACGTTCCGGCCATTCTCAACGTATGGTTTGGAGGCAGCGAAACAGCCTTGGCTCTGGGCGATGTACTATTTGGAGATGTAAATCCAAGCGGAAAACTGACAACTTCTTTCCCACAGACTGTAGGACAGTTGCCCTATTCTTACAACCATCTGAACACCGGTCGACCGATGGACAAAAACGGTTGGTTCCAGAAGTTCCGTACAGGATACCTGGATGTAAGCAATGACATGCTCTATCCTTTCGGTTACGGATTGAGTTATACAACTTACAAATATAGCCCCGTGACGCTTAGCTCGTCGACCATGAATAGCGATGGCAGCATCACAGCAAGTGTTACCGTACAAAATACCGGTGCTCGCGAAGGTGACGAAGTTGTACAAATGTATATTAGAGACGTGGTAGCTACTTCGTCACGACCGGTGAAAGAGCTCAAAGGATTCCAGCGTATTCATCTGAAAGCAGGCGAAAGTAAAACCGTAGATTTCACCATCACAACCGATCTTCTGAAATATTATAACGAGAATCTACAACATGTAGCCGAGCCGGGAGAATTTCAGGTAATGATAGGAACCAATAGTGAAGATGTACAAACACAATCGTTCAGACTCGAATGAGATAAGATTATATAGATAGTAGTGTGCAAAGGGGATGGAGGAGCTGAAATAAGTTCCTCTATCCGTTATAAGGCAAACCACTATCGGGTAATGGTACAACACTCTAGCTCTTGGAAGCTTTCCTTAATATTAAGTTTACACTAAAAGATTGTTCAATATGGCACGTTTTTTCAATGCGATTTTCTTCATTTGTTTATGTCTGATACCCACCAATACTTTTGCGCAGGCAGCCAAAGTAGTAAAAGGACAAATCAGCAATTACTATATTCCTACCACTCACGAACGCATCATAAAGGGTATCGTAACAGACTCTCAAGGACATCCTTTAGACGGAGCTACTGTGATGTTTTTCGCTTCTCCCATCCATTGCAATACCGACATTGAAGGACGTTTCGAACTGAAAGGCAGTGATGGCGACCGCCACCTCTATGTGTATTATCCTCAAAAGAAACTTTATAACAAGACATTACAACTCGCCGATAACGATATCCATATTCGTTTGGAAGACGAGAATCGTATCCTGCCCAAGCGGTATCAAACATTGGCTACGCGCTGGTATGATATGAATAAACCGAGTAATCGTACTTTCTGCAACCCCGTAAACATCAGTTACAATTTCGAGCCCTACAACAATAACTCCAAAGAGGGTAATTCTTTTCGCTCTACAGCCGACCCCATGGCGTTGGTTTACAAAAACGAATACTACTTGTTTTCTACAAATCAAGGAGGATACAATTGCTCAAAAGATTTGGTGAATTGGAAATTCATTCCCGCCTCTTTTCAACGTAAGCCAACCGACGACGATCTTTGTGCTCCCGCGGCATTTGTCAGTGGCGATACCTTATTTTATGTAGGTTGCACCTACGAAGGACTACCGGTGTGGTATACTACCCAGCCCAAATCGGGACGTTTCAAACGGTATGTCGAAAAGACTGTTTTGCCTGCTTGGGATCCCTACATATTCAGGGACGACGATGGCAGACTTTACTTATACTACGGATCGAGCAACGAATATCCAATCAAAGGCGTAGAGATTGACACACGCGACTTCTACCCCATCAGTAAAATAAAAAACATGTTATTGCTTCATCCCAAAGAACACGGATGGGAACGTTTTGGTATGAACAATGACGACTCGCTCACGCTGGCACCTTTTGTCGAAGGCGCTTTCATGACCAAACACCAAGGCAAATACTACTTGCAGTATGGTGCACCCGGTACCGAATTTAAGGTTTATGGCGATGGCGTCTATGTAGGCAATTCTCCCCTGGGACCTTTCACCTATCAAAAGCATAATCCGATGAGCTACAAACCGGGCGGATATGTTCAAGGTTCGGGACACGGAGGAACCTTTGCCGACTTATCGGGCAACTACTGGCACGTATCCACTTGCATGTTGTCTTTAAAATATAAGTTCGAACGACGCATCGGAATATATCCCGCCGCTTTCGACAAAGATGGAATCATGTATTCCTCGAGTGCCTTTGGAGATTACCCCACCTACTCTGCCGTCGACGATATCAAAGATCCTACCCAACGTTTCACCGGCTGGATGTTATTGTCTTACAACAAACCGATCGAGGTTTCTTCAACAGATAGCATTTTCGAAGGGCGCTATGCCGACGACGAATCGATGCGGACGTATTGGGCTGCCAAGACAGGCGGACCTGAAGAATGGTTGAAAATGGACTTGGGGAAAATAGAAACCGTAAGAGCTATTCAGATAAACTACTACGATCACCATGCCGACCAATATAACAGAGCAATGGATTTATATCATCAATATCGAATATATCATTCTATCGACGGCATACATTGGGAGTTGGTCGTAGACAAATCCAACAACGACAAAGACGTACCACATGACTATATAGAACTCAACGAACCGCTACAAACCCGATATTTAAAATTCGAGAATATTCATGTTGCATCCGGACAATTGGCATTATCGGGCTTCCGTGTGTTCGGTAATGACAAGGACAAGCTACCGTTGCCCATAAAGAAGTTCAACGTAGTGCGCGACAAGAAAGATCCACGCAATGCCATGATAACATGGCAGAAATCGCTCAAAGCTTACGGCTACAACATTTATTACGGCATAGCCCCCGACAAATTGTATAATTCCATCACTGTGCTAGGGACAGAAAAATACGACTTCCGAGGCCTGGATAAAGAAACGACATACTATTTTGCTATCGAAGCTTTGAGTGAAAGCGGGCGTTCTCCATTGTCCGGCATTATAAGGAGATAGTATCTTCTTCGGCAACATTACCGTTCAAATACGATATAACTGTTATCTGTATTCTGACTGGAACAGCAAAAAATAAGACTCACTAGCAAAAGCGTAGGGAACATACATAGATTTATCTTTACATCCATTAAAGTCCTTTGAAACAATTTCTCAAATTACAGAAGACTTTGCCACCTCCGTATGACACCATTGCGCACTATCCCACAGTAAGTTAACGACACACCGTATACAACGCCAGCGAAAAAAGGTCCGAAAATCGGGGCAAGAGCATATTGTAGGCACCTTATTTTCGGCGGACCTCTGCTTAGAATGATTCTAAACGATAGCTTACAGATGGTTGAGAGCCCGTTTTCGCAAAAACGAATATATTCTATTCATCCGGACAAGCAGCTCATTCCCGATGAAAGTTTTCGAGCAAGCAAATGCGACAATCCATCGGCATGCTTCTTCTTCCGTTAGCCACATAGAAGCGGTGCATAAATTCGAATGAACAGCTTCTTTATGCTATTGAAACGACATATGTCCCTAAAAATATTTTCGTCCATACGTTTTCAGAAAAACATAAGGACGTCACCGAAAAAAACGAACATACGACAATTGAGCATGATATAGACCGCTTCACTAAAAGACCTATTGCCCTAATTACCAACAACCAATAAGTTTTCATTTTTATACGATGCACACCCCATTGACATAGAAACACGCTAATCAATAGGTGGTTATCCACAAGTCGTTTTTCAGAACATTTCTGAGGGTGAATATCGAGGACGATACTGATACTATTTTAACCATATCGAAGTGGCACTTATTGATACACAAAATAGAACCTGCGTCTTCAAAAAATGATAAGGACAAACATAAAAATTCATAAGGACGAAACCAAAAGTTTGTCCTTATAAACTTTTAGTTTCGTCCTTATGAATTTCTCGCTAGATATCAGTGACTTACGCACGATATATTTATATCTCGCTCTTATTGAACTTACATTCGATCACTGAAACAGTATCGGAAATAGTGCCTCAAAAGGGCTTGTAACTGATGTTCGGATAAGAAAGTATCAGAATGTCGGTGAATGTTCACCTTGAAATACGTTCCGAAAAATGGATTACACGTAACGTGTTGCATCACAGTTTATTTCTATGTCAATGGGGTGTGCCATCCAACTATTTGCATAGACCAAAACGACACTAACATACTTGAGTTCGAGATAAAAATAAGATATATATTATAAACCGACACAAGGTCTAAATTCTATGAAGATAGAGAACACGTATAATTAGAATAAAAAGCATGATATATAACTGATTATCATAAATATTGCATATATTTGTATTAGAAAAAATAAAATGATAATAAGAATATAGCAAACTTTAGAAGCATTCATTTTAATAGTTCAACAATAGCAACAAAAAGGACTTATGGCAACAAGAATTGTAACAAAAATCGGCTATGTGTTTTGTGTAGATGTAGACAACCAATACAAACGTTTCTTTCAGTATATTGCAGACGATATGACCATGCTAAACACTCGTGTCATCAGAGTATTCAAACGGAAGTACCCCATGGACTATATTCCAAATATGGAAGAGATTGTAAAAGATGAGGTTGATTTCTATGCCCACACGATAATAAAGTTCGGCATTCAGGAAAATCTGTGGTACAAAGTAGGAAAATCTTCCGAGTTGGGCGATGTTGAAAGCATCATGTTTCGAGAATCGGCAGATTATGGTTTCAGCAGAGAAAAGAAATCATACGACTGGTATATTTGGCATATCGGCCAACCGACACAATCTATTGGTGAATTGACTGATAAATACAAAGATCTTGATATTGGTATATTAATAGCATATCCCAGTATCGCAGAAAGAATAAAAACCGGCAAATATAGTTTTTGGTATCCGCATTAATCATTAAGCAAACTCTTGACCATCGTTATTTACGAAGGGACGAAGTAGCTTGAATTACTCAAATAATCTTTTTCTGCCTCTAAACGATCTTTAAAGGCAGAAAAGGTTATCAATTCAAATTCAATTATTTAGAACTACAATATGGAAAAGAGAACAAGAATCGTAACAAAAATCGGCTATGTGTTTTGTGTAGATGTAGACAATCAATACAAACGTTTCTTTCAGTATATTGCAGACGATATGACCATGCTAAATGGTCGTGTTATTAGAGTATTCAAACGGAAGTATCCCATGGACTATATTCCGAACATGGAAGAGATTGTAAAAGATGAGGTTGACTTCTACGCTCATACGATAATAAAGTTCGGCATTCAGAAAAATCTGTGGTACAAAGTAGGAAAATCTTCCGAGTTGGGCGATGTTGAAAGCATCATGTTTCGAAAATCAGGAGATTATCCTTTCAGCAAAGAAGAAAAATCATACGACTGGTATATTTGGCATATCGGCCAACCGACACAATCTATTGGTGAATTGACTGATAAATACAAAAATCTTGATATTGGTATGCTAATAGCCTATCCCAGCATTGCAGAAAAAATAAAAACCGGTAAATATGATTTTGGATATCCATATTAATCATTAAGCAAACTATTGACCATGGTTATTTACGAAGGGACGAAGTAGCTTGAATCACTCAAATAATCTTTTCTACCTCTAAACGATCTTTAAAGGCAGAAAAGGTTATCAACTCAAATTCAATTATTTAGAACTACAATATGGAAAAGAGAACAAGAATCGTAACAAAAATCGGCTATGTGTTTTGTGTAGATGTAGACAATCAACACAAGCGTTTCTTTCAGTATATTGCAGACGATATGACCATGCTAAATACTCGCGTCATTAGAGTATTCAAACGGAAGTACCCCATGGACTATATTCCAAATATGGAAGAGATTGTAAAAGATGAGGTTGATTTCTACGCTCATACGATAATAAAGTTCGGCATTCAGCAAAATTTATGGTATAAAGTAGGAAAATCTTCCGAATTAGGTGATGTGACGAATATTCTATTTAGAGATTCTGAAGACTATGGTTTCAGCAAAGAAGAAAAATCATATAATTGGTATATTTGGTATATTAACCAACCGACAAAATATATTGGTGAATTAACGGATGAATATAAAAATATAGATATTGGCGTAGTTATTCGTTATCCCAGTATCGCAGAAAGAATAAAAACCGGTAAATATGACTTTTGGTATCCACATTAATCCTCAGAGAATAGGTATGAGACATAATAAAGAATAGTAATACCTTATGGGAAAAAAAGCAGCTGTTGCAAAGGTCATTTATGGAATTGATCTAGATTACATGTATGATGATGATAAAACCCGCCCAGGTTTATGTTCCATTTATACTATATTCCGAACATGAAACGGTTTGTAACTCCAAAAAATAGAATGAGATGAAAAGAATAGTTAGCGTTATTGTTGTTCTTTTTGTGGTATTCCAACTCAAAGGACAAGAGAATAATCAGTTAAATAGAATCCTAATTTCTGCAATTGATTCATATACTACAAACAATAAGGATTTAGTTAGGAACAAATTTAGCTTACAAGATACAAGCCGTTATTATATTTGTATGGATGGTTTACCTGCTGACTTTCCTTATGGTAATGTTCAAAATGCGACTTTCTTTAGTCTGAGTAATTTAAAGGGCATACCAGATTCTTTCAAGCACAAATTAAAAAAAGGAATAAATGCACTCTTTATCAGTTTAAATATATCAAACAATCAAATAATTATTACCATTTCTGAGCGAATAGTCAGACGGCCAAAGAAAAACAATTTAAATATAGCAATAAGCGATTGGGGAATTTTCACTTATGAATATTCCTGCGAAAAACAGAAATGGGAATTGAAAGAACCCAAATATGGAGGAGTTTAAGAAACAGCCAGCGGGTTTATAAAATTGATGTTTCTTTCAGTATATTGCAGACGATATAACCATGCTAAATGGTCGTGTTATCAGAGTATTCAAACAGAAGTACCCCATGGACTATATTCCAAACATGGAAGAGACTGTAAAAAATGAGGTTGATTTCTATGCCCATACAATAATGAAGTTCGGAATTCAGCATAATTTGTGGTAAAAAGTAGGGAAGACAGGTAAATATGACTTTTGGTATCCACATTAATCGTCAAGCAATTGATAAGGAGAATACCAAAATAAGGAAGATAAACTCAGAGCCATGTGCAGCTTTTTGCACACGGCTCTGAAGAATAAGTTCGGTTTTTAGTACTATATTTAAATAGAAATGCGATCAGATAATATAAATCTCCAATCAATATTTGAAGCTACTTCCTCCCAGAAACTCGCGAAGCAAGGAGGTAGGAGGTATCTCGATATCTTTTATCGGACTAAAATACTGAATGAATTTCAATAAACGATAGGCTTCACAATACTCGGGACAATTGTGAGGGACACTCATCAGTATGGGTTCTACA
Organism: Bacteroidales bacterium; assembly: GCA_012517855.1. Classification (GTDB taxonomy): domain Bacteria; phylum Bacteroidota; class Bacteroidia; order Bacteroidales; family Bacteroidaceae; genus JAAYUD01. The sequence goes on from JAAYUD010000082.1 coordinate 30,415, forward strand.
TGCATCCTTAATACTGCCAATTCAAAGAATAGAGCCGAATTGAACATGACATCGGCATTCTCTTGATAAGGAAATATCCACTTATCTTCGCCCGCTCTGACACTCGGCCAACGCGAAATAGTTTCTTGTGCCGAATAGCCGCGATAATTGAAATCTCGAATAATGCGACGCAACAAGCGATTGTCGGTGGTTGGAATCCAATTGTGATTATCAAGCGAAATGGAAGTCAACGCCGAAACGTATATTTTAAATTTACTTTCCTCGGGTATATCAGGGGTTAATTCCGGATTCAGTCCATGAATTCCTTCCAATATCAATACGGTGTGATCGTCTATCTTGAGTTTATCTCCTTTGTACTCTTTCCTTCCTTGTTGAAAATTGAAAGAAGGCAACTCTACTTCTTCACCATTCAGCAACATATTCATCTGGCGGTTGAAAAGTTTCAAATCAAGAGCATATAAAGACTCATAATCATAGTCGCCATTCTTATCACGAGGAGTCTGTTCACGATCTACAAAATAATTGTCGAGAGAAATGGCTCTAGGCATTATTCCGTTTGTCATTAACTGAACACAGAGACGTTTGCTGAAAGTGGTTTTACCCGAAGAAGAAGGTCCGGCAATAAGCACTAACTTTACCTTGCTACCATTAATATCGCGATGATATATCATATCGGCTATCTGGGCAATCTTTTTCTCTTGCAACGCCTCGGATATCTGAATAGCATCTGTGGCATACCCCTTTAGGCATAACTCGTTGAAATCTCCGACTGTCTGAACCCCCATGATATTTTCCCAACGCCGATATTCGTTATACACATCAAGCATTTTCTCTTGTTTAATAACTTCTTCCAATTGCTCGGGGTTATCTTTGTTGGGAACTCGGAGCAGAAAGCCATCATAGTATTTTATCACATCAAAGACTTTCAAAAAGCCCGTACTAGGCACTAAATTGCCATAATAGTAATCGATGGTTTCGCCTAAGGTATAGTAATAAGTATAGAGAGTGCCGGAGGTCTGAAGCAGTTTAGCCTTATCGTTCATGCTATGCTCATTGAATATGCGAACAGCATCTTCTGTATGGCACTCGATACGGTGAAACGGAATGTTTTCGGCAATCAGTTCTTCCATACGAGTTTTGATACGAGCAATATCTTCATCGGTTATTGCTCTGCCATGACTCAAATTGCAGTAATATCCTCTCGATACCGGATGTTCCAGAAATAGCTGACTCTCCGGGAACAACTCGCTGGTAGCTTTGTATAAGACAAAACAAAGGGAACGGACATAAGTCCGCATACCCGATGGATCGCGTACATCCAGGAACTCTACATCTTTGTTATTATATACTCTATAATTAAGTCCTTCAGACTTATTATTCACCTTGGCGCTGACCACCGGATAAGGAAATTTCAAGTCAAACCCATAATAAATATCCAAAAGTGAGGAACCTATGGGAAAATCTTTATAATAATTATTATTTTTGCAGTAAATTTGTACTGTCTGTTTCATTGTACGCAACTATATTAAGTTAATCTTGATATAAATATACACCATAAAAAGACAATGAACAAAAGAAAATACATTTAATAAAGCATAATATGTCAATTTTCGCTATTTTTAAGCTTTTGGGATGTCTCGCTCTGCTTATGTTCGGGATGAAGACGATGAGCGAAGCCTTGCAAAAGCTGACGGGAGACAAGCTACGCAAGATATTGGGAGCTATGACGACCAACAGCTTCACAGGACTGCTAACGGGAGCGCTCGTTACAGCAACCATCCAATCATCTACTGCTACAACTGTGATGGTTGTAAGCTTTGTGAATGCAGGCCTCCTGACTTTGGCACAAGCTATCAGTGTGATTATGGGAGCCAACATCGGAACGACAGTCACGGCATGGCTTATGTCGATATTTGGTTTCCAGATCAATCTGGGTGATTATGTCTTTTGTTTATTTGCGATAGCTATCCCTTTCTTTTTCTCAAAGAAAGGGGACAAAAAATCTTTTGGCGAATTTCTATTCGGTTTCTCGTTCATGTTTTTGGGGCTTCTCACATTACGCCAAACAGGTTCTGACATGCATTTGGAAACAAACCCTGCTATTCTCTCATTCATCGATCATTGCAAAAACTGGGGAGATCTATCCATTCTGATGTTTTTGCTCATTGGAGGCTTTCTCACCATGTGTATTCAATCGTCGGCGGCTGTCATGGCTATCACGATGATATTATGTTCTGCTCATCCCGAAAGCCTGGATTTGGGTATCGCACTGGTAATGGGTGAAAATATAGGCACGACTGTTACTTCGAATATTGCTGCCCTAACCGGTAATTCGCAAGCCCGACGTGCCGCCTTGTCGCATCTCATGTTCAACATGTTTGGTGTATTCTGGGTATTGTGTGTGTTTCATCCCTTTATCAGTTTGGATAAGTATCTTGTCAACCTCATCGCCCCCAACGTAGATGAACATATCAAAGTCACTTTCTATTTGTCTGCGTTCCATACGATGTTCAATGTTTGCAACGTGCTGATATTAATCTGGTTCATTAAACCATTCGAAAGAATTGTTTGCCAACTCATCAAAGAGAAAGAAGAGGATGAAGACTTCAGGCTTCGATATATTTCTTCGGGCATGCTATCGACGGCAGAACTTTCGATTCTCCAGGCTCACAAAGAAATCATCCTTTTCAGCCAACGTATTCAACGCATGTTTGGAATGGTACGATCCTTGCTTCAGACGACTAAAGATGAAGAATTCGCCAAACTTTTCTCCCGAATAGAAAAATATGAAAACATTAGCGACCATATGGAAATTGAAATAGCCGATTATCTCAATCATGTATCCGAAGGCCGACTAAGTTCCACAAGCAAACTGGCCATTCGAGGCATGCTTCGTGAAGTAACCGAAATAGAAAGTATTGGCGATAGTTGCTATAATTTAGCACGTACCATAAGTAGAAAAAAACAATCAAATACAGACTTCACCGAACAACAATACGAACATATCCATTTCATGATGAAACTGGATGAAGACGCTTTGAACCAGATGCTGGTAATACTCGAAAAAGGAGACCAACAGGAATTGGAAATCAATAAAACCTATAATATAGAAAATGAAATAAACAATTATCGCAACCAATTAAAAACTCAAAACATTTTGGATGTGAACAACAAGCAATACGACTATCAGATGGGCGTCTATTATATGGACATTATCAGTGAATGCGAGAAATTGGGCGATTACACACTCAATGTCGTTGAAGCAAGCGTTGATGTCAAAGACAAAAATTACTCTAACAATTATCACTAATACACAACTAATTAAATGAACACAGATCAGAAAAATTTATTTGGCCTGACCGAAAAAGAAGTTATCGAACGCCGGGAAAGAGATGGATACAATCTACTCTCTCCTCCCAAGCGCATTTCTCCTTGGATTCTTTATTTAGAAAAGTTCAAGGATCCCGTGATACGTATCCTTGTTTTTGCCGCCTTCTTGTCGCTTATCATTTCTATTTTAGAAAACCAATACGCTGAAACGATCGGTATTATTACAGCTATACTACTAGCAACCGGCATCGGTTTCTTTTTTGAATATAATGCCAAACGGAAATTCGACTTGCTCAATACGATCAATGACGACATGCTTGTCAAAGTGATGCGAAGCGGACAGGTTTGCGAAATCCCTCGGAAAGATATTGTTGTCGACGATATTGTGATCTTAGGGACAGGAGATGAAGTTCCTGCCGACGGGACGTTACTAAAAGCGGTATCCGTACAAGTCAACGAATCGTCACTCACCGGAGAACCGATAGTGAACAAAACCATTTACGAAGATCGGTTCGACAAAGAAGCGACTTATGCTTCGAACCGAATGATGCGCAGCACTACGATAGTAGAAGGCTACGGAACAATGATCGTTACTGCGATTGGCGATAATACCGAAATAGGACACGTAGCCCGACAGAGCACAGAAGAAAGTGGAGTAAAAACACCGCTCAACATCCAATTGGAACATTTTGCCAAACTCATAAGTAAAATAGGTTTTATTATTGCAGGACTGGCCTTTTGCATCTTTGTCACGCGTGATTTAATTGTATTCTTCTCGGAACACGATATAAAGGGGTGGCACGACTATATAGATATAGCCCGAATCTGCCTCAACTACTTCATGATGGCCGTCACGCTTATTGTAGTGGCTGTTCCCGAAGGATTGCCAATGAGCGTAACCCTCAGTTTGGCTCTGAACATGCGGCGAATGCTCAAAACCAACAACTTGGTGAGGAGCATGCATGCCAGTGAAACGATGGGGGCTATCAACGTCATCTGTACTGACAAGACGGGAACACTGACCCAAAACAGCATGCAAGTACAATATTCGCTGTTTAATGGTAAGAACGATATAGTACTTGAAAAAGATGAGGTAAGTCAACTTATAAAAGAAGGTATAGCAACTAACTCTACTGCTTATCTGGAAACAGCAAGCGCCGATGTACACGGTTTAGGGAATCCAACCGAAATAGCGCTGTTACTCTGGTTGCACAAGCAAAAGATAAACTACTTGGATATACGTGAGGCAGCTACTCCCATCAGTGAAATAACCTTCTCGACCGAGCGGAAATACATGGCCATGCTTACTGACTCAAGCCTTCTACCAGGCAAACGCATACTTTACATGAAAGGTGCTCCGGAGATTGTAGGAAATCATTGCGATACGATTTTACAACTTTCAGCGACGGAAGACATTGAACCTCATCGCTCCCAATTGAAAGAATGGCTTCTCGGGGCACAGAACAAAGCAATGAGAACACTTGCTTTTGCCTACAAGATAGTAGACAATGACGCAACAAATTGCCAACAACTGATCAAAGAAAAAGGATTTACCCTTGTCGGGATGGTAGCCATAGCCGACCCTATCCGCGAAGGTATTAGCCAAGCAATAAACGAATGCCGTTCGGCTGGAATCAATATTAAGATAGTCACCGGCGACACAATAGGTACTGCAACAGAAATAGCCCGTCAGATAGGATTATGGAATGACAAAGAAGATACGGAGATAAACAGAATAACCGGACCGGAATTTGCAGCACTAAGCGACGAGAAGGCACTTGAAAGAGTCGGCAAACTCAAAATCATTTCGCGCGCGCGTCCTACCGACAAACAACGTCTAGTACAACTGCTTCAGAAGCAAGGAGCTATAGTCGCCGTCACCGGAGATGGAACAAATGATGCGCCGGCCCTCAACCACGCACAAGTGGGACTTTCGATGGGTTCGGGCACATCGGTTGCCAAAGAAGCCAGCGATATTACATTGCTCGACGATTCTTTTGCCAGTATCAGCACTGCCGTAATGTGGGGACGGTCGCTCTATAAGAATATCCAACGGTTTATAGTCTTCCAACTGACTATTAACTTAGTCGCTCTTGGTATCGAATTGCTAGGATCGTTTGTAGGGACCCAATTGCCCCTCACCGTTACCCAGATGTTGTGGGTGAATCTTATTATGGATACTTTTGCATCTCTGGCGCTATCGTCCATTCCGCCATCAAAAGCCGTAATGAAAGAAAAACCACGCCGCCTCAACGACTTCATCATTACCCGCCCCATGTACCTTAATATATTTACCACAGGTGCCATATTCTTATCAATACTGATGGGATTGATTATTTACTTTACAGCAAGCGATATTACCATCTCGGATTATCATCTTACGGTATTCTTCACCATCTTCGTCATGCTGCAATTCTGGAATCTATTCAATATCCGAGTATTCGGAAGTACAAGCTCAGCATGGAAAGGTTTAATACATTCGCCCAGTTTCTTGGCAGTGGGCGGTATCATCCTGATAGGGCAAATTATCATTGTGCAATTTGGTGGAGCGGTATTTCGAACAACTCCCCTAGACATATACACCTGGCTAAGTATTATCGGAGCAACCTCTTTTATTCTCTGGATAGGAGAGCTAAAACGTTTAAAACAACGAAATAAGAAAGAAAACAATGAATGAGAATAACATCAAGAATTTAGTTTTTGATTTCGGTAATGTATTGGTAAACTTAAACAAACAACGATGTGTAAAGCAGTTCGAAGAACTCGGTCTGCATAAAGTAAACGAACTTATCAGCAATTCTTTTAAAGAAGGCTTCTTCCAAAGCTACGAGCTGGGAATGATTTCTACAGAAGAATTTCGTGAACATATCCACTCGTTGACAGATAAGAGTCTGAAAGACGAGGACATAGATACCGCATGGAATAGTTTTTTAGTAGACATTCCTCCTCGCAAATTAATGCTCCTTTTAGAACTAAGAAAGAAGTACATGGTGTATCTACTGAGCAATACCAACGAACTACATTGGCAATGGTCATGCCAGAACCTGTTTCCTTATAAAGGATTCGATGTAAACAGCTACTTTGAGAAGACTTATCTCTCATTTGAGATGAAGCTATCAAAACCTGACGCCAAAATATTTCAGACGATGATCGAAGATTCGGGCATAGAGCCTAAAGAAACTCTTTTTATTGATGACTCGGTAGACAACTGCCTGGCAGCTGAAACACTGGGAATAAGATCGTTCGTTGCCGAATCCAATGAAGACTGGACACGTCTATTTGACAATAAAAAGTAAAAAGAAATAAATATGGAAGTTATCCGTTTTTCATCTGCAACTTTACATCCCATCTGCGCAGCGACTATCGGTTTCTTTGATGGAGTGCATCGCGGACATCAGTACTTGATAGATCGTGTCAGAGCTGTTGCCAAACGAGAGAACTGCCGTTCGGCTGTAATCACTTTTCCCGCTCCTCCCCAGCAAATAATAAATCCGGCATTCAAAGCACAACTTATCAGTACTTATGAAGAGAAAATTGAGATGCTTTCGGAAAAAGGTATTGACGAATGTATCATTCTGGATTTTAATAAAGAACTGTCGAGCCTTTCGGCAAAGCAATTTATGAACGACATACTCAAAGAGCAATTTAATGTCGCCCATTTAATTGTAGGATACGACCATCGTTTCGGACACGATAGACGTGAAGGCTATAATGACTATGTACGTTATGGAGAAGAAATAGGAATAAGCGTAGAAGCCGTACCTGCTTTCGAATGGCACGACCGTATCATTAGTTCTTCGGCAATACGCCAGTTGTTATACAAAGGTAATATTGAAGAGGCGAACGATGCACTAGGATACTCCTATTATATAAAAGGGGAGGTTATAAAAGGACACCAAATGGGTAGAAAGATGGGATTCCCAACAGCCAACATTGCCCTAAACAGCGACGAGAAAATTGTGCCGAAAGCAGGAGTCTATGCCGTCAGAGTTCATTCCAAAGGAGAAACCTATGGTGGAATGCTTAATATAGGCCATCGACCCACTCTTGATAACGGCAATGACACAAGCATAGAAGCACATATTCTCGACTTCGACAAAGATATTTATGGCTGTCCGATCTGTATTTCGTTCATTAAATATATACGAAAAGAACAAAAGTTCCCGTCTATCGCAGCCTTAATACAACAATTGAATATTGATAAAGAGACAATAGAAAAGATACTTGAAAATGATTGATTAACCAAACGGGGAATCATATTGCAATTTGCGCACTCTACATTCGACATCTCTGCCACGGTGGTCAATGCGCTGCCTAAAATGCTTTTAAACGCTTCGTGATATCTTTCTAAAAGGATGAAGTCTGTGAGACATACTGACGAAAGTTGGTTCACCTCAGAGAGGTTTTATCTCTTTGTCCCGAGAAGAATGTCGTTCCACATATGTGAGTTGATCGAATCACATATGTGAGTCGATCGTTCCATATATGTGATTCGATCAACTCACATATGTGGAACGACAAAACCTTAATGAGCCAACAGAAATACCTTAAATACGACAATCCTGATTCAATAAGATGTGTACAAAAAACCTTCTCTCAGAAAAGAGCCGGATCACTTCCATGCACGGGCAGTGAGCAAAGAAGTCATTACCTACAAGCAATTAAAAATGAGTTGAAAGGAGTTTCGGCACGGTGCACACACCACAGATGCCGGATGATGACTTAATCGGTTGATATACGAAGTGGGCGATCCAAGTTTCATAATACGTTATCAGTAAGCAAGATAACGTCATTTCGAGGTCCCAAAAACAAGTCACACCTGTATATGTTATTCATAGTCAACAAGATAACATGACGGATACTTCAGCAACAATAAAAAACAACAGAACTGCCATCACCTGAATAATTCATACTTGAGCCGACATAAGAAGAAAGGTAAAAGCGATTCAAATACAATAAGTGGGTGGTAATGATGGCGTTATTGCCCCTTTATCATTGTGACAGCAATGCCTCAGCGTCCGAAATATGTTTAGAAATAGGATAAGCTTTTATTCTAATGAACTATCGGGAGCAGAAATATCATTAAAGCTATAACCTTTTATTGAGCAGCAACGGCCAATGTGAGTAAACTGACTTTCGCCTCTTTGAGAGTGGCAAAACTTTCGATAAAAGCCAATGCTGTTGCTCCAGTAGTGACAACATCGTCAATAACTAAAATATGTTTGCCTTCAAGACGTTCGGGGTGCTCGAGTTGAAAGATTTGCTGAACATTCTCCCATCTTTGAAAAGGTGTTTTCCGTGTTTGCGTTTCGACGTGTTTTACACGCTTCACAGCATGCATTTCGATTGGCAAATCGGTGACATGAGAAACTCCTTTGGCAATCCACTCGCTTTGATTATATCCACGAATCCGTTGCCGTTTTGGATGAAGTACAACTGGCATCAACAAATCAATTCCATCAAAGAAATTCGATTGTTGTAGCAACTCTGCCGCCATATTTCGCCCCATAACCTCTCCTATTTCCTTTTTACCACCATATTTAATTGCGTGAATAATCTTTCGCATTTCACTACCTCGATAGTAATAAAAATAAGATGTAGCCTTGATTAGGTTTATCCGCCCCCAGAATAGACGTTCAACAGGATTTTCGGACAATAAATGATAATTCGTACGAGGCAGATTCAGAAGACAAGAGGTACATAAAAAATCCTCACCGCGCACCAGTGGAGAATCACAGACAGTGCAACAGCGAGGAAATAAAAGGTTTATCAGCGAACTGATATACGTAAAAACTTTATTCAACATTACCGACCCGCACGTTTGCGTTCCAATTCGTCAAGAATTATTTTACGCATTCTCATGTGCTTAGGTGTAACTTCTACATATTCGTCTTCTTTGATATATTCCAACGCTTCTTCAAGCGAAAATTGAACAGGAGGAATAAGACGAGCTTTATCGTCGGCTCCCGAAGCACGCATATTGGTTAGCTTTTTGGACTTCGTTACGTTTACGACTAAATCGTTGTCTTTATTATGCTCTCCGACAACTTGACCGCCATAAACCTCTTCTTGTGGGAAAATAAAGAAACGTCCTCTATCTTGCAACTTGTCAATAGCATAAGCGAAAGCCGTTCCGCCTTCCAAAGCAACTAATGAGCCATTGAGACGACGGTTAATTTCGCCTTTATAAGGTTGATACTCTTTATATCGATGAGCCATAACAGCCTCACCCGCAGATGCAGTAAGAACATTGGTTCGCAGTCCGATGATACCACGCGAAGGAATTTCGAATTCCAAATTAACGCGTTCTCCTTGATTAGTCATCATCAACAAATTACCTTTACGGCGGGTTACCATATCAATAATTTTACTACTATATTCTTCGGATACATTAATGGTAAGTTCCTCTACCGGTTCGCACTTAACGCCATCGATCTCTTTGTAAATAACTTGAGGTTGACCTACTTGCAACTCGTATCCCTCACGACGCATTGTCTCGACAAGTACAGAAAGATGAAGCACACCACGTCCGGAGACGATCCATTTACCTTCCACTTCACCACTTTTTACCCTAAGAGCCAAATTCTTCTCCAATTCTTTATTCAAACGGTCTTGTATATGCCTAGAAGTAACGAATTTTCCATCCTGACCATAAAAAGGCGAGTCGTTGATAGCAAAGAGCATACTCATTGTGGGCTCGTCAATAGTAATTGGAGGTAGCGCTTCCGGATTTTCAAAATCGCATACCGTATCACCTATCTCGAAGCCATCAATACCAACCAAAGCACAAATGTCACCCGACGAAACTTCGCTCTTACGGGCACGTCCCATGCCTTCAAAGACATGCAGTTCTTTGATTTTAGATTTTTGTTTAGTACCGTCACGCTTAACGAGTGTAATATCCATTCCTTCGCGCAGAGTTCCACGATGGACACGTCCTACCGCAATACGACCGGTATAAGAAGAAAAATCGAGCGAAGTAATCAACATCTGAGGAGTACCTTCCAATTGTGTTGGAGCGGGTATATTCTCGAGAATACTATCCAATAATGGAATAATATTGTCGGTCGGTTTTCTCCAATCGGTATTCATCCAGCCATTCTTTGCCGAACCATAAATAGTAGGGAAATTGAGCTGATCGTCTGTAGCGCTAAGATTATACATTAACTCCCAAATCATATCGCGTACTTCCTCAGGGCGGCAGTTAGGTTTATCAACCTTGTTGATGACAACAATCGGTTTGAGACCGATTTCGAGTGCCTTCTGCAACACAAAGCGAGTTTGCGGCATAGGCCCCTCAAAAGCATCAACCAAGAGCAAACAGCCATCTGCCATATTGAGCACACGTTCTACCTCACCCCCAAAATCGCTATGTCCTGGGGTATCTATAATATTAATCTTTACATCTTTGTAATTGATCGAAACGTTTTTGGAAAGAATCGTTATCCCTCGTTCACGCTCCAAATCATTGTTATCCAGTATCAGGGTACCCTTCTCCTGATTAGCACGGAACAAATGGCCCGCTAACAACATCTTATCTACCAGCGTGGTTTTGCCATGATCGACATGGGCAATAATTGCAATATTTCTAATATTTTGCATATAAAACTAATTTGACTGCAAAGTTACTACAAAATCAGGTAAATACTAACTTTCTCTAAAAAAAATAGCATAAAGCATTGAAATATAAAAGGTAATTCATACCTTTGCACCCACGAAAATCATTTTTTATATTAAAAAAAGCAATAAATTATGTATTTAGACGCTGAAACAAAAAAAGAAATCTTCGGTAAGTACGGAAAGTCCAACACTGATACTGGCTCATCAGAAGCTCAGATTGCTTTGTTTTCATACCGTATTACCCATCTGACTGAGCACCTAAAGCTCAACAGAAAAGATTATAGCACAGAAAGAGCATTGACCATGTTGGTTGGCAAACGTCGTCGTTTGCTAGACTATTTGAAAGACAGAGATATCGAAAGATATCGTGCTATCGTTAAAGCTCTCGGATTGCGTAGATAATTTATCTATCAGCAAAAAAATTAAAGGCCGCCTCATCATAAAGATGAAAGCGGCCTTTTCTTATTCCAATATTTCTCCTTTAACTCACTAGCAAAAGAAGGGAAAGCCTTTAAATACCCTTTGTTTTATAAGCCAAAGCATACATCCGCATTTGTTTTACCATAGCAAGCAAACCGTTGCTGCGAGTCGGAGAAAGATGCTCTTTCAATCCTATCTTTTCAATAAAATAGAGATCCGCATTAAGAATCTCATCGGGTGTATGTCCCGAAAGCACTCTAATCAGGAGTGTAACAATACCTTTTACAATCAAAGCATCACTTTCTGCGGTAAAAATAAGTTTCCCGTCTTTGACATCGCATTGAAGCCATACCCGACTTTGACATCCATCAATAAGATTTTCTTCTGTCTTATACTTTTCGTCCAAAGATTGTTGGTCATTGCCCATATCGATAAGCATCTGGTAACGATCCATCCAATCATCAAAATCACTAAATTCGCTGACTATTTCGTCTTGTTGTTCGTTGATTGTCATTCTATTTATTTATTTTTCTACTTCTCATTATAAATTACTTGCATCACCGTCTGCCCTACCGCTTTAAGTGTTGCTTTATCAATATGATCCATATTATCGGCAAGTGTATGCCACGTAGGAGTGAAACTACCATCCTTACTATATGGAATAATATCTGCTGTAGGGATATTGGCCATTTGATTGATAAAGACATGATCGTCTGTAACTTGAGAGCCTTGCTCATTAACAAAATACTGACCATAGCCAAGACTCGCAGCAGCCTTCCACAACTTACGGTTGATTGCCGAAGCATACTGTTCGGAATAAACTTCTTTGTGAAACACAGACCCCTTGCCCCCTACCATATCAAGTAGTATGCCGAAACGTGCCGTATAGCCGTCAACATGAGGATTGCGAGCCCAATACTGAGCACCTAATGCCCACGAACTTTCATCATCTTTCTTCTCGAATTGAGGAATACCATAATCTTCGGCGTCCAGAAAAATAATATCAATACCCATTTCGGGTTGTTGTTTCTGAATGAGACGGGCAATCTCGAGCAACACACCAACACCACTTGCACCATCATTGGCCGCCAAGATTGGTTTATGCCAATTTGCTTTATCAGGATCATTGTCTGCCCATGGACGAGAGTCCCAATGAGAAAAGAGCGCAATACGTTTCTTACTCTCCGGTTTAAATGAACCGACGATATTGACCGATTTCAAGATCGTCCCATCGTAACCGGCAAGGTCACACTTTTGCAAAGTTACCGTAGCGCCATAACTTTTCAATTTCGCCGAAAGATAATCGGCACAATCCTTATGTGCTTTACTGTTGGGTATACGAGGTCCGAAATCAACTTGTGCCTTTACATAATGATAAGCACTATCGGCATTGAATACCGGGACATTGACCGATGCAACCGCAACTTCTGTCGTTTTGCTTTTCCCACCACCGCAAGATACAAATCCCACAGCGCCGAGACAGACAGAAAGGAAAAGAGTAAAATTCTTCATAACTTTGCTATTTTGCTACAAAAATACACATTTTACCTTTAGAAGGCATTCACAATATACAAAATTATAACATATAATAGTAGATAACTAGCTCTGTCCATCCAAAAACTTTTGGAAATTAGTTTTATAACTATCACTCACGGGAATATACGTCTTTTCGAAGACAATGCGTCCGTGATCAATAACCCGTATCTTACTCTTTTGTACAATATACGATCGATGTACTCTGATAAACCTCGAAGCAGGCAAAAGTTGCTCCATCGCTTTCATATTCATAAGAGACAATATAGGGCGAGGAACACCTTCAATATAAATTTTCACATAATCTTTGAGACCTTCTACATAGAGTATTTTGGCAAGCTCTATCTGAATGAGTTTATATTCGCTTTTCACAAAAATACTTTGAATTTCTTTCTCTTCACCAGGACCTTTAGGCTGTGCCATTTCAAACCATTGCAATGCTTTATTGGCGGCTTCCAGGAAATCGACATAAGATATAGGTTTGAGCAAGTAATCGAGAGCATTGACTCGATAACCATCAAGCGCATATTGTCCAAAAGCCGTTGTAAATATTACTCTAGTACGAACAGGCAACATCTTCGAGAATTCCAATCCGTTCAATTCGGGCATTTGAATATCCAGGAACAACAAATCGACTTCATTATCCGGTAATTCTTTCATAGCCAAAATAGCATTAGCATACCTTCCTGTTAACTTCAGAAAAGGAGTCTTTTCGACATAACTTTGCAATAACCCGAGCGCCAATGGCTCGTCGTCAACGATGGCACAACGCAGTATCATGGTATATTATTATTTTAGAAAAATATTCTTTCCCGTCGGGCGAGATACCCTTTTCCCAATTATAACGACCGGCATAAATCAATTCGAGACGTTTGCCCACTTGTTCCAGTCCAATACCGGAACCACTTTTATCGTTTTGCTTTTTCGGATAATTACTATTGCGTATTTCACAAGTAACATCACCATCTATCTCCGACATTTTGATATTGATATAGCTCCTTTCAGAAGGTGAAATTCCATGTTTGAAAGCATTTTCTATAAGCGAAATGAAAAGAAGCGGCGCTATCATGACCGTATCATCGGAAGGAACGTCAAAATCAACGTCGATCGTCACATTATCGGTCACTCGAATACGCATCAATTCAATGTAGTTCTTCATAAAATCCACTTCCTTACTGAGCAACACATAGTCTTGTTGATCCTCGTAAAGCACATGACGCAACAAACGGCTCAATTCTTCTACTACCTGCTGAGCTTTGTCCGTATCAAAAGCAATCAGTGCATAAATATTATTAAGCGTATTGAGCAAAAAGTGAGGATTCAATTGATTACGCAAATTCTTCAATTCAGCTTCGGCTCTATTTTTCTCCGCTTCACGACGGGCCTCGTCAGATTTTATCCAACGTTGGCTCATCCTTATAGCCACACTAAGTCCGATAAACAAAACAGAGGTTATGAAGAACTGGAAATACATAGGCCATTTAGGAGGATGATGTCGCCAATGTTCATAAAACGTATCGGGAAACAAGACATAACAGCCATACTGCCACAGCAATATTAGTCCTAAAGACAAAGTAACTATCAACACATTGAAAGCATAAAAGCTTTTTACCTTGTCTTTAAATAGAATCTGAGGAATCAAAAGAGAATAGTTCAGATAAAAAGGCAACATAAAAATAACCTGAACACCCAGCATCCGTAAAAGATGTCCAAAATCTTGATTCCAATTTCCCGTATGCTCAATGAAGCAGAGGGGGAATATAATAACAATTCCCCAACAAATGACATGTATCATGAAAGAACGTCTCATCAATATACTCATTATCTGTTTCACTGCAAATATAACTAATTATTCAAAAGGATGGTTCGAACCTTCTATCTTAAATCATCCCGTCCTTTATTATTGTTATTTATTCATAACGAATAGCCTCTATAGGATCCAAATTGGCAGCCTTTTTTGCAGGATACCATCCGAAAAAGATACCTGTAAGAGTACATACAATAAACGAAAGAGCCACTGTCCAAAGTTGTATACTGATAGGCCAATGGGCTAAGAACTTAACAACAAACGAAGCACCGACACCCAACACAACCCCTATCAAACCTCCTGTGATACTAATAAGAATCGCTTCAATCAAGAACTGGCTCAAAATATCGACGCCTCTTGCACCAACGCTCATTCGAAGTCCAATCTCGCGAGTCCTTTCAGTTACAGATACGTACATGATATTCATTATTCCAATTCCACCAACGATCAATGAGATGCCAGCGATGCAAGCCAACAACGTTGTCATCAATCCTGTTGTAGAATTCATCATAGAGCTCAACTCCTCCTGAGAACGAATATTAAAATCGTCATTATCACTCGTTTTCAGTTTATGATCGGCCCGCAAAATATCTGTCAAATCTTTTATGGCATCCTGCGTCATATCTTCTGTGATAGCCGAAGCAAAGATTCCTTGCAAATAGGTTTGCGCCTGAATTCTTTTCATTACAGTAGTGTATGGAGCCAGAACGACATCATCTTGATCTTGCCCCATAGAATTATAACCTTTAGATTTCAGCACTCCGACAACGCGAAAAGGGATACTGTTAAAACGTATAATTTGTCCCACGGGGTCTTCCCCATTGGGAAATAAATTCGTAGCAATCGTTTTACCGATAACACAGACCTTGGCAGCCACTTTAATATCTTGTTCGGTAAACATTTCGCCGGTTTCTACCGACAGTTGCCTTATTGTAAGATAATCTAAACTAATTCCACTGATGCTCGATGGATAATTATTGCTACCCGCAATGTATTGTCCCGAACTAGAAACGCTTGGACTCACGGCTGCCAGATATTTCGCATCCTTACAAATATTCTCATAATCGGTCAGTTTAAGTGTTTCCATCGAACTGGCACTTTGACGAACACCACCGAACATATCGGCTCCGGGACGAATCATAATCATATTAGACCCCATCTCTGCAATCTGAGCCTGAATACTTTGCTTCGAACCTTGACCGATGGCAAGCATCGTAATAACTGATGCCACACCGATGATAATGCCAAGCATCGTCAAGAAAGTGCGCATCTTACTATTTGAAAGCGCTTTCAACGCTATTTTAAACAAATTAGTTCCGTTCATGGCATCTATTAATTATCATCAGGAAGCGGTATGGTCGTCAGTTTGACTTTAGCATCCTGAATGTTATCATTTACTTTATCGTCTCTAATCTTCCCATCACGCAACGTAATCGTTCGACTCGAATAGAAAGCTATTTCGGGATTATGGGTGACAAAGATAATGGTTCTACCTTCGGCATGAAGCTTCTGAAAAAGCACCAAGATTTCAAAAGATGTACGAGTATCAAGATTGCCGGTCGCTTCGTCGGCCAGAATAACAGCCGGATTATTAACCAAAGCACGAGCAATAGCCACGCGTTGCATCTGCCCGCCCGACATCTGGTTAGACTTATGATTCAAACGGTCGCCCAATCCGACAGCATCTAGTGCTTCGATAGCACGACGACGTCTTTCGGAAGCACTCACGGAGCCATTATACATCAATGGTAATTCCACATTTTCTATCGCCGTCGTTTTGGGCAGCAAGTTATAGCTTTGAAAAACAAATCCGATCTTGCGGTTGCGAAGCACTGCTCGCTGCGGCTTAGTCATGGTGCGTACAGATATTCCATCGAGCAGATATTCTCCTTTGGTTGGAGTATCCAAGCAACCCAACAGATTGAGCAAAGTAGATTTGCCTGAACCAGACATTCCCATGATAGTTACAAATTCTCCTTCGTTGATAGTAAATGAAACACCGCGCAAAGCATGTACTGTCTCTTCGCCAACAATGAAATTCCGGCGAATATCTTGTAATTCTATTATCGGTTTCATAATTTAATTCTCCTACTTAGTTTGTACCACCGTTTCTTTTCTTACTGTTGGGATGTTTTGGCATAAAGGGTGACGAATTTTGATTGGAAGAATCGGCAGACATATCACTCTTTCCACCCGCAGCAACAGCATCAAGCACTACCTGCTGCCCTTCGTCTATTCCGCTCAATATCTCGGTACGAATACCATTCGTGATACCTATTTGAACTGCATGGGCTGTAAACGTATTACCGTCACGAGTCCACAGTTTATGAGGCGCATTACAATCGACTATTTTTGCATCTTTACCTACCAATGTTTGATCGGGAGTAAAACGCAGCGCTTTAGACCGTACACTCAGCACATGGCTCTTTTCACTGGTATAAATAGTGACATTAGCTGTCAGCCCGGGTTTCAACTTCATCGATTCGTTATTCGTTTTGATAATGATCTGATAGGTCACCACATTATTACTTGCACCTGCATTCAAACGGACCTGCTTTACCACACCCTCAAAAGTGTCGTCAGGAAAGGCATCGACTGTAAAAGAAACCCGTTGACCATCTACAATATTACCTATATCGGCCTCATCGACCTTTGCTACAACTTGAAGATCTTTTAAATTTTTAGCAATGGTAAATAGCTTAGGCGTGCTATAAGTCGCTGCAACTGTTTGCCCCACTGCAACAGAACGCGACAAGACGATGCCATCTATAGGAGAGGTAATGGTGGCATATCCCAAATTAGTCTTTGCCTTTTCATAATCTTGTTTTGCTACATCATACGCTTGCTTTGCTTTGTCATAGCTATCAAGTGCCGTGTCATAATCAGATTGGCTTACCAATTGTTTTGCATGTAATTGTTTGTAGCGACCAAAATTTTTGGCTTGATATTGCCATTCACTCAAAGCACTCTTCATACTCGCAATCTTTGATTTCAAATCGGCTTCAAGAGTCGTTTTATCAAGTTCGGCTACAATCTGCCCCTTTTTGACTACACTATTATAATCTGCGAACACTTTAGTCACAAGCCCGGAAACTTGAGTTCCAACATTAACCGTATCGGCTTGGAGTGTACCTGTTGCCGTAATGCTCGTCGCAATATCGTTTCGAGTAACCTTTGTGTTTTCAAAAGTAACCTTGCTGGAACTTTTCTTGCCGGAACACATATAAAGTATTACCAGCAGAACAATTGCTACAACAGCAACTAGAATGATATTTTTCTTTTTCATTGAAGTATATGTTTTTTATTTTTATTCTTTCTCCGATTATAGTGCTATAGGCTATAATGAAATCTTATCACCCTGATAATATTTCAACAGTTGAGTATTCAATATCGCCATATATTTAGCTTGCAACATTTCTTGCTGCGAAGTATTCAACGTATTTTTTTGAGTCAGCAGTTCTATAATATTTTTTAAACCAAGATTAAATTGCTCTTGAATCAAATCAAAACTAATCTGCGAGCTTTTCATTTTCTCTTTTGCTGCCACATATTGTTGCTGTGCACTGTTGGCATCAAGCCAAAAACCTTCTATTGTCTTATAAAGTGTCTTTTGTTGGTCTTGCAACTCCAGTTCGCTGGTCTGCTTAGCCAGTTGCGCTCTCTGTATGCTACTCTTGGTTGCACGTTTGTCGAGGATAGGAATACTTACATTGATACCAATCGTATTGCTCCAAGCATTCTTTAGTTGTTTCATAAAGCCATAATCACTACCACTTACGTTATAGGTGCTCAAACCACCTGTCAGGCTTACCGTTGGCAAATAGGCAGCTTTGGCTATTCTAATATTCAAATCAGAAACATCTATACTTAGTTTCTTCGATTCAATTTCGGGACGATTATTTACAGCTGCCATAAAAACCTGACTCTTCGATGGAAGTGGAGACAGCACGTCGATAGTAGCCAAATCGGGTATAGCAAGATTCATCTCTTCGTCGCCATCCAGTTCGAGCAATTGCTTTAATTGCAACTTATAGTTGGCAAGAGTAGCTTGATCGCTGACCAATTGGTATTTGTCCGTACTGACTTGCGATTCGAATTGAGCGACGTCGGCTTTATTCAAAGAACCGGCTTTGAACATCTGTTTTGCTCGAGAAAGCTCTGCCTCAGATAAATTCAAAGCACTCTCGTCTGTCTTTATGGTTTCAGCAGCATACAAAATCTGAACATAGATTTTGGTGATAGATTCTTCAATGCTCTTTTCGGAGGAACTCACTGACAGGTCGGCAATTTTACTATTCAACTGTTGCAATTGGATATTCTTTTGTATTTTACCACCATTGTAAAGAGTCATCGAAGCATTCAGACCATAATTGCCGGTATACGTTGTCTTACTACTTGTCGAAACAATATTGCTCCCATTTACGGTGCTTGCCGACTGCTGAAAAGGACGATTTGCCAGACTCTGATCTGTAGAGAACGAAAGACCAGGTTGACGTGCTGCCTTCGCTTCCAATACATCGATCTTTGTGCTGGCAGCAGTTACCCTGTTTTGCTTAATCGTGATATTCTGTTTGAGCGCATAGTCAATGCAGCTTTGCAATGTCCATTGCGATGGCTTTATTGTTTGTTTAGCATCTTGAGCCATAATACTACCAAACACTGCAAATAAACAGAATGTTGCTGTTATTAATCTCTTTAAGTTCATATCATATATATCTATAAATTGACGATACAAAAATAAGACAGACCCTTATCGTAGACAAAAAAGATAGACAACGACAATCTTTTTGACGAAAATAGACCTTATTTTATCGATAATCTCGAAATTACAGTGTCCAACAAAGAAAAATAAAAAACAATAGTTTAGTTACTTTGATTACATACTTATGGCGCTTGCGACTCACGGGCGTGAGTCGGAAAAAACATAAGAACGAGAATATTCTCTCCTCTATATCAACAGAAGAAAAACATTAGTCCAAAGGAATTCCACCCAATAATAAAAAGACTACCCCTCAAAATGCTACGAGAAAAAGAAAGATATAATACCTGCATAACAACCGAGAACAAATAAAAAAAGCCTCCGACAAACATTGTTGTC
The DNA here is from genome assembly GCA_012517855.1 of Bacteroidales bacterium. Taxonomy (GTDB): domain Bacteria; phylum Bacteroidota; class Bacteroidia; order Bacteroidales; family Bacteroidaceae; genus JAAYUD01. Next base: position 50,223 of record JAAYUD010000082.1, read on the forward strand.
AGAGGCAATTATTAATCAAAATGTAAGTAACGTAACTTGAACTAATATATTAGTCTTTTAATTTAGCTACAATGAAATCACGATTCAAGAAAGCAATGTTATCGATCGTCTCACTCTTTGGACATTCGGCCTCACATGCTCTTGTATTGGTACAGTTACCAAATCCAAGTTCATCCATCTTGGCAATCATGGCCTTCACACGACGCCCAGCTTCAACTTTTCCTTGCGGAAGTATATTGAGTTGAGCAATTTTAGAAGAGACAAACAACATCGCAGAACCATTCTTACAAGCTGCCACACAAGCTCCACAGCCAATACAAGAAGCGGCATCCATAGCCCTATCGGCGACTTTCTTAGAGATAAGTATGCCGTTGGCATCCTGAGGTGCACCGGTATTAACACTGATAAAACCGCCTGCTTGAATAATTTTATCAAAAGCGCCACGGTCTACCATCAAATCGCGAATGATAGGAAATGCAGCCGAACGCCATGGCTCTACCGTGATAACATCACCATCTTTGAAACGACGCATATAAAGTTGGCAAGTAGTAGCAGCCGTTGCAGGTCCATGTGGGTATCCGTTAATATAGAGTGAACACATACCGCAAATTCCTTCACGGCAGTCGTGGTCGAACACTACGGGTTCTTCACCCTTATTAATCAATTCTTCATTCAGAATATCCATCATTTCGAGGAAAGAAGTATCACCGGGGATATCCTTCATCGGATATTCTTTAAAAGCGCCTGGTACTTTAGGACCTCTTTGACGCCATATCTTCAATGTAAATGATATATTTTTGTCCATCGTTATTATACTTTATAGTTACGAGTCTTAACCTCAGTGAATTCATATTTCAACGGCTCTTTGATAAGTTCCGGTTCAGAATCCTCGCCAGTATACTTCCAGCAGGCCACATACATATAATCTTTATCGTCACGAAGAGCTTCACCCTCCGGAGTCTGATATTCTTCACGGAAATGTCCACCGCAAGACTCGTTACGATTTAACGCGTCAATAGCCATCAACCGACCGACTTCAATAAAATCTGCCAAACGAATAGCCTTGTCAAGTTCCACATTCAAATCGTCAGCATTACCGGGAATACGTACACTTGAATAGAATTCCTTCTTCACTTTATCAATTTCGAGAACTGCCTTTTCAAGAGACTCTTTGGTACGTCCCATTCCGACACATTCCCACATTACACGACCAAGTTCTTTGTGAATCGAATCAACAGAGTGTTCACCCTTAATTGACATCAATTTTTCAATTTTATCGGTAACTTCCTTTTCTGCAGCCACAAACTCAGGCATATCAACAGAAAAACGAGGAACCTGAATCTGGTCAGATAAGTAATTCTGAATAGTATAAGGCAATACAAAATAACCGTCAGCCAAACCTTGCATCAAAGCAGAAGCACCCAAACGGTTAGCACCATGATCGGAGAAGTTGCATTCGCCAATAGCAAAAAGGCCGGAAATAGAAGTCTGCAATTCGTAATCTACCCAAATACCACCCATTGTATAATGAATAGCAGGGAAAATCATCATCGGGTTATTATAAGGATTGACATCGGTGATTTCTTCGTACATATCGAATAAATTACCGTAACGGGCACGAACAACATCTTCGCCCAAACGATCAATCGCATATTTAAAATCCAAGAATACAGCTAAACCGGTATTGTTTACACCATAACCTTTATCGCAACGTTCCTTGGCTGCACGAGACGCTACATCACGAGGAACTAGATTACCAAAAGCTGGATAACGACGTTCCAAATAGAAATCGCGTTGATCATCTGGTATATCATTTGGATTGAGTTTGCCTTCTTGAAGTGCTTTGGCATCTTCAATGCGTTTCGGAACCCAAATACGTCCATCATTACGAAGAGACTCAGACATCAACGTCAACTTCGACTGCTTATCACCATGCACAGGGATACACGTTGGGTGAATCTGAGCGTAACAAGGATTAGCAAAGTAAGCGCCTTTTTTATAACATTGTATAGCTACCGAACCGTTAGAGGCCATCGCATTGGTCGAAAGGAAATAAGCATTCCCATAACCACCGGTAGCAATAACAACAGCATGAGCCGAATAGCGTTCAATCTTACCATTAACAAGATTGCGGGTAATAATACCACGAGCACGGCCTTCAACAATAACTAGGTTGAGCATTTCATGACGTGCATAAAGCTTAACGGTACCTTTACCAATTTGACGACTCAATGCAGAGTAAGCGCCCAACAGCAATTGCTGGCCAGTCTGTCCTTTAGCATAAAAAGTACGTGAAACCTGAGCACCACCGAAAGAACGGTTGTCTAATGTGCCACCATAATCGCGGGCAAAAGGAACGCCCTGAGCTACACATTGGTCGATGATATTATTCGAAACTTCTGCCAAACGATAAACATTGGCTTCGCGAGAACGATAATCACCACCTTTAATAGTATCATAATACAGACGATAGATAGAGTCACCGTCATTCTGATAATTTTTTGCAGCATTGATACCACCTTGAGCTGCAATAGAGTGAGCACGACGAGGTGAATCCTGAATACAGAAATTAAGTACATTGAAGCCCAATTCGCCAAGAGAAGCAGCAGCCGAAGCACCAGCAAGACCCGTTCCGACAACGATAATATCAAGACGACGTTTATTGGCAGGGTTTACAAGCTTTTGGTGAGCCTTATAATTGCTCCATTTCTCCGCTAAAAGGCCTTCGGGAATTTTAGAATCTATGTTAGCCATAATTGTATATACTTTTATTGAAATTAAATGCTCGCGCCTAAAAAGGTGACTTTAATGAAAAAGAAAATAACTACCAAAGCGAAGCAAGCCATAAGAATAGTAGTATAAATATTGGAAATACACTTCCAACGTTTAATCCAAATCTGGTTGTTCCAGCCCAATGTTTGAAGAGCACTCCAGAAACCATGAGTAAGATGGAACCAGATAGCACCGAACCAAACGAGATAAAGCAATACAAAAACAGGGTTCTTGAATGTGATCTTCATCAAAGCGATACCGTCTGCCGGATCACCTCCGGGTGCCAATACCATATCATTTGCTATTTCGGCAAACTGCATATGATACCAAAAATCTGTAAGATGCAGAATAATACCGAGAACAACAATCAGACCCAGCACAAACATGTTTTGTGAGGCCCATTCGACAGTTGTCGGACGTACCGTTACAGCATAACGTTCCGAACCACGTGCTTTGCGATTCAACAAGGTGAGCCAAACAGCGTAAATGATGTGAATAAGAAACAAAGCTGCCAAACCCATCGAACCGACGAGGGCATACCAGTTAGCTCCCAAAAATTCACAAATCGCATTATACCCTCTCTCAGAGAAGACAGCTACCAAGTTCATCGCCATGTGAAATGTCAGAAAGAGGATAAGAGCAATACCTGTGACACTCATTACCACTTTCCTTCCTACGGATGAATTAACTAACCACATAAATGATTCAATTTTTAAGATTATTATTGTTTAGAATTAAATTAATTTTTAATTATTACAGCCCATACAGGCACAAAATTAAGACAAATAGATTGATTGAGCAAACAATTAAAGAAATAAATCTTTAATATGCTTATTATTACAGCCCTATCAATCTATGGCACATTTCCCTACTTTCTTTTCTTAACGGGCTTTGCGATCTCTTTCTTGTGCATAATAGACAGCGCTTTCTGCAAACTCTCGTTTGTTTCATTAATAACCTGAAAATATTCGTTCATATCCCAAAGGTCGCGTGCTACCAAAGCTTTCAGCTGAAGTTTGATAAAAGGCAACGATGTCTGATACTGCTTTTCGTTGAACTTTATTCCAGCCTTGTCTGCTTTGCTACGCACTTCATCAAGCATCGTGGTCTTGGTTACATCGAATGATGTTCTATACTTTTCGAAAGTAGGATATTGGGCTTTCAATGCTGCTCTATTTTTTTCGACATACTGTGCCGTTTCTTGCAAAATGATGCCCCTATTACTTAATTCACGAAGATAATCGCTATAATCGGTAGTGTCGACAGGTACAAAATAATCGGGCATAATACCACCGCCACCATAAACAACACGACCAAGCTTCAACGTTTTACATTTCAAAGAATCGGGAAAATGAATACTATCGGCACTCTGCATCTCACCACGAGCATATCTCTTTATAATATCTGCAGCATAGTCAATCTTGCCACCATAAGGTTTCTGGATGCACCGTCCGGAAGGTGTATAATAATGAGCGATGGTTAAGCGAATCATCGAACCATCAGGTAACTCTATAGGACGTTGAACAAGTCCTTTACCAAAGGTACGCCGACCAACCACGGTAGCACGATCCCAATCCTGAACAGCACCGGTTACGATCTCACTTGCCGAAGCTGTAAACTCGTCAACCAACACAAATACCCGTCCTGTCTTGAATATTCCATTACCAGTGGCCAAGAAATCACTTCGCGTAGAATTACGCCCTTCGGTATAAACGATAAGTTGTTTATTATCCAAAAATTGATTTGCCAATTCTGTCGCTGCTTGCAGATAACCGCCACCATTGCCCTGTAGATCCAACACAAGATCGACCATCCCTTGTTGTTTAAGTTTCTTTAATGAAGCAATCACTTCTTCACCGGTTGTTGCAGCAAACTGACTGATCCGAATATAACCTACTTTCGGCTCCACCATATAGCATGCATCAATACTATAAATAGGAATTGTATTGCGTTTTACATTAAAATACAGCAATCCTTTTTCACCACGGCGAACGATAGAGAGCTTCACTACCGTTCCTTTGGGGCCACGAAGACGTTGCATTATTTTCTCTGTACTCATTTTCACTCCGGCAATTGCCGTATCATTGACAGCAACAATACGATCGCCGGCAAGAATACCGACTTTCTCGGAAGGCCCATTCGTAACAGGCTGAATGACAAACAACGAATCCTCTATCATTTGGAATTGAACACCGATGCCATCAAAATTGCCCTGCAATGGAGCATTCATCAACTTCACTTCTTCTGCATTGGAGTAAGTAGAATGAGGATCGAGTTTTGACAGCATACCCTCTATGGCATCCTCCACAAGTTTGTTCTCATTGATTTTGTTCACATACAGATTATTTATTGCCATTTCGGCAATCTGCAATTTACGCATGGCATCTTTATTAAAGTCCTGAGCCGTAATGTCGGCAACAGCAACAAATGCCAAAAGACACACAGTGATTAGTTTTCTCATCATTTCTTTTTAAATTTCCATCCCTTCCGGAATAAACCGGCTAATATCCTTATGGTACATTAATAATTCTCTGACAATAGTAGAACTGACGCCGGTCAACTCAGGCTCGGTAAACAATAAAATCGTTTCAATACCCGACATCTTACGATTTACATCAGCAATAGTTTCTTCATATTCAAAATCACTCACTGTACGGATACCTCTTATAATAAAGTCTGCCCCGATCTGTTGTGCAAAATCCATTGTCAAACCTTCGTAAGATTCAACTTTGATACGCGGCTCATCACGATACAATTTCCGAATAATATCAACTCGCTTTTCTAATGGAAAGTAAGTATTCTTTTGATCATTAATCCCAATGCTGACAACTACTTCGTCCATAAAAGTCAAAGCCCGTTTCACTATCGAAAAATGCCCGATAGTAAAAGGATCGAACGTTCCTGGGAATATTGCTTTTCTTTCCATCGTTTATTTAAGTTATGCTATGTCGCTAATTAAATTCTCCGGTCTATCCTCTTCTATTACCAAATTATCAATAATGAAATTCTGACGTTCCATCGTATTCTTGCCCATATAGAAAGCCAATAGATCTTTCACCGCATCTGTCTTGCGCAATTTGACCTGATCAAGGCGTATATCCTTGCCGATAAAATGCACAAACTCTTCTGGAGATATTTCTCCCAATCCTTTGAATCGAGTGATTTCAGGCGAAGGTTTTAATGCTCTTATAGCATTCACTCTCTCTTCCTCAGAATAACAGTAGCGCGTTTCTTTCTTATTCCGAACTCTAAATAATGGTGTCTGAAGAATATAGACATGCCCTTTCTTTATCAAATCGGGAAAGAATTGCAAAAAGAAAGTGATCATTAACAACCGAATATGCATGCCATCGACATCGGCATCAGTTGCAACGATTACCTTATTGTATCTAAGTGCTTCAATACCATCTTCTATATTAAGTGCAGCCTGCAACAAATTGAATTCCTCATTTTCATAGACAACCTTCTTGGTCAACCCGAATGAATTAAGAGGTTTACCACGCAAACTAAACACAGCCTGAGTATTGACATCACGGCTCTTCGTAATAGAGCCACTCGCCGAATCACCCTCCGTAATAAAGATACACGACTCCTCTTGACGGTCTCCTTTAGAATCATTCAGATGAATACGGCAATCGCGTAATTTCCGATTATGAAGATTGGCTTTTTTAGCTCGTTCTCGAGCCAATTTCGTCACCCCGGCAATTGCTTTGCGTTCTTTCTCCGACTCTTGAACTTTCTGGAGCATCACTTCAGCAATATCGGAGTTCTTGTGGAGAAAATTATCCAATTGCTCCTCTATAAAATTACCTACAAATTTGTTTACCGAAACCGCATCTTTTTTAAGAGAGATAGTGTTAGAGCCAAGCTTTATCTTTGTCTGACTTTCAAAAATAGGATCCTCCACATTGATGGCAATAGCTCCTACAAGACCGTTTCGGATATCATTGAATTCAAAGTTTTTATTATAAAAATCTTTGATTGTATGAGCCACATGTTCTTTAAAGGCTGACAAATGTGTACCACCCTGCGTCGTATTCTGTCCATTAACGAAAGAGTAGTATTCTTCACCATATTGATTGGTATGAGTAAAAGCAATTTCAATGTCATCGCTCTTGAAATGAATAATCGGATATAATCCCGGCGAAGTCATGTTATCATTGAGCAGATCTTCCAAACCATTTCGAGAGATAATGCGTTGTCCATTGAATATGATAGAAAGCCCAGTATTAAGATAGGTATAATTTCGAAGCTTCGTTTCAATGAATTCTGACTGAAACGAGTAATTTACAAACAAAGTATTATCCGGTTCAAAGAACATATAAGTTCCATCTTCCTCATCAGTATCTTTCGTTTCGTCCGACAGTAATAGTCCTTTGGCAAAAGTAATAATCCTCACTTTGCCGTCACGATAACTGCGAACTTCGAAAAAAGAGCTTAACGCATTGACAGCTTTGGCACCAACTCCATTAAGTCCAACACTTTTCTTGAAAACGGCATTATCATACTTGGCACCCGTATTAAGTAGACTGACCGCCTCAACAAGAGCCCCCTGGGGAATTCCTCTACCGTAATCTCGCACACTAACACGTAGATTATCCTCCAGATCGATTTCGAGCCGTTTACCGAATCCCATTCGGAATTCATCAATACTATTATCTATAACCTCTTTCAACAAGACATAAATACCATCTTCAGGATGAGAACCATCTCCCAAACGACCAATATACATACCCGGTCGCGTACGGACATGCTCCATATCACTCAGATGCCTTATACTGTCATCAGTATAATTTGTCTTGAATTCGTTTTCCTCAATGATATTTTCTTCCATATTTTATTTAATGCTCCTGATAAAAGCACGACGACGTTTGTGCTGTTCACATTTAAAATAGTCCCATTGCGACTGAACTTTACCATTCAATTCTAATTCGGGATTACTTTCAGCATATACAAACCCCATCTTTTTATAGACCGGTATTAAATCATAAAACAATAATGCATTGACGCCTTTATTTTGATATTCAGGTTTCACTGCGATAAGCAGCAGTTCCAACACTTTAGCATGTTTAATAAAAAGCGATTTCAACAAATGGTACCAACCGAAAGGCAGTAATCTCCCATGGGCTTTCTGCAAAGCCCTAGCAAGCGAAGGCATCGATATACCCACTCCCACTAAAGTGCCGTCATCTTTGGTAATCAAAGTCAACATATGCAGATCAACAATATGCAAATACATCTTTATATATTGCTTGATTTGCCTGGGGGTTAGTGGAGAGTAGCCATAGAGAGGACTATAAGCCTCATTCATTAGTTCAAATATAGCCTCTCCATATTCTTTTGATATTTTCCTTGCAGAAGTACATTTCGTGATATGCAGACCATATTTCTTCATCACGATTTCCGAAATGCGCTTATGTTTTTCGGGAATCGCATCGGGAATATATATTTTGTATTCCACCCAATCGGCATCTTTTTCAAAGCCCAATTTGACCATGTGATCCACATAATAAGGATAATTATATATTGTGGCGATCGTACTTAATTGATCATAACCTTCAACTAACATACCTTCAGCATCAAAATCTGTAAAACCGAGCGGTCCTTGTACGTCATTCATTCCACGTTCCCTGCCCCATTGTTCTACAGTATCAATCAGTGCTTTTGAGACTTCTATATCATCTATAAAATCTATCCAACCAAAACGGACTGTCTTTTTATCCCATTTTTCGTTTGCTCTATTATTTATGATAGCAGCAACGCGGCCCACAATTTTTCCGCCTTTATATGCCAAGAAATAATCGGCCTCGCAAAATTCAAAAGCTGCATTCTTTTTCTTATTGAAAGTATTGAGCATATCATCAAACAAATCGGGTACCGAATATGGGTTATCCTTATACATGAAATAATTAAAGCGGATAAATTTCTTTAACTCCCGCTTTGTAGAGACCTTTTTGATTATTACAGACATACCTTGCTAATATATATTTGGAGCAAAGATACAAAGAAAAAATGAAAGGCACAGAATAATAAATAAATATAGTTATAAATAAACAATTCAAGAAATAATGACCGTTAATAAATAATAGCAAAGAATGTAGAAACAATAATTAGAGCTAAGAATACGGTTTCCTTAGTTAGAAGATATTGAAAAGAGATACTAAAAAAACTATTCCAAACTGGAATACTCTCATCTCTATTTAAGGTTCTGAATAGCCAAGGAGAAAGAGATGAAACTCTTTGTTATACATATATACTAAATTCGCCTCTATGCCATCTTCTACTAAAGAGAAAATTTGCATCAAGGCGAATTATTTTTGCAAAACAGAAACTGTTATAAGTCCACTTCTTTATTATTCACTAATAAATGCGTACCATATTTATATTGATACAATGCAACCTGCAGTTTCTTCTTGTCAGAATTCATAGGAAGAATCACCACAAAATGCATATTCTTAGCGTCTTGGTCTATCACCTTATTCTTATCACGCGTCTTCTCATCTTCCCAAGTACCGGTATTGGCATAAACACAAGATTTATTTTCACTATTGGTATAAGATTTAATCATCGGCAAATGGGTATGGCCGAAAACTACGAGACGGACAAAAGAACGAATAGGGACAAGAAAATATTGTAAGTATGATTGGTCATCAATAAAACCCGTATGCAAGCTCCCTGATATAGCATCGTCAATATTTGTCGAAACAAGAGCATGATTATACCTTTCGCGATCATCCCAATTGGCCTGAGTAAATAAACCATCATATAGATTCATCTCTATATGACCATCTGTTGCATTATTTCGAGGTAAAATATCATTAATAGAATAAGCCTTCGTATAATTCCCCACATTCGTAGTGATAATCTTGTCATCGAAATTATCTTTCACATAAATCAAACCTGACAACACTTGATTCCATAAATAATAGTAATTATATTTACTATTCTGCTCCTCATTATTCGGATCATTCAGCTTTACATTGGGCACTTTTGTAGCAGCTTCTGGAGTAGTAGGATCTATAAACGAATTAGCAGCGATACGAGCAAAAAAGTAACCGGGAGGCAATATAGAACCCGGAGCTTCAGACTCATTGGCGCCAGGAGTCATTGCACAGAAGAAATCATAGCGGTGACCATGTTCTATAGCAATCTGCGGATAGCCGTCTGGATAATAAGTACCAACTGCGAGTCTGTCTTTATCACGGGCTTGATTTACCCCAGGCATTGCAACATCAACATTTTCCGGGGAGATACCCATATCGTGGTTTCCAGGAATATAAGTAACCTTTACATTACGATCTTTAATAATACCGTTCAACACATCAAAGATACGTTGATTTGCCACTACCGTCTTTCTGACAAAATCGGTCTGAGAGCCATTCCCATAAGTATTCACTCTTGTCGGAATATACCATTCGTCGAACATATCGCCCGCTATGACGAGTTCTTTAATAGTGTTCGAAGAGCGTACCTCATTAAGGAATTGCTCCAGCCGTTTTAAGTGCTTCACATTTTCAGAGTACGCCAAATCGTTTCCCAAATGTAAATCACTAATCACAATAATTTTGTCGCGTTCTACATTGCTACTCGCACTGATAGTGTCAAATGGATTATCAGCGGAATCTTTGTCACTGTTGCACGATACCAAACCAAAAGCAGATGCAACAAACAAAAGGATAAAACTAATTTTCTTCATAAATGTAACAAATATTAGGGATAAATTAAGATAATCCTATGCCAATAAAAAATAATCTGAATCTACCAGTGTAGCGTCAATATAGCTTGGACAAAGGTAGTCAACATTTAGCCGACCAAAGTCTCATATTTACAAAACCGACGTATCATAAATACAAAACATTGCGATTTTAAGACAAAAAAGACGATTTGATTACCAAATTATTTGTTAAATTTGCACCTTGTTATGCAAAGCCTATATTTAGCTACTATATTTGCGGCTGCAATTGCCTGCTTGCTCACATCGTTGTTGATCTTTGCCCGCAGAAAAAGTGGAGAACGCTCACGCGTGATCCTAGCATGGATCGTTTTATTTTCTGTAGCAAACTATATAACACGATTTTATGCCCTATGCCATGGCAAGGAACCTAGTCAGATCATTTCGGTACCCATGTTGCTACTTGCTCTTTTCATGGTAATTTGCTACATCATGTACCCTATTGAGGTGATATCACCCGGTTATCTTAATTTCAGACGTATCCTCAAACTCTACAGTCCGCTCATCGTATTAATCGGTATTTATGTTCTTTTGTTAAATACAGGAACAACTTTTCCTCCTTATCATTCGTTGCTCCACATGTTACCCGACATCGCACAATTCCACGTATGGTTTCGGCTTATACTTTCCATTCTGATCTTTACTCCTGTACTTTTCATATTCATTATTCCCTACACAAGGCGTTACAACAATACAGACAGAACATGGATACTGAAATATACACTTTGTTTTGCAATCAACACACTAGCCTATATGATTGTATTGATGTCCGATTTGTTAGTGATCAAAACTTTATATTATTATGTAAGTGCAGGCTGTAGCATCTATATCGCCTATATGGAATTGTTTGAAAGATTGATAGAACCACGCTCGACACTTGTGAATAAAATTAAAAACATAAAAATCGAAGACCTCGGTCATAAGGAAACATTAATTGCTAAAGAAAATCCGTTGTGCAAAAAGATTATTGTTTACATGAACCAGTCGTACGATTATAGAGACCCCGATATTTCGCTGAACAAATTGGCCGCCTCGCTTTGCACCAACCGCACTACGCTTTCAAATGCTTTGCACAAACTAGGATACACCAATTTCAATACCTATATTAATACATTGCGTATCGAGGACTTTATTCGGCGTATCCAAGCCAAAGAATCTGCCAACTATCAAGAAGCGTTCTATGATGCAGGCTTCCGTTCACGAGCCACAGCTTTTAGGAATTTCAAACAATATACAGGAAAAACACCTTCAGAGTATTTCTTACATCAAACCGTTGATTGAATTTTCATTCGACTAATTGCAAATAAAATTAAGGAAGCTTTGACAAACCTACAAAATTTTCATAAATATATCAGTCGCTTCTGAGAGCAGAAGACATTACAATTTTTTCTCCCCGAATGATCACATGCTGACCATTCTGAAGCGTCGTTGCAAATAGGAAATCATTACCACCGTCCGAAAGATGAAAGCGTTTATGAAGTTCAGCAGCTGCTACAGGGAAATTACGAACACAAATATTTGCCTTCTTCATCCCTTTAAGGAATAAGTTCAAATCCTTCTTATTAAAAGAGCTGTATCCGCAAATTTTAAAAACCTTTCCTGGAAAGTCTGATACCAATTTGTCTGACGTATATAAATGGCTATTAGGATGAAGTTTTTCTATTCCAAATCGCACTGCCAACACTTTAAAAGCTCCTGCTTTAAGTACCGACGCATTAGGCTCGTATAAATAATGACTTAAAACGGAAGTAAAATAACAAACAGACGACAGTTCTTCATCACGATGAAATACAAATGACTGAGAAGAAATCTTATTTAGATTAACACAATGAATAGAAACCGAATCGCAATTATTCCTATCAAGCAGCAATAGCAGTTCCTTGCACTCTCCCCCAACAGAAACGATATGCACTTCCCACGGGTATTTTAATTGTTGCATGGCAGCATATACATCAAGCATTGGCGAAAGCTTAACCAAAATCTTATGAGCCTTGGACAAGAGTAAATCATTTATGACCACTATATCAGGCTCACAATCACTAACGGCAAAGACCTTCCCACCTTGACTATCCCTACGCGCCGGATCTACATAAATAACATCTACCGGATTCATTTTCTGCACATATTCAATAGCATCGGCATTAACCGTTTCAATATTATGCAATCCCAATGCCACAAAATTATGAGCAGCCAACTGACACAATCTTTCTTGCCGCTCCACATAAACAACATGATCGAACTGTTTGGCAAAACAAGAACTATCCACGCCGAGTCCCCCTGTTAAGTCTACCAGTGTATTGCCACCAACAAGCTCTGCTTTGTAAGCAGCCGTTGTCTCACTGGAGCACTGTTCCAAAGCCAAATGCGGGGGATATACGACATCAGGGTTGCTATACCATGAAGGCAACTTACTTTTTGCTTTTTGCCGACCTTCTATCTGAACGACAGCGGTAGGCATGTCTATTTCGGGATAACGCGAAGCACGAAAGCCCAATGTAAATACATCGTCATCAATATGGTCAAGAATAAATTTCTTTGTTTCTTTCGAAATAAACATTTGGTACGTTTCCTCTTTAATATAGTTACTTTAGCAGTATGCAAATATAGATATTATATTGACATTTCGCAAATTATAAACATTCGGTTCGACTATAGACGGCTACCATTTCACCATGAAAAGTGAGTAAAAAGATGGTAATATTCAGCTAAATAAACTGAATGATTTTTGTATATGAGAACTGCTTACACTATCTTTGCCATCTAAATCAATACTAACAATTTGGTATGAATATGAAAAAGTTAGGCATACTTTTGTTTTTGTGCACTTGCTATATGTCATTTATAGGAGCACAAGGCACTAAATCTCTTGATCTGAAAGAGATTGTAGATGGTAAATTCTATCCCAAAACGGTACGCAATGTAATGCCGATGAGCGAAGGAGAATTTTACACTCAAATGAACGAAGATGGTACCAAAATTATCAAATATTCGTTTCGGACAGGACAACAAGTCGAAGTTCTTTTCGACGTCTCGACAGCACGCGATTGCCCTTTCAAAAACTTCGACAGCTATAGTTTTTCGCCAGATGGCTCCACTTTATTGATCGCCACAAACAAAAAGCGTATTTATCGCCGTTCTTTCACAGCCGACTATTATTTATATCAACTCAACAAGAATGCGGACGGCGTTACAACCCGCAACAAAATAGAGAAGCTTTCAGAAGGAGGGGCACAACAATCACCGGTATTCTCTCCCGACGGAAATATGGTAGCTTTCGTACGCGACAATAATATTTTTCTGGTCAAGCGTCTCTATAATAATAGTGAAAGCCAGGTAACAAAAGACGGAAAACGCAATTCGATCATCAACGGTCTTGCCGATTGGGTTTACGAGGAAGAATTTTCGATGACAACCGCTCTTAGTTTCAGTGCAGACAACAGAATGCTCGCCTTTATTCGCTTTGATGAATCAAAGGTCCCTACTTACTCTTTCCCAATGTATAAAGGTTCAAACCCTACCTTCGACCAATTTGCCGATTATCCGGGAGAATACGTTTACAAATACCCAAAAGCCGGCTATCCCAACTCGAAAGTTTCGGTTTGTTCTTTCAATATCCAATCCAAAGTAATCCGCACGTTGCAATTACCGCTTGATGCAGACGGATACATTCCCCGCATTGAGTTCACTAACGATCCCAACAAATTGGCAGTGGTTACACTGAATCGCCACCAAAACAGAATGGATCTATATATGGCTGATCCCAAAAGTACTGTTTGCAAGTTGGCGCTACGCGATGAAGATAAATATTATATTCAAGAAGAAGAGTACTTGGATATGCAATTTATTGATAATAATTTCTGCCTGAAAAGTGAACGAGATGGGCACAGTCACTTATATTGGTACAATTTAAACGGCGAATTAATAAAAAAACTCACACCCGGTTCCATAGAAGTAAGCGATTTCTTAGGTTACAATGCAAAAGAAAGAGCTTTTTATTATCTTTCAAATGAAGGAAACCCTCTTTGTTCTTATGTTTGTAAAGTCGACTTGAAAGGACGTCAAACAAAATTAAGCCAAAAAGAAGGAATTAATAGCGCTATTTTCAGCAAAGATGCTCAATACTATATTAATATCTTCTCAAATGTCACCACCCCTCCTATCGTTACTATAAACGACAATAACGGTAAGGTTTTAAAAACGATAGAGACAAATGAAGAGCTGAAAAAGACAATGGCAGAATATGCTATTCCGCACAAAGAATTCTTCTCTTTCACGACAACAAGAGGCACCAAACTGAACGGATGGATGATAAAGCCGACCGACTTCGATGCTTCTCGCAAATATCCGGTAATATTGTACCAATACAGTGGTCCCGGTTCGCAAGAGGTAAAAAATCAATTCGGCATTTCTTGGGAAACTTATATGGCATCTCGCGGCTACATATTAGTATGTGTTGACGGAAGAGGAACCGGAGGACGAGGTGAAGAGTTTGAGAAATGTACTTATATGAATATCGGAGTAAAAGAAGCTCAAGACCAAGTTGCTACAGCGCAATACATGGCACAACAATCTTATGTCGACAAAGACAAAATAGGTATTTGGGGCTGGAGCTATGGTGGATATATGACTCTAATGAGTATGAGCGAAGGCACACCTATATTTAAAGCTGGCGTAGCTGTTGCCCCAGTAACGGATTATCGTTTTTACGACACGGTATACACCGAACGCTATATGCGCACTCCAAAAGAAAATGACGAAGGCTATCGTTCTACTTCCGCTATCGAGAGAGCCGATAAACTGCATGGCAACCTATTGTTGATACACGGCCTTGCCGACGATAATGTACATTATCAAAACACAGCCGAATACATGGAACGATTGGTACAACTGGGTATACCATTCTATGCTATACCATACAATAACAGAAATCACAGCATATATGGAGGCAATACCCGTTGTCATTTATATTCTAGTATTACCAACTTCTTTGACAGTAATCTGAAATAATGGAAAGAGTACGCAAACCGGATTGGTTAAAAATTAAAATAGGAGTTACCGAGCGCTCGGCACAAACTCACCATATTGTCTCTAGCAATAAACTGCATACAATATGCAGCAGTGGCCGTTGTCCAAACCAAGGAGAATGTTGGAGCCGCGGCACTGCAAGCATCATGATAGGAGGGGATATTTGTACCCGTTGCTGTAAATTCTGCAATACAAAATCAGGCCATCCTCTCCCACTGGATGAAGACGAACCGCAACATGTTGCCGAATCAGTAAAACAAATGCAACTGAAATATGCAGTAATCACTTCGGTAGATCGCGATGACTTGTCTGATTTGGGGGCCAACCATTGGGTGAAGACTATCCGGGAAATAAAGAGGCAGAGTCCTGAAACTAAAATAGAAGTGTTGATTCCCGATTTTCAAGGACGCATGGAATTAGTAGATCAGATAATAGAGGCTCAGCCGGAAGTGATCTCTCACAATATGGAAACAGTAAAAAGGCTGACTCCTCAAGTACGAAGTGTAGCGACCTATCAAAACAGCCTTAAAGTTCTCAAACGAATCAGTGAGAAAGGAAGCAGAGCCAAGACAGGGATTATGGTAGGACTCGGAGAAACAGTACAGGAAGTAGAACAATTGATGGACGATTTGATATCAATCGGTTGTCGCATCATCACTATCGGACAATATTTGCAACCGTCGCACAAGCATTATCCTGTAGCGGCGTACATAACTCCCCAGCAATTCGACGACTACAAACAAACAGCACTACAAAAAGGATTCACGGATGTAGAAAGTGCGCCATTGGTAAGATCATCATATCATGCCGAAAGGATACTCGAGAGGCATTAAATTTTACAACAGATAATTTAAATACCCGGCTAATACATCACTGTATAGAGTCGGGTATTTCTTTTAAGAGAGAGAGTTTTATTTTTTACTTTTTACGGGTTACTATTTTACTGCCGTCATTCAATATCACTGCATCTTGGTCATCAATATCGACGCTAAAATCTTTCAAACCTTTACCGATCTTCTGCATTCGCATATCCATTCCTTTCATTTCTTTCTCAACATTCTTCATCTGTTCTTTGAAAGACGACCAATCATAATCCTTCAAGACTTGAAGTCCAGAGGCATCCCAATCAATATTGTTTAAGGCTTCCAATTCTTTGCCATCCCATTTAAAGGAGGATATGCTGGGTATGTCTATAAATTTTCCTCCAAAGAAGATCGACGAATCTCCGTCATTCTGAGGTATCGATTTATCTCGAGAAATAATACTTACTATAACCTGAGGCTGCGACTCTTTACCTTGTATAATCAAATTATAGAGAAACGTCTTTTTACCTAATTTAAAACTAAGCATCGTATTTCTATAAGTATTACGTCGGTTAGTATTAACGCTCGAGGCATTTTCGCTATCCTTATCAAACGCTTGCTGCAATTGACGGGCATAGTTGCCATCTTTACTGTAGAAACTCAACGTCTTAATCATTGTATAGACCTGCTTGGTCTTAGCGTTACGCTTAACAACCGTATTAACATCCACCCCTTTGTCCTCTAGTTCTTTTACCAATCGGTCAATATTGTTTTGGGCAGCTGCGGGAACACAACTCCACACATTTATCAGTACTACTGACAAAAAAGCCATTAATAAATGTTTCCTTTTCATTGCTGTTCGTTATTAAATATTTCACTTATCGTTTTCTAAATCACCGGCAGTTCGTCTTGCTGCCCCTTTTGTTTATCACAATCCGACTTCAATCCTTTTACATATTCTTCGGGAGTCATTTTCAATGTTCTATCGACCTCCCTTTCTTGCCGTTGTGCCATTTGAGTCGTCTTTTGCAATTCCGGCAATATCTGTTTTACGTCAGAAATCTTTTCTCCATTACGAATGATATAGCTACCTTCATAACACTCATATTCCTCCTGCATTTTTTGATAATGCTTATAAAATCCCGTTCCAACGCCACAAACCAAAACTACAGATGCCGCCACACTTATCCGAGAGATAAACCCTTGTTTCCAAAAGATACGCCGAGGCGGTAAATAGGATTCTTGCATCCCGTTGGCATACCAATCAAACATTGGTTTGTATTTCTTCAATCGCCGAGGAATATTATCCGAGCAGAAAAACTTGTAAAGAGCTTGTTCCTCCTCATTATCGGTTTCTCCATCAAGGAACTTCCCAATCCATTCTTCTGCATTCTGTTTGTCAATATCCATCATAGTCTCCTATTTATTAATACCAAAATAGTTCATCATTTTTTTTCGTGCCCGCGACAAATTTGTACGTACCGCCACTTCACTGCTGCCTATAATACGGGCTATCTCGGCAACTTCCAACCCATCAATATGTTTCATCCTCAGAGTAGCTTGTTGAATATCGGGAAGAGTCTTTATCATTTCCTCAATACGCCCGGCTTCCTCTTTAGTAATATAAACATCTTCGGGCGTTGTTTCATCCGTAATATTCTCTTTACTCCAATCACACATCTGATAGGTGACCTTCCTGAGCCGATTGAAACACAAGTGCTTCGTTATAACCAAAGCCAAAGCTTCTACCAAACGGTATTCTTCCAGCTGCCGACGTATAGACCACAGTTTGATAAGCACCTCTTGAGCGACATCATCTGCATCATCACTATTATTCAAATAATGCAATGCTTGCCGATACAACTGAGGACGAATTCGTTTGGCTTCTATTTCGAAATCCTTTTGTTCCATATTCAGTAAGTAGACACAGAAAAAGCTAAAATGTTACATGCAAAAATAGAAAATATTTGCATTGGCTCGTTTTTTAACACCTGTTATCTTTTAAATCGATCTTATATATTATTATCAGAACCCTGATTCTGTTGCTATTTTCTTAGAAAGTTGAAACCAAAAGTTTACCCTCCACTTACTATTAATTGGCTATATAACTTGCATTGTTCTAAACTTATCCCAAACTGAGATATGATTTTATTAAGAGCTCTCTTGTGCCCTCATTTTGACGCATCATCTTTGATAATCGATCTGTTATAATCTACATTTATCGTTTTTGTTAGTATTACATTAACATTCTTGCCATTATACTTTCCTGCCTCCCAACTTTGAAGCAATGCTAATGCTTTTAATCCCGATTTTTCAAATTTTGTTAGAATTTTAGTCCTTTTATTGTAAATTCTTGCTCCAATTAAATGTCCTTTGGTGTCAATAACAAACTGAACTTCAAATTTTGTTTGAACATCTTCATTCGGTTGAAAATTATAATGAAAATATTTAGCAAAATCAGTCACTAAAGCAATATCACCACCTTTGTAATTGGGCATTTGCTCAACAAAAGTATATACATATCTTCTAGTTAAATTATCGTATTGCACAAGCTTACTTTCCTGTTGATTTTTTAGAGAAGAACAAGAGAATGCCGAAAACATGATAATAATCAACAGATTATACTCATTTATTACCAATCGGTACATCGGGAGGATTAAGCCAACAGTTTTCATAATATTGTTTGTATAAATTAGCATTTTGCTAATGGGATAAAGTTTGATTATATTTTGGTCGAGAACCAAACTTCTTTTGTAAATTTATCTTCATTATAATAAAGTTTAATTGTTATATGCCTATTTGAATCTATAATAAAAGTCCATTCCATAACATCTTTATCCATACTGTTTACGGTCTGCAGCGCAAACTTTTCTTTTTGTGGTGGAAAATGGAGTATTGGTTATCACAAGTTTCATCAGTAAAGTTAATGAATTGTAAACGATATTGCTAATCTATTTATTCAAATATTTTTGCTTAATAAATTAAACATACACAACAAAATGACAATTTTCTTATAATATTTTCGTTTTTATTTTCGATCAAAATCTTTGTCGATTACTTGTTATTCGTATGCAAAGCTAAAAAGAGGCCAAAAGAATCCGAAACAGTTTCTAAATCAAATACATAAATTTTACTCATGAAATATACCCCTTTCAAATCAGTATCATGAATGTCCTTATTTAACGAACACTAATATTCTTGTATATCAAACAATTTGATACTATATCATCATGAAAATAATTTTTAAAGACAGATTCAATATCTACTTCTTTTAAGCGGATTTCTAATAAAACACGATATAAATTATTGACTTTTAAATAAGGTGAAAAGTTTTTCTTCAATAGTTTTATGCTAATTACTTTCTTTCCCATCGGAGGTAATATTACACAGTTCTTGTAATTCAATTTAATAGGTTTTAAATCAGCAATCCAATTACAAGGGAAATAAATATGTATGGTAGAGTCTTTACTTGAAATGAATTTAATTGTAAATATATTCCTACAAATATCTAAATAGTTTGGAACATATACAGCCATATCTTTATCAGATTGGTTACAAAGCTCAAATTTTATTTTAATCTCGTTTTTAATTGAACGAACATATAAAAAATTAAAAGATAATAGATTCTCTTGGGATTCTATCTTTAAAATAAATAAGAATAATAGCCCTATTATAATGAGTACTTTTTTCATACGTTTTTTAATTTATTGCCTATTCCATTCGAACAAATGATATGTTCTATTTATTTCGGAAGTCAATTTTATTTGAGCTAACATCTTCTTGAAGCAGATTTTTTAAATTAGTTTTAAAACAGACTCCTTTCAAATACCATTCCACAAAAAGTTTATAACTCTTCCCTCTTTTTAAGTGCGAATAAATATGTTTCTTATGTAATTTAAATTTCTGAATAGACGTTTCATTCGGTTTTAAAAACAAGGTGTTATGACAATCGAGAGTAATGCAGTCTAAATCAGCGGCATTAAAAGTACATGGATAAAATTCATGTACCTTATCATTCTGCATATCAACAATAGTTATCTTTATAAGTCCGTAACAAATATCATCTTGCTTCGGTATGTAAGTTACAATTGGCTGATTCGATATATTCTTAATTGCAAGACTAAAACTTATGTTAGTCTCCGTTGAGATGCAATCAATAATCTCAAGCTTGATTCTTTTTTCTTGCCCAAAGAGAGTAGAATTGAGAACCACTAATAATCCTAATATTGCCATGTATTTTTTCATAATGTCGATTTTTAGTAATTAAATATTGGTTGTAGAGTGAGAAGTGCCCGAGTTTGGAATGTTGGAGTTGCGACTGGCAGGATAGATTGAGGTTGAATTGATTGCCAATAAACATTTACATCGGTTTTGAGACTACTGGAAAAACTGATCAGCACGCCTATTCCTTTACAAAATCCTATTTTAATATTACATATCACTTTCTTTTTCTACAAATTCTTTTATATTAAAGTCTCCACTATCAGACACAATCAAATTAAACCAATAACAGATATCCGTCTCTGGCATACAAATATTAATAGAAAATTTAATATATGATGTCGTTACATCTGTCATCTTAAAATTGGATATACAATATTTAGATATTTCATTTTTAGGTATAAACGCCCTAAAATCATCTATTTGAATTCTTTTGTTAATAAATCTCTTTTGACCATCTTTAGCTACATCTAAGACAACGTCTTGACATGCATAATAAATCGTATCATTTCCTTTCCCATCGGTAATTGGATGTGTTATAATCATCTTTCCATTCTCCTGTGACTTATATTGAATATGATAATTTCCTACAATGGAATCTACGCTAAACAAATCATAATGGATCACTTTATGTTTGCTTTTGATATTTTTGTCTTTCTTAAGTACATTTAGACTCACAGAATCAGCAGTTTTTCTTTCGGTGACTTTATTTTGACGTATATTGCAGGATGTCTCCATTAAACCTACAATAAAAATCCAAAAGAATAAATGTTTTCTATTCATAATTTAAAAGTTGGTTGGTTTAATTTCAGGTACTTTCCCACTATTATAAAACTCACCATAAACAACTTGTTGTACCCAAGAAACGACAAGGAATAAAAGCATATATATTAAATTTCGTTTCATCTCTTGTAAATTATAGTAAGTAAGGTTTTTAAATCAAAAACTGGCAGGAAGATTTCTAATAGCTGCATTTCCAGGGAACGCCCTTATAAAATCAGCCTTTGTTGAATTTATATTGAGTCCCCCTTCCCCTATATTGGCAAAACCACCTGGTGCATAAGGTTGTGCTCCTGTGATGTAGTAATACCCTGTACCCATGCTTGTGTAATGCCACCAAAAGAATTTGCTATTGCCAACGTCATCGGCAAATTTAATAAATTATAAGCAATATCGCTAATTCCTGTGTTCAAATATTTTATTATATGTCCATTGACGCCATCATAGTATTCCACTGGGAGTAAGTCCGCTCCCGAAATCAAGGGCTCAATATATTCCATAAGAAAAAATGAAGCCGTTCTTAGAGTAACAGAGCGGCTTCATTTTTATATATTTTAAAGAGAACAATCGCATCAAACAAAGAATTGAAGTTCTTTGAGGTAATCCTCCGAACGGCGATTAGGATAATAGGGAGAGTCCAATCTTTATACTTTACAAATAGCAGACATACAAAAGGAAGAATCAGGACTAAAAATGACCAAGGATGCATATTTCAAAAGATTTATCATTACACCTTTGCCACCTCCGTATGACACCATTACGCACTATCACACAACAGGTTAACGATGCACCGTATACAACGCCAGCGAAAAGGGGTCCAAAAATCGGCCCAAGAGCATATTATGGGCACCTTATTTTCGGCGGACCTCTGCTTAGAACGATTCTAAATGATAGCCTACAGATAGCTGATAAGCAGTTTATGCCAAACGAGTAGCTACACTTTTTTTGATAAGTACCCTATTACCAGTGAAAGGCGACGGACAAACAGATATAAAAACTTCTTAACAATAGTCTTTACATTTACCTCCGCCTAAATCGATGTTTTTTCAAACTCCTTGCATACTTTTTAGAACTTCGTCGTTGTCACTTTCAATATTTGCCCAATGATATAGCCTCCACTTTTCTTTCGAAACGGGCGTATGATAACGGCTGTAATTGATTGTTCCCATAAGTTGTTCACATAATGAGACGTTCATAATTAAGATTCGTAAGTATCACACGTGTGAGACATCTGTATCACACACGTGAGACACTTGTCGCACAGCTGTGAGACGTACGTCGCACACGTGTGATACTTCCATTATTTTCCCAAGCTTTTAATAATGAACACTATGGAGCTTATGAGACACAAGAGAAAAAAGGTACAGGAATAAAAGGCAAAACGGCTTATTCACAATTACCGACGAGCCAACCGCACAAATTTCTCCGGATAAGGAGTTTCAAAGCGCATGAGTTGGTGCGTAACGGGATGATAAAAATAAAGTCTGAAAGCATGAAGCGCCAACCGTCCGATAGGATTTTCGTTGCATCCATACTTAAGATCACCGACGACAGGATGTTGCAAATCTTGCATGTGGACGCGAATCTGGTTTTTGCGTCCCGTTTGTAGTTTGAGCTCAACAAGCGAATATTGTTTGCCCGATTCGATAGTATGATAATCTGTAATAGCATACTTGCCACCATTGTCAACAGGGCTACTATAGGTCAAAAAGAACTTATTTTCCATCAACCAATTAGCCACCTGACCATCATGAGGTTGTATCTCCCCACAGACCACAGCAATATAGCGACGATCTACAATCGTTTCTTTCCAAGTATGCTCCAAATCCTGTTGCACATCTACAGACTTGGCATAAATGATGAGACCGGAGGTCCCACGGTCAAGACGATGGACAACATGAGCCGTACAGTTTTGCCCACTTTGATAGAGATAGTCATCAAGCAAGGTTTTAATATTCGTGCTTTTCTTACCCACCCCCATAGAGAGCACATTGGGTTCCTTATCGATTACAATGATCCAACGATCTTCGTATACAATATGATAATACGGATTTTTGCGTTCAGCCGACTTCTCCGGATGTTTACTGACTTCAACCGTCATGCCCGGCTTAAGTTGAAAATCAAAATGCGATTCCAACTTGCCATTAACCCGAACACCGTTGCCCGAAAGAATAGCTTTTGCCTTAGTCCGACTAATGCCGTCCAACTTCTGCATCAGAAGTTCAAGCAATCCTTTCTCTTCAGCCACCTTGAATGTCATAAAACGCGCCGCCTTATTTCCTGAATTTCTCATATCGTTTCAATTATTGTACAAAGATAGAGTAAGCCCAAGACAATAGAAAATAAATCTCTATTTATTAACTATTAATTAGCCCTATACTACAAGAATAATGAGCAAATAAGATAGATTCCTGCACCTAACAAACCACTGACTGGTATAGTAAGTACCCACGCCACCATCAAATTCTTGGTAATACCCCACCTAACAGCTGATAAACGTTTGCTGGCACCCACCCCAACAATAGAACCGGCTATGGTATGAGTAGTACTGACAGGTATCTTAAGATACTCGGTGATATAGAGAGTAATGGCTCCTGCCGTTTCGGCAACGACACCTTCAAAAGGTGTCACCTTTGTTATCTTCGAGCCCATCGTCTTAACGATACGCCAACCACCGGACATCGTGCCGATAGAAATAGCCACGAAACATGCAAAAGCAACCCAATCGGGCACATCGTCGATCGTCTCAACTCCCATACCGATACCTAACGGATGAGCGGCAATCATAGCGGCAGCAATAATACCCATCACTTTTTGCGAGTCATTGAGACCGTGTCCGGTACTAAACAATGCAGAAGAGACTAATTGTAAACGCTTAAACCAAACTTCGGCACGTAAATGCGATACCCTTCTACATGCATATAACACAATGTATGAAAGAATAAGAGCGATAAGCATACCGATAAAAGGGGCAAGGAAAATAAAAGCTGCAATCTTAAGAATAATGGCAGAATGAATGGCCTGCCAACCGTTTGCCATAATAGCTGAGCCGGCAAAACCACCTATCAGCGTATGAGAGGAAGAAGAGGGTATACCCCGCCACCAAGTAAACAGATTCCATATAATGGCAGCAATAACACCGGCCAATATAATAGGCAAAGTGATATATTGTTGATACACTGTCTTGGACACCGTATTGGCAATACCGAAATCTCCTATTAAATATTTGGAAATAAAAAAGGCCACAAAATTAAAAAAGGCCGCCCAAAGAACAGCTTGAAAAGGCGTCAGCACCTTAGTAGAGACAATAGTGGCAATAGAATTTGCCGCATCATGGAAGCCGTTGATATAATCAAACAGCAAACCAAGAATAATAATTGCGATAAGAATAATCATAAACTAAGCAACGTTAAGCATATTTCACGATAATCGTCTTCAGAGCCTTCCCCACACGTTCGCCAGCATCAGTGGCTTTCTCCAACTCATAAAGAATATCTTTAGTTTTGATTATTTCGATACCGTCTTTTTCGTCTTCAAAAAGATGAATTATAGCTAATTCATAAACATCATCTGCCTGGTTTTCCAGGTCATGCAACTCTTTGCAACGGGCTTTCAGATGGATAGCATTCTTTCGGAGAGCTTCAAGTTCTTCCATTGCCGTAGCAATACACTCTGCATCTTTTTTCACTAAACCGGCAAGATCGGAAGCTTCTTTTACGTTCTTTTTAGGATTGTAGATTGCGATACGCTTAGCGCAACTGTTGATGCGATCAATAACATCATCAAGATAATCAGCAAGTACATGGATATCCTCTCTGTCAAAAGGAGTAATAAACGAAGTGCTCAATTCCTCGAAAACACGATGTGATAATTGGTCACCTTTACGTTCTTGTTCCTTAATCTTACGGTAATAGTCCATCCGTTCTTCTTGTTCAACACACAAGATGGTTTTTGTCAGCAGATCAGAAGCTACAAGCAATACATCAGAAAGCTGTTTCAACAAATCAAAGAATTTAGGTTCTTTAGGCGTGAAACGACTAAAAAATGAATTGTTCATTGAAGTAAGTTTTAAATTGTAAGTATATTAATTCCATTTCATTGCAAAGGTAAAAAGCGGATATTACAAAGTTGTTACAAATGCTGTTTTTTATTAAAAAACTTTTCGCCCATCTGCATTATTATCTAAATTTTCATAGCGTTTCAATAATTATCTTTATTTTTGTTACATCAAAATTTAGTATATATGAAAAAGATTTTAATCATTTTTTGTTGCTTGCTATCAGCCTCAACATATACATTTGCCCAACACACATCAATAACGATACACGCCGATCAAGGGTTCCGTATTATTCCTAAAGAAATCTATGGACAATTTTCAGAACATCTCGGTTCTTGCATATATGGTGGTTTATGGGTTGGAGAAAATTCAGACATTCCCAACATAAAAGGATATAGAACTGATGTATTCAATGCATTGAAAGAACTGCATATCCCTGTATTGCGCTGGCCTGGCGGATGTTTTGCCGACGAGTACCACTGGATGGATGGTATCGGCCCAAAGAACAAACGCCCTAAGATGCTAAATGATAATTGGGGTGGTACACTGGAAGACAACAGTTTCGGCACAAATGAATTTCTCAATCTATGCGAAATGTTGGGTTGCGAACCATACGTCAGCGGAAACGTAGGAAGCGGTACCGTAGAAGAACTGGCAAAATGGATCGAATATATGACATCGGACGGCGACTCTCCGATGGCCAATTTGAGACGTGCCAATGGAAGAGAGAAGCCATGGAAAGTGAAATATATAGGTATTGGCAACGAAAGTTGGGGATGTGGAGGCAATATGCGCCCCGAATATTATTCGGATCTATATCGACGCTACTCCAAATTCTGTTGGGATTATAGCGGCAATAAACTTTTCAAAATAGCCAGCGGTGCTAGCGACTACGACTACCATTGGACAGATGTGTTGATGAATAATGTAGGTGAGCGCATGAATGGACTTTCTCTGCATTACTATACTATAAGAGACTGGAATCACAAAGGCAGAGCAGCAAATTTTTCCGACAATGATTATTATGCAACACTGGGTAAATGCAGAGACATTGAAACCGTAATCAAAAAGCATTGCGAAGTGATGGACAAATACGATAAAGAGAAGCATATATCATTGATGCTGGATGAATGGGGAACTTGGTGGGATGAAGAACCGGGAACTATTGCGGGACATTTGTTCCAACAAAACACCATGCGAGATGCGATGGTTGCTTCACTGACTTTCGACATATTCCACAAATACACAGATCGTTTGAAAATGGCAAACATTGCACAAATAGCCAATGTGTTGCAGGCAATGGTACTAACAAAGGGAAAATCAATGATACTAACTCCTACCTATTATGTATTTAAAATGTACCGTGTACATCAGGATGCAACCTTCTTACCCCTCGATGTGACTTGCGACAGCATTAAAGCGGATAATTACACAATACCTCTGATCAGTGCCACAGCTTCGAAAGACAGTAAAGGGGTGATCCATATTTCTCTTTCGAATATTGATCTAAGAAATACAAAAGAAGTGACAATCAATCTTCCCGAAATACATGCAAAAAAGATTACCGGTGAGATTTTGACTTCTGAAAACATCTCTGACCATAATACGTTTGAAAAGCCCGATGTTGTAAAACCGAGAACTTTCAACGACGCCAAACTAAATAAAGAAGTACTAAAGGTGAAGATTCCATCCAAATCAATCGTCACATTAACGCTACAGAATTAACTAGATATTAACTTTCTTCGAAAGGGAGGCTGGAGAACGAGAAAGCGCCCCCATGCCAAACCTGTTTGACCAAACGAAAATCTACTTGCCTCATTGTTCACAAGAATTATTTTACTAACTTTGCAGTTACGTCGAATAGAAAAAGACAACAACTGAAAAAGATAGAACGTAATATGACGAGTGAAGAATTGATGAAAGAAGCCATCCGATTGGCAAACGAAAATATAAAAAATGGCGGCGGCCCTTTTGGAGCATTGATTGCCGATAGAGATGGCAATATAGTATCTACTGGAGTGAATCGAGTAACTGCCGACAATGATCCGACAGCCCATGCCGAAGTCAGTGCTATTCGGAGTGCCTCAGAAAAACTAAAGACATTCAGTTTGGAAGGATATGTCATTTATACATCTTGCGAACCATGCCCTATGTGTTTGGGAGCCATATATTGGGCACATTTGGATAAAATATATTATGGCAATACAAAATCCGATGCTAAAGATATCAACTTCGACGATTCGTTCATCTACGATGAACTATCGTTGAACCCTGCCGAGCGCAAACTGGCTTCGCAACAATTACTACACAGCGAAGCAATTAAAACTTTTGAACGTTGGGCAAACAAAACAGACAAAACTCCCTATTAGAGAGCATCAAACCCCATAAACCTCTCTATAAATAGTATTTCGAACATCTTTAAAATCAGTAGCGTTTTGCAAGTCGCCATAAGCCATGAGCGACATCGGATAGAAGTCATCACCTGAACGATAAGGAGGTTGCTCATAATAATTGTTCCACAATTTAAAACCTTGTCGTGTATAAAATTTCACGCGTCGAGAAGCTTGAGTATTGAGAGGAAGCTCCACTTCGAGTATAATAGGACCACTGATTATATTCTTCAATAGATATAAGGAAAAGGCTCCGTAACCCTTACCTTGCACAGACTTCTCAATAGCGAAATGCTCTATATATGTAAATTTTGGAAAACGCCAATAAGTAATAAAACCAAGCAACTGATCTTTCTCAAGAATAATATTATTATGAAATAAAGGATTGGAATCGGTATAATCACGAAAGTCGCATAAGTCCCGATATTCATTCTTTGGGAAAGAGTCAACCAAGAGTGTCTCTACAAAGGAATAATATTGGGAATCTCGAGTATTAATCTGTTTCAACTCCATCTTTTGTGTTTTTTTGATTATTGCAAAGATAAGGATAAGCAATAGACCGTCCAAGAATCTCGCCCACCATTATTATTAATAACAGGCATTTCTTTCAAGAAAAATAAATGCAAAATCCCCACTAGCATATACTTAAATAGTTAGCGGGGATAATGATAAGTAAATATTGTCTATTTCTAAAAGAAATACCTATTTTTTAATATCCAGATTCTCTTTTTGTGGGTTTCTGAATTCCCTAATAATAAACATGATAATTGCAGCGACCAACAGACCTACGGCAAAAAAGGCAATAGACTCTGTTATTTGCAAACTTTCAGGATTAAAAGTCATCTCTATCTGATGTTTACCCGCAGGAATATTCATGGCACGAAGAATATAATCGGCACGAGCAATCTTAGCGGGTTGTCCATCGATGGTGGCTTTCCAACCAGGATAATATATTTCAGAGAAGACAGCTACTCCAGCTTTTGGCGTGGACGCATGATAGATCAGTTTATTGGGAGCATAAGATACCAAATCAATTTTTGAGAGTGTATCTTTATGGCAAGCTGTTATACCGCCAAAGACATCTTTAAACGTAGCATCTACAACAGCTGTCTGAGTAGGCAACTCTTTTCCGGTATTCTGAATCTCTTCATCGGCATTGTTCACATAATGCACCTTATCCACAAACCACGCATTACCATAAGCATAAGGATTCTCGACAGGTACGGTCTGGTTCTGAGAAACAGGAAGAATAAAATACTTCGTATTAAGCATATTCAATACAGGGTACTTGTTGCCATCAACTAGATTCATCTGTCCCTTGGCTTTATATATTTCCTGTCCGGCGATGTTCATCTCAGGAGAAATATGATGTTCTATCATCTCCTGATAACGACGAAGCTTAGCGGCATGATAACCACCTACACTTTTGTGCCAGTAAGCCGTGCCATTCTCATTAAAGGTATCACCCGCAAAGTTCAGCACTCTATAATCGAGTGACTTGTCTTTTAAGATTTGCTGATCTGTCGGCGATTTTTCAAATTTCGTCACCGTCTGATCTTTAGGAACGAACTCGTTGTCATACAAATAGCGTTTGTTAACGCCCCACATATCAATCAAGCAAAGCAAAACAATACCAACGACAGTATATGTGGCATTGAGTTTTTTCTTGATAAAGAGGTACAATAAAGCACATCCCACCAATATATATATCAAACTACGCCATGCATCTGAAGATACCATGGAACTACGGACATCTGAAATATTCGTCAAAATAGGAGCCAATTGAGCACCCGGTATTGCTTTCTGCAATGCCTGCATTTCTTGGGCCGGAACAAACGAATCGGTTATCATCCCAGGGAAGAGTGCCAACAGCAAGGCAAATCCCGCAGTAAGACAAAAGCTGATAATAACACCACGGCGGTTCTTTTGGATAACTTCCGGTTCTTCTATAATCTTTTTCAAAGCAAACACAGCCAATAGAGGTATTGTAAATTCGGCAATGACCAATATGGAAGATACCGCACGAAATTTATCGTAAAAAGGCATGTAGTCAATAAATATATTCGTCAACCCCATGAAATTCTTACCCCAAGCCAAAACGATAGAGAAAATGGTACCTATAACAAGTGCCCATTTCATTGAACCTTTCACAACAAAGCAACCGACGAAGAACAAGAACAGAATAAAGGCACCCACATATACAGGCCCGGCAGTCCCCGGTTGATCTCCAAAGTATTGCGGTAACTGTTGATAAAGTTGTGCATAGTTGGAATCAGCCTTTTGCATCGCCTTTTCATTCTGAGCAATTGGCACAGTTGCGCCACCTTTGGCATTAGGCACCAACAATGTTGCCGTTTCGGTGATACCGTAACTCCATTGAGTGATATAGTCTCTATCAAGCCCACTCTTTGTCTTATTGGTTTGATCGCCCGTCTGAGTCAACTCAGACTTACCGCGCATCGTTTGTTTAGAGTACTCATAAGTATGGTACAAATTAGACAGATTGATACAAACGCCCAACAAAACTGCGGCAACCAACACCCCCGTCGACTTGAAAAAAGACTTCCACTCTTTCGATTTATAAGCTTGTTCCAGATAAGCCAAAAACATAAAGAAGATGAGAAACATAAAATAATAACTCATCTGCACATGGTTCGACTTAATTTGCAGAGCGACGAAAAGAGTTGTGAGTATACCACCCAGCAAATACTTCTTACGATAAGCGAGTACCATACCCGCTATCGTTGGTGGTATATACGCCAAGGTATAAAATTTCCAAATATGACCGGCAGCAATCAATATAAAGAAATAGGACGAGAATGCCCACACTATTCCTCCTAAACCGGATAGCCATACCGAAACGCCAAATGCTCGAAGCAATATATAGAAGCCAAGCATCATAACAAATGCCAACCGTATATAATCGGGCAAATAAAGATGATAGATATTCTCGATAACACCCAACGAATTGGAAGAGTTATACGAAGGAGATATCTGATAGGTAGGCATACCGCCGAAGATGGAGTTTGTCCAACGGGTATGCTCGCCTGTCTTCTCGTAATAATCTTTAGCCTCTTGCCCTGCTCCTACACCGGCAGAAGTGTCTTGCTGGAAAATAACCCTATTCTCTATGTCTGCCGGAAAGAAATAGGAGAACGAAAGCAGCACGAAGATCAGAATGGCTATCAGATCTGGAAGAATCTTTTTCATAACTATTATTAATATCTGTAATGTTCAGCTTTGTAAGGGCCATCAACACTGACACCAATATAAGCAGCCTGTTCCGAGGTCAGTTTGGAAAGTTTCACGCCAATTTTCTCAAGATGTAAGCGAGCTACTTCCTCGTCCAAATGTTTCGGTAAACGATAAACATCAACATCATACTTTTTGTTGAACAATTCTATCTGAGCCAATGTTTGATTAGTAAAAGAATTGCTCATAACAAACGAAGGATGACCCGTTGCACAACCCAGATTAACTAAACGACCATCTGCAAGCAAAATGATGCTATGCCCGTCAGGGAAATAATAACGGTCTACTTGCGGTTTGATATTGACACAACGAATTCCAGGATATGTTTTCAATGCATCCACCTGAATTTCATTATCAAAATGACCGATATTACAAACAATCGCTTGATCCTTCATCTTAGCAATATGATCAACACGAATAACGTCAATATTTCCGGTTGTAGTCACAAAAATATTGCCTTGTGTACAAGCGTCTTCCATTGTCGTTACCTCAAAGCCTTCCATGGCAGCCTGTAAGGCACAAATCGGATCTATTTCTGTTACCATAACACGAGCGCCATAAGAGCGCATCGATTGTGCACAGCCTTTGCCTACTTCACCATAGCCGGCAACAACAACCGTTTTACCGGCAATCATCACATCCGTTGCGCGTTTGATACCATCGGCAAGAGACTCACGGCAACCATATAAATTATCGAACTTAGATTTAGTAACAGAGTCGTTTACATTGAAAGCGGGAAACAGTAGTTCTCCCTGCTCTTGCATCTGATACAAGCGATGAACACCCGTTGTCGTTTCTTCCGAAACGCCACGCATTCCTGCAGCTACACGATGCCAACGATCTTTGTCGGCAGACAGAACTTTCTTCAATATATCATTCAAGGCAATTTCATCGCCAGCTTTCACTTCGGCGTCAAGAACTGATGCATCTTTCTCTGCATGATACCCTTGATGAATCATCAATGTAGCATCTCCGCCATCATCAACAATCGTATCGGGTCCTTTTCCTCCGGGGAAATTCAACGCTTGCAGTGTGCACCACCAATAATCGTCGAGCGACTCGCCTTTCCATGCAAAAACAGCCACCCCCATATCGGCTATAGCCGCAGCAGCATGATCTTGAGTAGAATAAATGTTGCAAGAACACCAACGGACTTCGGCGCCAAGAGCCACCAATGTTTTAATGAGAACAGCAGTCTGAATGGTCATGTGCAAAGAGCCCATGATGCGAGCACCTTTTAAAGGTTTCGATTCTCCATACTTTTCGCGAAGAGCCATAAGGCCGGGCATTTCTTTTTCAGCCATATCGATTTCCTTGCGTCCAAATTCTGCAAGGTTAATGTCTGCCACTTTATAAGGCAGGGTAGAGAATAATTCTTGTGACATATAAATATTTGTATTAAAAGATACTGCAAAGATAGTGCAAGCTAAAGACAATAGAAAATAAATTCATTTATTTTTGTGATAGAGAACAACCTACCGTTATCCAATAAAGTCATTGGTACTGACATAGAAAGGTAGACATATCATGCCGATTCTTATACGATCCTAATAAGGATATTATATCCCGTGTAACACACAATTATGAGTCGAAGTTGTCGTATGTTCCTTTTTTCGGTGACGTCCTTAAGTTTTTTTGAAAACGTATGGACCTAAAACTTTTTAGGAGCATACGTCGTTTTGAAGAGTGAAAGATACATTTTTTTAGCTCATATAAGCACATATAAATATCATATATCCAGTATTTTCTTTTGCTGTCGCCCTATCTTAAGCGACCCAAAGTTGGGGCATTCATATATTACTCTAAACACAGTTGCCGAATATTTCATTAAAAAAATTATCTTTGTCGTGTTATGTTTGCGTTTCTCATTCGTCTTAATAGTATAGATGGAACTAAAAGAATTTAAAATAGAAGTTCTTCCATTGCGTGGTAAAATGAGCGGGCTTGCCCGAAAGATACTTTCCGACCCTACCGATGCGGAAGATGCAGTGCAAGAAGTGATGATGAAGCTTTGGGACAAACGGCAGCAACTCGATGATTGCCGTAATGTTGAAGCATTTGTCATGACGATGACTCACCATACTTGTATTGATATGGAAAGAGTAAAGAAGACAGGAGCCATGAGCACTGATGATTTACAACTGGCAGATACAGGAAATTCGGTAGATCAGCTATATGAGCTAAAGGATGAAGTAGAAATTATTCGGCATATTATAGACACGTTACCGGAATTGCAACGCAACACCATCCGAATGAAAGATATTGAAGGTTACGAGAATGAGGAGATCGCTGAAATAACAGGCAGCAATGTCGAAACAGTACGAAGTAACCTTTCGAGAGCACGAAAGAAAGTGAAGACTATTTATCTGATGACAATAAAGAAAAGAAATAATATATGAAAAAAGTAAAGAACATCAAAGTATTGTTGGACAAGTATCTTGAAGGAGAAACTTCACATACCGAAGAGCTTGAACTACGGCGATTCTTTGCTACGGCTAAGCACCTTCCCGAAGAGATAGCCGCTTACAAGCCGCTCTTTGCCTATTTTGACAAAGAAGCGATGACAGAAAGACAGCCTCACTCTTCACGTAAACTATACTTCCGATATACTTGGAGCGCTATCGCCGCATCTATATTCCTATTTTTAAGTATAGCCGGATATACCGGTTACTCACATCAAAACAAGGACTATGTTATTATTAATGGAGAAAAGTCGACAGACGTACGTTTGGCAAAAGAACAAGCAAGAAAGGCTTTTGCCGAAGTAAGCTTCTCTAAAGAGGATATTGCTGATGATTTGATTCCACAAGATATGAAGGAGACAGTACAATGAAACAAAAAATGAGATATATTTTAAGCGCCTTACTATTAATGGTGACAATAAGTATTTCAGCTCAGGAAGGACTATATATTGGAGACATCTTCGCGCACTACGGCAAACGGCATGGCTCTACTATGGTGCAACTCTCGGCCGACGTACTAAAGGCTTACGATATTACTCTATACAAAAGCCTATCATTTCGGCCCGATGCGTCAGGGCCTTACAACTGGACATGGATTATGGCCTGTGTTGACCAAGACAAACATCGGGCAAAAAAAATTAAAGAGACGGTATTCGACGGCAATCTAAAGTCCGGGTATTATCAACTGCCGCAAGTAA
The DNA here is from genome assembly GCA_012517855.1 of Bacteroidales bacterium. Taxonomy (GTDB): domain Bacteria; phylum Bacteroidota; class Bacteroidia; order Bacteroidales; family Bacteroidaceae; genus JAAYUD01. The sequence continues at coordinate 84,415 of JAAYUD010000082.1, forward strand.
AGAAAGGCATTAACCGATTTATCTTATTCAAAACAGACGATAAAAGAAAGCGTGCTACATTAATTTATATCGAAGGTACACTCAATTCAGCAGAATTAGTGTCAATGTTATTCTCTAAAAAATAAAGTAATATAAAACGAAAAACAATATGAAAAAGCAACTCATTATTTTATCATTAGCATTGCTACCTATTATCGGCATTGCTCAAAACAACGACAATGAGAATTCACTGCCAGCTGATACGACAGTTGTTATCAAAGGCAGAAAGTACGTTATCCACGAAGCCGAAAAGAAGCTGAATATCAAAGTTTATGGTAAGACACAACGAGGTGACACCATTAAAGATGATATGATTTATGAGGCGACGTTCAATGACGAACAAACGACAGAAAGAAGATTTGAATTTTCAATGCCATTCCAAAAGAAGACATACCACAAAAGACATTATGCCGCATTCCTTACAGGAATCTACATGGGATATAGCCAATTGAATAATGATTTTGGATTTGCAGGTAGTGATGCGGCAGATTTGAAAGCATCAAGATCTTGGGAAATAGGTATCGGCATTACCAAAAGTCATTTCCAATTAGATAACGAAGGGCATTGGTCTTTTACTACAGGACTTGACTGGGGATATCGCTCTTTCCGTTTGCAAGGCAATTATGCATTCCGCATGGATAATAATATTACCGGCATTAAACCGGGAACAGATAGCAATGTCTATTCTGTCAGTCGCTTACGTTACAATTTTCTTCGCCTACCCATTATGCTCAATTGGAAAACTCGGATAGGAAGGGATCTTTATATATCGGCAGGATTTGAACCGGAATGGCGCTATGGGATCAAATCAAAAGCTAAAGTAAATGGAAGAGACGAGACTCTTGAATCCGACTTAAACGTTAACCCCATTGGGCTAAATGCAGTAGCAGAAGCTCGCTACGGCAATATAGGCTTCTATGGGCGTTGTGGCATGACGAAGTTGTTTGAGAGCAACAAAGGTCCCAAAATGTATCCGTCTTCTTTTGGTATTATATGGCATTGGTAGCCCTGTATGAGACATTATAAGAAATTCTTAAAAGTTAGTATCTTTTTATCAATGAATTGACTACTTTTGTAGCCGATGGATAAACTGCAAAACAGAATAGATTATTATCAGTCTCAAGTAGAGAAAATCAAACACGCCTTATCTGTTGAAACCAACAGAATATATAAAATAGGTACATTACGCCTACTTCTATTCATCATTGGTACGATGGGAGTTGTTTACTTTCGTCACAAATGGATAGAAGCAGGTGTTATCTTTATTGTTTTTATGGTACTATACCTACTACTCGTCAAGGTACATAGTCGGATGTTTCATCGTAAAGCCTATTTAGAAAAAGCAAAGCTAGTGAACGAACAAGAGTTGAAAGCGATAAATTACGTCGCTTCTGACTTTGATGCAGGTACAGACTTAATAGATCCTTCTCACCCTTTCTCTTTCGACATCGATATCTTTGGAAACAAATCTCTATTCCAATATACTAATCGGACAGTAACCTCTCTTGGCAGGCGTTTACTCGCAGGTTATTTCATCAAGCCATTAGATACCAAAAGCGATATATTAGCAAGACAACAGGCCATTGAAGAATTAACGGAGAAAGTAGACTTCCGGCAACAATATCGCATCTCTGGATTACTCAATGAGAACACCTTCGATAATGATGATGAGAAGCTTAAACAGTGGAGCGAATCCATCAACTACTTCAGCAGCCACACTTACTATTCTTATATCAAGTGGCTAGTTCCTGCTGTCAATGCGCTATTTATCTTTTTGTATATCATAGACATAGTGCCACTCTCGGTACCGATTTTCTTTGTTGTCTTCTTCTTGCTCTGCAGTATCATATTGGGTAAATACATTACTAAAGAACAAGAGACATCAAATAAACAGTTGCAAATGCTTAAGACCTACGTGTGCCTCATCTCATCTATTGAACAAGAATCTTTCGAAAGCGACGAACTTATAAAAATCCAAAAACAACTTTATTGCAATGGGCTAAAAGCATCTGATGTTGTCAAACAATTAAATCACTTAATCAGTGCACTCGATCAACGAAACAATATCTTCGTTACGGCTATACTTAACGGACTCTTCTTCTGGGAACTTCACCGTATCATAAAAATAGAGCAATGGAAAGATCATTATAGTAAGTATCTACCTACATGGTTGGAAAGTATTGCCAGAATGGATTCTTTTTGTTCTCTAGCCACTTATGCCTATAACAACCCCTCATTCAATTATCCAGAAATATCCGAAACGCCACAATATAAAGCCGAAGCACTAAAACACCCCTTAATGAACCGCAGCATATGCGTGCCGAATAATATTGAGATGGAAGGAGCTCCCTGCTTTTCAATCATTACAGGAGCCAATATGGCAGGGAAAAGCACTTATCTCCGCACCGTGGCGATAAACCACCTTCTTGCTTGTATAGGTATGCCAGTCGATGCTCTCCGAATGACTATCTATCCGGCTCACTTAGTAACAAGTTTGCGCACTACCGACTCGCTCACCGATAACGAATCTTATTTCTTCGCAGAGCTGAAACGCCTGAAAATGATTATTGACAAACTCAACAGCGGAGAGAAACTTTTCATTATTCTTGACGAAATACTACGAGGCACTAATTCCTTAGATAAGCAAAAAGGTTCTTATTCTTTCATTAAACAGTTGGTTCTTAGTGGCGCTACCGGTCTTATTGCTACCCACGACCTGCAATTGGCAACTCTGAACAAATATTTTCCGCAATATATATCAACTCAATGTTTCGAGGCCGATATTGTCCATGAGGAATTAACTTTCTCATATAAGTTGCGCAATGGAGTAGCACAAAACATGAATGCCTGTTTTCTGATGAAAAAGATGGGAATCAATATCGAATAATTTCTTTCGATACACAATCAGTGAATATACAGAATAGTAAGGAATGAGACAATAGCCAAATTATCATTCAATTCCTTTTTCAATAACTCAATAGCCCTCTGTTTGTATCTATTCACTGACTTGATACTAATATCAAGTTCTTGAGATATTTCGCTTCGGTTCTTCCCTTCAAAAAAACTTTTCACAAATACACTACGATAATTGGAGGGAAGCTTATCCAATGTTTCATACAACATTTGATACATCTCGTCAAGCGAATAAACGCTATCGGGTTTTTCATTATAAATAGGAGCTGACTTAAAAAAATGCTCTTCATAATCACGCTCGTAATCAACATGTTTCAAATAGTTTAAACAACTATTATGCACGCACATCTTAATATAGGCCAACACTGTATCAGAGCGAAGAATAAAATCATCTTTTTTATCCCACAACATAGCAAAAACATCAGATACTATATCCTTACACACATCTTCATCATCAATGAAGCGGTGAGCGTAAAGACAGAACGGGCCGTAATATTGTCCGAATAGCTTTTCGTAGTTTGCTTTAAGGTCTAATTGAGCTTCGATATTCATTTTATTCTTTCATACAGCGGGACAAAGGTAATTATTTGTCAGTCAATAAGCAATACAAAATATCAATTATTCGCTAAACTTGTTTTTTGCTTCCAGAATACAATTAATTGAATAATAGGTTATTATACTACAATAAATGAATATAAAAGCCGTACACCAAAATCTTTTATTCTGCTGTACGACTAAAAGACTATTATAAGTCTGTTGAGAATTTGTTGAAATATTTTTTTAAAGAAGTTTCCGTATCAGCCGGATAGTCCCTTTCTTTGAAGTGACTAAACCAAAAGAAAAATGTACCAAACTGATTTAACGGAAACCGAGTGGCAATTATAACAAAAGTGTTGAACCTGCAAGAAAGAAAGCGGAAAGATGATTTACGCATGATCTGGAATGCCATTTTTTATTTGGTAAAGACTAGTTGCCAGTGGCGTATGTTGCCCAAGGAATTTCCTAAATGAGAATCGATTTATTACTATTATCGCAAATAGACTTCACTTGAAGAATTTGACTTATTATTGGAACGTTTACGTGGGCGTGTGTGCGCGTTGGTCGTAATCAGGACATGGAACCTAGTGTTGGAATCATTAATAACCAAAGTGTCAAGTGGGGAATAATCGTTCATTGAACAGCATTGACGGGAACAAGAAAGTGGAAGGGATCAAACGTCATGTCGTTGTCGATAAGAACGGATTTCTTATTGCCGTAAGTGACCGTTTATGATGGTAAAGCCGCTTATCTGCTCATGCGGGTTTTAAAAGAACTTTGTTCGGGCGTGAAAGTCATATTGGCTGACGGAGGATATCGGAGAGAATTGATCGAAAACATCAAAAGCAAGTTCGGTTATATAATACTTGAATTCGGGATAAAAGAATAAAATCTTACTGAAGAGAATTCTCTATTTTGAGAATAACACTACAGTAAGATTACCTAAAATTATAAGTATCAACAATCAATATTCAATAATAATCATTCTTGAATGGAAGTACGGGCATCCCACCACATACGCGAAATTGTTTTATCTCCGCCACTAAGACGAGAAACTGCAGCATTATAATTTACGGCATTTACAATTTGCTCCTGAGCAGGATAAATAAGACGCCGCAAAGAACCTTTCCAATCGGTTGCGCCCTTTTCAATAACATAACCGGATTCGGGCATTGCAAAAGGGTCAAGCGTCGGTAATCCTAAGCGACGATAATCAGCCCAAGCCTCCCAACCATTATCTGGGAAATTGGCTAAATATTTTTGGGTCATAATTTTAGCTAATTGAGAATTATGGACGCCTGTAACGTTATCATTAAAAGGGACTGTTGTACCATATAAATTCGGCATTGTAGAAGTGATATACTGATTTATTACATCGTCTGAAATTTCCACTTCTTTCATCGAAGCTCGAATTCCAGCATTATAAAAAACTTCCGCATCAACCTTAGAACCTCCATCTCCCATATTCCATCCCCGAAGAGCACCCTCTGCTCTCAAAAAGCAAATTTCCGCATAATACATAAGAGTCTGATCTCTATCAAAATTCACTTCAAAAGGAACATCTGTCTCCTTAGTACTACCAACAAAGTACACACCCACCCTCGAGTTGTTCTTCACAGCATTATTCGGTTCTAATGCAACAGCCTTGGTATATCCTGCAGGCACCCCTTTCCAACGCCCTCGATATGCCTCAGCGGCACCATTATACTCACTGGTTACATTAAAATATATTGGGCCACGAGGATCACAATAGTCAGGGACATCCTTGTAAGTAGTTTTTTTAGGGAAAGCAATACCACCCAGATTAGTCAATAATTTTTGCATCGAATAACTCATTGTCATACGACCGCCATTAAAAAGATGAGATACCCCATTATAAAATCCATAATCAACCTGATAATAATTATTTTTCCGTTTGATCTTTACATCCTGATCAATACTTGAAATGAGTCCACCATCAGCCTTGACAGCAGCTTCGGCTTCAACTTTAGCCTTATTTGGATCCACCTCAGTCATTCTCATAGCCAAGCGCAATCTCAAACTATTAGCAAATAATTTCCATTTAGTAATATCTCCCCCAAAAATCAAATCACCGCTTCCAACTTTATCACCACTCACATTTAATGTGGCAGAAGCTTCTGCTAATTCATTCAACATATCATAATAAATGTCCTTTTGGGTATCATAACTCGCAGCATCTCCTGAATCATCGCATGCTTTCGAATAAGGGATATCCCCAAACAAGTCTGTAGCCCTATTAAAGACCCATACACGCCATATACGGGCAATTTGGACAAGATTAGTATACTTAGAATTGTTTTGATAATTTCGAATTATCTCATTCAAGTCGGCAACCCACGCCCAATGAGCGTCCCAATATGATTGAGACCAATCATTATTAGGGACACAATTATTAGATGTATATTTATCATTAGCAAAATATTGAGCATAAGTATCTACATATAAATTATGAATACGCTGATACATATCTACATTTAATGTACTGCGAATAAATACTGGTGATAACAGATAAATAGGATCTATTTTATCAGGAGTAGGGTCGTTAGGATTCTCATTTAAAGAGTCAAAATTTTGACAGGATGTCAATAGCAAACCAATTGCCATTACCCCACCAAAAAAATATTTAATTATTGCTTTCATCTCATATATTTTTTAAAATGAAACATTTATGTTAAATCCGAGGCTTCGCATAGAAGGAAATGATGCATATTCAATTCCCTGTCCATTACCTGTACTATACGAGCATTCCGGATCATATCCTGGTATACTTTTCTTAATCAGCCATAAATTGCGCCCTACAAAACTACATTTCAAATTAGTAAAAGGAGTTTTTGACAAAACACTTTTGGGGAAAGTATAACCAAAAGTTAGCTCGCGCAATCGTAAATTTGTCCCACTATAAATAAATTTTTCACCAGCGCGAGAGACCCTGGACCAATATTCTTGTGGATTCACAGCAGTAGTATTTATATTTCCAGCCTCAGTAACTCCATCAACAACGATCCCTCCCTTACCAGAATACCATTCATCACGCCCACTCAAAGACATTTTTGTAGTACCATACTCTGAACCTCGAGCTAATGAATTCATATAAATATCACCACCGACACGAATATCTAGCATAAAACTCAAAGAAAAATTCTTATACATAAATAGATTAGTAAGGCTTCCCATCCATTTCGGAAGATAATTACCTATTGGATGATCAGTATCCATATTTGCCTCTAACATAGGCAACCCCTCACCGTCAACAACAATCTTATTAGTCGCATCACGCTTATAACGATAGCCAACAATATCGCCATATTTGCCACCTTCACGAGCAACAACTTTCACAAAACTTGTTGATGCAAGTTCATAAGTTGAAAGATCAGGATGCAATTTTTTAATTTTATTTGTATTTTTCGAATAATTAAGAGTTACGTCCCATTCAAATTTATTCACTCTGACAGGTATTGCGTTTACTACAAATTCAACTCCTTTATTTTCTATGTTACCGGCATTAATCAACCGATAAGATTTACCAGTTGTAGATGATATAGGAAGAGTAAGAATTTGGTTTGTAGCTTTTTTCTGATACCAAGTAAAATCTAAATTTAAACGGCTATCCAGAAAGCGCAAATCAAAGCCAAATTCAGTAGATTTAATATTTTCCGGTTTCAAATTGGATAACGGTATCGTATTATTAACCTCAGAACCTTTAATGTCAGAAGTGACATTAAATATAGCATATGTGGTGGTCAAACGATAAGGATCTGTATCATTTCCGACTTCAGCATAAGATGCTCTCAATTTAGCAAATGAAATCCACTTAGGAAAATTTACATCATAAGACCCCAACATATCTGAGACTACCCATCCAATACCTACTGAAGGATAAAAAAATGAACGGTTTTTCTTGGGCAAAGTCGACGACCAGTCATTTCGTGCAGTCAAATCTAAATAAGCCCAATTACCATAATTCAATTGAGCTAATCCATAGACAGAATTAACAGCTTTTTCGCTAGTATAATGAGTCATAGTTTGATTTTGACCATTACTAATCGAGAAGAAGTCAGGGATAGCCAATGGGCCAGAATTCTCACCCATCGTTTCGGTTTTCGTATACATCAAATTTCCCCCTACACTAAGACTGCCAGAAAATTTCGAACCCCACCAATTATCTTTTGTAAAAGTAACCAGAGCATCAGTATTCGATTCGCGGAAATTAGAAGAGCCTATATAATAATTTCCATGTCCCTTATAGTCTGTAGCATAAGGTGTAGCAGCGCAAGTTTTATTTTCATTTCCAGACCAATATATATCTTCTCCATGGCGTAGCATAATATTCATCCAGCTCATTGGTTTATAATTAATTGACACAAATCCAATAAAGCGATCGCGATGATTTTGATTTTTATTTAATGCGGTAAAATAAGGATTCAAAACATAGTTTGTTTCCTTTGAAGTCCATTGCTTAATCGTTCCATTCTCATTTAAAGGATTTTCCAAATCAGAGAAATGAACACTTCTAGGCATCATTAGGTAATTAGCCATCACACTTGTCGGATCAGCTGTCAACGCAGGCAAATTCTGCATCTTTTGTTTTATGTAATTAACCTTTATATCCAAAGATAATTTACTACTCAAATTTACCGCATTACGAAGATTAAAAACATACTTATCTTGATTATTATGAGGGACAACGCCATTAATTCTTTGATAAGATACAGTACCAAAAAAAGAATATTTATCAGTAGATAATGATGCACCCAAAGTATTAGTAGCTGTAAGACCCGTTTGAAGATAATCTGTAATACTATTATCATATGGTTTAAATGCACGAGTTTGTCCTGTCCAATCAGTCAACTGTTGACCTGCCATTTTTGGTCCCCAGCTATAGTTACCATCAGCATCAAACGAGCCATTTGTTCCTTGCCCATATTGATTTTGCATTTCAGGCTTGACCATCGCATTTTCAAATTGCACATTTGAATTAAAAGTAACACCCAAACCTTTTTGATGATGGCTTCCTTTTTTTGTAGTAACCATTAATACGCCATTACCAGCTCTTGTCCCGTAAAGTGCTGCAGCGGCTGCCCCTTTTAATATCGAAATAGACTCTATATCATCAGGATCCAAATCCGATAATCCATTACCAGAGTCTGACCCACTCCATTCACTATTAGAAGTACCGCCATTAAAATTATTAATTGGCACACCATCAACAACGACTAAAGGTTCATTGTTTCCACCCAAAGAATTGTTTCCACGTATAATAATACGGCTTGACCCCATGGCACCATTTCCAGAGCCACTAACTTGAACGCCAGCAATCTTACCACTCAAACTATTCATCAAATTACTTTCGCGAGCCTCAGTCAAAGAAGATCCTTTTAGTTCTTGAACAGAATACCCCAACGCTTTTGCTTGCCGTTTTATACCCAGTGCCGTAACAACTACTTCATTAAGTACCTTGTTGTCTTCATGAAGTGTAACCTTCATACCCGATGAAGCCTTCAGCACTTTAGAAGTATATCCTACATACGAAAATTCCAATTGTTCCGAATTGCTTGCTTGGAGAGAGAATTGTCCGTTAATATCGGTAATGACACCAACGGCAGAGCCTTTGACCTTTACATTGACACCGATAAGCGGTTCGCCCTTTGTATCTACGACTGTTCCCTTAATTATATTTTTGGCTTGTTGCGACTGCTGTCTGTTTTCCATCTTTTCCTTATGGCTGGTAGAAAGTATTATTTGCTTGTTCACAACAGTATAGGTAATATTGGTGTTTCTGAACAGTTTGTCAAGAACAACTGGTATTTCCTTAGAAGAGCTTTCAACAGAAACGATTCGATTAGAATTGATTGTTTTGTTGTTGTATAAGAAGACATAGTCCGAAGCCTGTTCGATACGGCTAAGTACTTCTCCTAGTGTTACATTTCTCATTGCAATAGGTTGCCTCATTCTTTGCCCAAAGACATTGGCAGCAGACAATTGCAACACAACGGAAAAAAGTAAAATTAAACTGATCCTCATAAACAAAGGTAATTTAAGATTTGGAGCAATTTTATGGACAATTGCACCCAATGTTTGATTATTTTTCATACATTTGTGGCTAACTGATGTTTATTATTGATAATGAACTATTAGTTTATTCACGGCTGATTTCTACAATATTTCAGCGCCGTGAGCAATGTTACTGGGAAGCGAACTGTTGACGCAGTTCCTTCCTTTTTTATTTTTCAGGTAAAATTCAAGTACTGTCTGGCATAGGCATTTTTCTTTTTTAGGTTAATATAAATCAATTACTATTTTTTGTCTTGTCAATGTATCATCATCCTGCTGCATGCTTTCTACATTCTGCCACTTCATTGCGACCGACTTGCTAAGATAATTCAATATCTGCGGCAATGTTTCATCGCGGAAAGTAGCATGATACTGATATTCGCGA